>JAJZKM010000010.1 GCA_021804085.1 bacterium | reverse complement strand
AAGCGTTGCAAAGATAGGATAAATAATGTAGCTTAAGCAGTATGGATGAAACGAATTCAACTCAGAAAAGAATCTTATTGGTTGAGGATGATGATGGTTTAGCCGGTGTTTATGTTATGCGTTTGCAAGCCGAAGGATTTGATGTGCGTCGCGTAGCAGATGGAGAAGATGTTCTTTCGTCGGCACAAAACTATCATCCTGATCTAGTCTTATTAGATATAATGATGCCCAAATTAAGTGGTTTTGACGTACTGGACATTCTTCGTAATACACCAGATACAGCTCACCTCAAAGTAATAATGCTAACCGCCTTGAGTCAAGAAAGTGACCGGAAGAGAGCTGAAAGTTTAGGCGTAGATGATTATTTAGTTAAGTCTCAGGTAGTAATTGCTGATGTAGTTGATCGTATTAAGTATAGTCTTGGGATTAGTTAACGCTGACCTCGGTTCGTCGAACCGATTTCCCGGAGAAAAGACGTACTTTACGTGAACTGTAATTAACTACACCATCTCGTGATGCATGAATTGTAAAATTTTTACTTAACGTTGTGCCAGGGCCTGGACGTTTAGTCATGCCAACTTGGCGAACTATAACTTGACCGACTTTAACCTTCTGACCGCCATAAAGCTTAACCCCTAACCTTTGTCCGGGAGAGTCATGGATATTTTTTGCGGTACCACCTGCTTTAACGTGTGACATATATTTTAGACTTTCTTTATAACTAACAATTCTCTTGCCACTACCTGTGAAGGTCTCAGATAAACTAGAGACTCATTAGCACAGTGGTGGAAACTTATCCGATTATATCCAAAAGCTTCGAGTGAGTCAATAAACGGAAGGTGAACGATTTTGCCTTGTTGATTTTTCCATGCAGGTACTGCTAAGCAAAATCTAGTGCCTCTATCTATTTTAGGTGCAATGTTCTGCAGGAAATTAATGAGCAATTGATTAATTTGCTTCTGTTGATTAGCAATTTCTTCAAATGAGGGTTGAGATGTAAAATTTCGTCCCAAATATGTTTCACTCGCTATAATTTGTGGTTTTTTAGCCCATGTGAATTTTGTTGCATCGGCCTGGCAAACCTCAATAGAAATTTCAGGATTAATTGAAAAAAATGGTTGATTGCGTAACCACTTAATGTTTGCTAGAGATGATTCAACCATCCTTTGGTCCATATCTGATCCTAAAATGTCATATCCCATAATTGCTGCTTCTTGGAGTATTACGCCACTGCCACAGAAAGGATCGAGTATTAAGGTTTTAAAATGTTGCTTGGGTATTATTTGGTCTTCGGGTATTTCGCATACAGATTGATTTGTCGAATCTGGCAGTTTACCGACGGCTAGATTAATGATTATTTGTGCTAATTTTGGTGGTAACATTCCGACCCGCATATCTCTGTTTGGTCGAACTCGATCCCGTCTAGTATAGGCTTCAATATCTTGCGCTTTAATTGTTTGAGCAATCAAACATCCATCTGGGCTTTTTATCAGCAATAATTCCCACCCAGTGATTGATGTCAGCTTCCCGTGTATAACCTGGGCACTAGATAGGTATGGATTATTATTTGGAATTACCCTTACGTTGCGTCCAGTTGTACGAATAGATTGTTTTAATTCAATTGCTAATCGCTGCACTTGTTTAGCTGTAACGTCATATCCATATGTGCTAATTCCAAGATGCATTTTGCCTGGAGGCATGCGTTTTATATTTTCTGGCCCCTGGTTATTTAAAAATTTTCCAATTTCTTTAAGAGAGTTTATCTTTACTTCGGTTAACACCTTGGCAAACTTAATGCATCCACCTAGCCTTTCGAATCGCAGCAGGCAAGGATCAATGTCTACCACCACTGCATGGGCGCCGACGGGTCTTAACTTTTCTTTACCATAAAGACTTTCGAGTTCGGCCAGACCTAACTTGGGTTGGCGTCCTAGGATTAGTATGCTTTGCATATATATATTAAACCGTAAATTACAATTTTATGCCTTTGGATATTTGGAATTATTAACCTGACGATACTTGATAAAAATATTCATCTTGTATTCTACGACTTAGTTTTGCTTGTCCGCAGCCAATACTTATCTTGATTTATTTGATTTTTGTACGAAAAAATTTACATAATATGTTGTAAGTTTTTTCTTGTGACATTTTTGCTACAAATAACCTGTAGCGTATCAATGAATCAATTGGGATATAATATTGTATTATGAATAAAATTTCCAGTTACGTTTTTAAACGATGGAAACTTTTACTGAATATCGTCACGATAGTAGCCCTGGCTATAACTCTTTATACGATAAGACATGATCTAGTTACAACTTTTCGAGATTTGCTTCAAGTCCATGCATGGGTTTTGATCTTGATTATCCCTCTAGAGATGTTTAATTATCATTTTCAAACGAAATTGTATCAGAAATTATTTGGCGCAGTGAGAAATATGGTTTCGTACAAGCACATGCTTAGGGCGGCGCTGGAGTTAAATTTTGTAAATCATGTATTTCCGAGTGGCGGAGCAGTAGGTATTTCATATTTTGGTTTACGCGTAAAGGCTCGGGAAATTAGCGGAGCAAAGGCAACAATGGTTCAGTTAATGAAACTAATGTTAACCTTTTTTTCTTTTGAGATATTGGTAATTTTTAGTATTTTCTCTTTAGCCTTAAGCGACAGAGTTAATAGTTTTACAATTCTAATTGCGGGTATTCTGTCTACGTTGTTAATTGTTGGTTCGGGATTGTTTATTTTTGTTCTGTGGAAAAAGGAACGTATCAATATGTTTCTTGAGTTTTTTACTAATAAATTAAATAGCTTTGTTAAGCACATTCATAATTCTGGTAAAGATATTATTAATATGGATAAGGCTAGGGAAGTATTCACTGATTTACATAATACTTTTTATGAGATGTGCGCCGATCCAAAGAGAATGAAAATATCCCTAGTCTATGCTCTGTTCATGAATATAACAGAAATAACTGTAATTTATATAGTCTTCGTATCTTTTGGGCATTTCGTTAATCCAGGGGCAATTATATTAGCATATGGAATTGCGAATTTTGCTGGATTTGTTTCTGTATTACCTGGGGGTGTTGGTATTTATGAAACTCTCATGATTACAGTGCTGTTGGTTGCCGGGATTCCGGCGAGCCTAAGCTTGCCAGTAATTATTATGTATAGGGTTTTGAACACTTTACTACAATTACCCCCTGGATATTATCTTTATCAGAAAGAAATAGCCAGACACAGCAAGCATTCTCAGGTGATTAAAATCTAATGAGTTTTATGCCTGAATTTTCTGTTAGCGAATTTGTCGATGTTTTTAATCAAACCCTAGACTATGCCTATCCTTCAGTTGTCATATATGGAGAGTTGGCTAATTTCAGGATTCAGAAAGGTCGTTTTGTTTATTTTGATCTGAAAGACGATATGGCTCGACTGGAATGCTATTCTACGGTATATAATCTGCCCGGACCGTTAGAAGACGGTATGCTTGTAAAGTTACAGGGAACACCAAAATTACATTCTCGGTATGGTTTCAGTTTTAGCGTTACTATTATTAATCCGATAGGTCTGGGAAGTATCAAAAAAATGAGCCAATTATTGGCAGCAAAACTAGAGGATGAAGGTTTATTTTCCCAAAACCGTAAGAGATCTTTGCCATACCCACCTACTAGGATTGGATTAATTACTTCAATTGGTTCTGCAGCTTATGCGGATTTTATAAAAATAATAAACAATAGATGGGTGGGATTAAGCATTGATTGTTTTAATGTTAGTGTCCAAGGGGATCGAGCGCCAGTGGAAATTATTAGAGCGATTAATTACTTTTCGAGCCTATCCAATCCTCCGGAAGTACTGGTTATCATACGTGGAGGAGGAAGTGATGAGGATTTGGCAGCTTTTAATAACGAGCAGGTTGTTCGTGCCGTCGCAGCAAGTCGTGTGCCTACGCTTATTGGTATTGGACATGAAACTAATGTAAGTTTTTCTGAACTTGCCGCCGATTTAAGAGCTTCAACTCCCAGTAATGCTGCCGAATTATTAGTTCCCAGCAAAAGGGAAATTAATGAATATCTTGTTCGTTTACCTAGGCAGATGTCATTATCTATCGAACATAGAATTAAGCTAGCAAATGGGGAGCTTCGGGCAGTTAAGGCTAATCTAGAAACGGTATCATTGTCTGTTTTGATGAGAGAGCAACAGAAGCTTGAGAATCGTTCTAAATTAATAGACGCATTAAGTCCAAAAAAAGTTTTAAAAAGAGGTTACGCTATAGTACGGTCAAATCAGCAACTAACCGACGGGACTAATCTGGCTGAAGGTAGTAAAATATCTATTGAATTTTCTAAGATTTCTTTAGATGCGGAAGTAAAAGGATTAATTAATGGCTAAAAAACAAATAGATTATCAAAAACTAAGTACTGAACTTGACTCTATTATATCCAAACTTCAAGCCGAAGAGACTAATCTTGACGAAGCTTTGGGATTATATGAGAGAGGTGTAACTATTACTAACCATCTTCAGGAGTATCTTAAAGTAGCCGAAAATAAATTACACAAAATAGTGGAGGCTAACGAAGAAAATTAGTGTGGTTACAAATTCTAATATTGGTATTTTTACTACTGGCAATGTGTTTTGGGTTAGTATTAATTTCCGGGGCGCCCTATCTGCCCACTCTAAAGAATCAAATAGATACCATCTTTGATTTTGCTCAATTAAACCCCGGAGATACTATTATTGAATTAGGTTGTGGTGATGGTCGAATGCTCATAGCGGCAGCAAAGCGGGACATGAATGCTGTTGGATATGAGCTAAACCCTATTTTATTTGTTATTTGTTGGCTTAGAACCCTTAGGTTTAGAGGAAAGGTAACAGTAAAATTTGCAGACTTTTGGGGCAGTAATTGGCCTAATGCAGACGCTGTGTATGTTTTCTTGTTACCGAGATTAATGCCAGCCTTGGAGCGCAAGATTATCAAGGAAGAACCAAGAGGAATAAAGGTTATAAGTTTCGCCTTTGATTTTCCAGGTCTTAAACCATTGAAAATGAAAAATGGAATATTGCTTTATGAATTTACGCCGGAAGTAGATTCGTCGCCTTGAAGCATAGATTGAAGTGTAATAATTATTGAATCTAAGGAAAATAATTTAGTATGTCTACGAATTGGAGGCCAGGTTTTTTATTATCTTTTCATGCAAAAAACAATAAGAAAAAATCACTATTAAGTGTTATTTTATTGAGCAACGGTTATCGTTATACAGCAACTAATAGCCAGACAAAATAATTCAATAAATTTGATAACGAAATACTAACTCAAGCCTCTTTTATTATTAGATATATTAACTGGGATGTTTTATTAGGGTCGAAAAGCTTTTCGGGAGTATAATTTGCCTAAATAGAAGGGCGAAAAGTGAAGAAAGGTGAAAGTACTGGTGCAGTCTGAATCTACTTTAACGCAGCAATTACTCTTGTCGATTGCCGAGCAGATTAAGCTGCCATTATTACAAATATCTCGTCAAGCAGAATTAGCTGCTATGGGATTGGACCCAGATTACGAACAAGTTCGAATATTAGCTGAGAATGGTATGCATCTGATAGATGGTTATAGTCTAGGGGTAAAGCTTACAAATCGTCACGATTTCGAGTTAACTCCTGAGGCTGTATCGGTTCCAGCTATACTTTACGATGCCAAGACGCAATTAAGTTCTTTTGCTAATCTTTATAATATTGATTTAGAACTTAGTACGGGTGGCCGAATAGGCCCGGTTTTGGCTCATCGTCAAGGATTACAGTCGGCCATAATAGCTTTAACCAGTGCATTAATAGAGGCTTTGCCGGCTCAAGCTGACGGCTCACAAAAAATGTTACAGCTTGCTACTCACAAATGTCGTTATGGGGTCGTTGCCGGTGTATATGGTAATTTTCCTAGTTTGAGTAATGACGTTCTACGTACCGGGCGTAAACTGTATGGAATATCTAGACAACCGCTAGTTACTATAAGCCATACTAGCGGAAGTGGTATTTTTGTTGCTGATGAAATCTTTCGAGTAATGAACTTAAAGTTGCGTGTTTCGCGTCACCACCGTTTATATGGTTTGGGTGTGGTTCTTCAACCTTCATCACAACTGGCTTTGATATAGTTTTATTATGAATAAATCTTACATACTCTTAATTGAACCTGATCGAATTTTTGCCAGAACTATTCAAAAAGCTTTAGAAAGTAATGGGTTTAAGGTTAAAGTATTTCATTGTGGCCAAGATGCTTTGATTGCCGCTAACACTACCACTCCTAGTCTTGTAGTTTGCGAAGTTCAGCTTGTTGGCCATAGTGGTATTGAATTTTTGTATGAATTAAGATCGTATAGTGACTGGCAAAATATACCTGTAATTATTAATAGTATAGTTCCACCATCTGAATTCGTTGATTGCCGGCAAGGATTAAGCAGGGATTTAGCTGTAGCCGCTTACCTATATAAACCTCATACTTCACTTAAGCAGTTAATTAAAACAATTAGCTTAACTTTAAACTCGGTAGCTAATGAAGCAACTTAAAACTCAGGCAATCATTCTTTCTAGAATAAATTTTAAGGAAACTGATCGCATTATTACGGTGATCACGCCAGACTATGGAAAGCTACGACTGATTGCACGCGGTTCTAGGTCCCTTAAGAGTAAACTTGCCGGTAGTATTGAGCTGTTTACTACTAACGAAATATCCTTTATTAAAGGAAGAGGTGAGATTGCTACTCTAGTCTCAGGTAGACTTGATAAATACTATCCAGATATTTTAAAGGATGTTAACAGGGTAACTTTAGGTTATGAATTATTGAAGGACATTAACAGGCACACCGAAGATCGCGTAGATAAAGATTATTATTATCTCCTAGAAGGAACTTTTGCGCTGTTAGGTGATCTTAGTTTCTCTGTAGGCATTATTCGAGTTTGGTTTATATTACGTCTTCTTGCAATGTCGGGGCATGGTCCAAATCTATCCAGTGATATTTATGGTCACGAAATGAATCAAGATTCCTACTTTAGTTTTGATATTGAAAAAATGGCCTTCTATACGGATCCAAATGGAAAGTTTATGGCTGATCACATCAAATTAATGCGTTTAGCTCTATCTAGTCCATCAGGCCTTGACGTCTTTAGGGTAGCTAGTGCAGATAAACTTGGAGGTGATATTTTACCATTATTAATTATGATGCGTGATCAATACCTATAATAGTTAAAATGTACTAAACTAGGTATAATCGCATAAACAAGAATTTCAGGAATAGAAAGAATGATGAAAGCTACTAAAGTTACCATGGAAGACATTGTCAGTCTAGCAAAAAGACGAGGTTTTGTTTTTCAATCAAGTGAAATTTATGGAGGAATCTCAGGTTTTTATGACTATGGACCTTTGGGAGTGGAACTAGTTAACAATCTAAAAAGTTTATGGTGGCAGGCAAGTGTTAAGGATCATGACAATATTTTCGGTGTTGACGGATCTATTATTCAAAATCCATTGCTTTGGCAGGCAAGTGGTCATGTAGCTGGTTTTACCGATCCTATGGTTGAGGATACCGTAAATCATAAGCGTTATCGTGCTGATCAATTGGCGCAAACTGATTCTACTGATTTGCATGAGATCAAAGAGCTTTTAAAAGATCGTAAGTCCCCAGACGGTAATCCTCTGAGTGAACCAAGATATTTTAATATGATGATGCAAACCTGGGTAGGACCAGTCGAAGATGCGTCGTCAATGGTTTATCTTCGACCTGAAACTGCTGGATCGATTTTCACTAATTTCTTAAATGTTAGAGATACAATGCGGCCAAAAATACCTTTTGGTATTGCGCAGATTGGTAAAGCCTTTCGTAACGAGATATCTCCAAGAGATTTTATTTTTCGGGTGCGAGAATTGGAGCAAATGGAACTCCAGTATTTTATTAATAAAAGTGACCAGGAAAATGCATATTCGCAATGGCGTAATTTTGCTTGGAATTTCTTAAAAGAAACAGTTGGAATTAGTGAGAGTAACTTAAGTTGGCATGAGCATAAGGCTGAAGAAAGAGCTCATTATGCTGTAGCTGCTCATGATATATATTTCAATTTTCCTCAGGGCCCCAAAGAGTTATGGGGCACTCATAACCGAAGTGATTTCGATCTGACTAGTCACTCTAAGTCTAGCGGTAAAGATTTAAGTTATTTCGATGAGTCTAGTGGCGAAAGGTATACTCCTTATGTAATAGAATCCTCGGTTGGAGTTGGTAGATTGGTCCTTGCGGTGCTTAGTGATGCATATAGTACCGATACGCTCGGTGGTGATGAACGTAATGTTTTAAGATTAAAGCCTAGCTTGTCACCATATAAGGCTGCAGTTAGTCCTCTTCTAAAGAATAGACCTGAACTAGTGGCTTTTGCCTCAAAATTGTATACAGAACTTAAATGTGGAATTGGTATGGTTCTGTGGGATGATAACGGCAATATTGGCAAGCGTTATCGAAGGCAAGATGAAATCGGAACACCATTTTGTGTGACGATAGATTTTCAGTCGCTTGACGACGGATCGGTAACAATTAGAAACCGAGATACTACCATCCAAACAAGGGTAGCCGCTGACAAAGTTCTAGAAACTCTATCTTTGGAACTAAAGAAATGAGTGTCCTAAAACGTAAACCCCGTCGCAAACAACCAGAGGTCTATGCATTTATAGATAGTCAGAACCTTAATCTTGGTGTTCAAAAAGTAGGTTGGAAAATGGACTGGCGAGCTTTTCGCAAATATTTAAAGGATCAATTGCACGTAACTAAGGCTTTTATGTTTATTGGCTATATGGCAGAAAATGAGTCTCTTTATGAACATATGCATGAGCTTGGATATCTTATCGCCCTTAAACAAACCGTGGATGTCTCTACGACAGACAAAGACAATGAGGATCATAAATCAGTAGTTAAGGGTAATATAGATGCCGACCTGGTACTTTACGCCATGAAAGAGATGCCTAATTACGATAAGGCCGTAATAGTGTCTGGTGACGGTGATTTTGCGTCGTTAATAGAATATCTTTTAGAAAAAGGAAAATTGCTAAATATTCTGACTCCTAATTGGCAATACTCTAGTCTGCTTAAGCCTTGGGAAGAATATATCATAAGAGTTGATCAATTACGCAAACAACTTGCCTATAAGGATTACGGGCAAAAACGTCATCGCAAAAATTTGCCGAAGTCTTAGTGATTAATTTGAGTTTAAGTTTATGTGATTTAAGTCTATAATTTGCCGAAATCATGAACGGGTATTGTAGGGCGTGACTCAATCTAGGGCATTAGAGGTTTTACTTGGTAGTGAAGGTAATGTTTTTCTTACTGGAGCACCTGGTTCTGGTAAGAGCTATGTTTTGAATGCTTTTATAAAGGAATCAATAAAACAAGGGAAGAAGTTGGCGGTGACAGCTTCTACTGGGATTGCGGCAAGTTTGTTAGGAGGAACCACGCTACATTCTTGGGCTGGACTTGGGTTTAATAAACAAGAAAATGAGGAAGTGAAGTGGTGGTTAGTGAATCGAATCAACGAGGTGAATATCTTAATTATTGATGAAGTTTCTATGCTTGACGGCGCTACTTTTGATAGACTGGATGTTTTGCTTAGAAGAGTCCGCAAAAACCACTTGCCTTTTGGAGGTATGAAAATAGTTTTGTCGGGTGATTTTTTCCAACTACCTCCGGTCGGTCAGGGAGGATATTTGTTTTGTTCTCAGGGATGGACTAATTTAAATTTAAATATTTGCTATATTACTGAACAACATCGACAAAAAAGCGACGAACTAATACAAATACTAAGCGCTCTTAGGGAGAGACGTTTTAACAGCAGTTATTTTAAGATGTTACTTGAACGACAGATTGCTGCTCCTCCAAATATTACTCGTTTAATGACTCATAATAGTGGTGTTGATCGTATAAATTCTTCCGAAATTGGCAATCTAAAAGGTCAGACTTATTCATATGAGATGCAGTTATCTGGTGATATAGCAGAGGCTCATAGATTGGAAAAATCTCTTTTGGCACCACAAAAGCTTGTACTAAAGGTTGAAGCACCGGTTATGTTTGTAGCAAATGATTTTGCTGCCGGCTATGTTAATGGATCGCAGGGCACAGTAGTACGTTTTAAGAATGGCTTACCCCTAGTTAAACTTAAGGGTGGACCGCTGATTCTTGTTAATGCACACCAATGGAGCTCTGTTAATGGTAATAAGCATGAAGCAAAAATAATTCAACTACCTTTAAGACTCGCATGGGCAATCACTATCCATAAAAGTCAGGGAATGAGTCTTGACCAGGCAGAGATTGATCTTGATAGAAGTTTTATGTTTGGAATGGGATACGTAGCACTTAGTCGTCTTAAGACTTATTTGGGATTATATTTGAGTGGTATAAATAGTCGTTCGCTGGAGCTTAATCCGTTGATTTATGATTTTGATAGACAACTTCATGAAGCATCGAACTCAATCGATAATAATCATATTCGCCGAAGGAGAAACCTGTTTACAGGTTGGAAATCTACATTATGAAGTGAATAATATATTTATTCATAATAAATATATTATTATGAAACATCGGTAATAGTATTGAACCATATATTGCATCCTATTATTAAACGAATTGATGAATTTAATGAGTATGTACTAAATATTCTAAATTAGAATATAAAATTTAGGATGTCCGGCATGAGATCTTTAGATAATAGGTCAAGTGTTAGAAATAGGGGTATAACTCCATTAAAAATAAGGGTCTTTAGTTAGTGGTGTTAAAAACACCACTATTTTTATATAAAAAGGGTTGCGGTGGGTAGAAGTGGGTAGTATAGTCTGGTTAGTGGCTACATAGATAAGTACCAAAATAGTGTTTGTCTATAAAAAATAAAAACCACTAGCACAATAAAGGGTATGGCAAATATGGATTACTTCGAACGAAGGCTTGACGATAAAAATCGGCTAACTATACCGGTTGAGATTCGAGCTGAGTTTGCAAGTGGCGTAGTTATTACCCGAGGCTTTAAAAAATATCTCCATCTCTATTCCAAATCGGTTTGGGATGAAACGGTAGAGCCAGCGCTTAAAGGGAGTATTCTCGATGAGACGATGGCAGATACTAATGTTCATTTTCGAACTGGAAAAATAGAGAGCCCTCTAGATGCCAAGCAGGGCAGGGTCCTCATAGAACAACATTTGTTGGATTATGCGGAAGTAGGAAAGGAGGTTGTAGCTGTGCGGGCCGGTCAATACTGGCGAATCACGGCTAAAACATAGCCCGTGCACAGACGTTCTTTAACAATCTGATTTAAAGGTAAAACCGAATATAACCTCGAGGTTAGCTATTCGGCAGTCAACAAGTGGATTTTAATGAACACCACTTTAAAAAGTTCTTGTTCTTTTCTCAAAAACACCTCCCAAAACTCCACCTCACACATAAGTCTCTCAATCTTTCGTGAAGAGCTTTAAGAATTTTTCTTAAGTAATGCTTTCCATGAACCAATCAAAACAAAAAATATAAAATAAAAAGTTGGCTGCTGATTAGGTGACCTTGCAAAAACAAAAAAAATACAAGAAAAAATGCACCAAAATCCTCACTTAAATAGTCATACGCCGGTACTGCTAAAAGAAGTAATAGATATCGTTCAGCCCAAAAAAGGCGATTCGTATCTAGATACGACAGCAGGACGAGGTGGTCACGCTCAGGAAATTTTAAATATGAGCGAAAATTATCCGCAATCAGTCCTAGTAGATAGGGATTCGGAAGCGATCACAAATTTGGCAAATAAATTCAAGAATAAAAGTATTCAGCTAATGCACCAGGATTACCTAAGTGCGAGCCGGGAATTACTTGAAACAGATCGTCGATTTGACATTATTTTGGCGGACCTAGGTGTATCGTCACCGCACATTAACGAGGTTAGCAGAGGCTTTAGCTTTGCATCGGATGGTCCTTTGGACATGCGTATGGACCAGCGACAGGAAACTATCGCATGGGACATTGTAAATAAAACGGACGAGGGTAAATTAGCAAATATTTTACGAGAATATGGTGAAGAACCAAAAAATCGTCAAATTGCAAAAATAATCGTCCGTAATCGCCCAATTAATACCACCATTGAACTGGCGGCATTAACGAAGCAAGCATGGCCCGGGCACAGCCGCTCACATCCTGCTACTAGAACGTTTCAGGCTATAAGAATAGTCGTAAATAACGAACTGGAGCAGCTTAGCGAAGCTTTACCTATCTGGCTAGAATTGCTTAAACCTAATGGACGACTTGCGATCATTACATTCCATAGTCTGGAAGATCGTATCGTAAAGAAGTTTTTTGCTAACGAGTCAGGTGATAGGTTTGATTCAAAGCTTAGCCTGCTAACAAAACATCCGGTAGTCCCGGATCCTCATGAAACAGCCCATAATCCGCGTGCTCATAGCGCTAAGCTAAGAGTCGCAGTGAAACAAAAAGGAAAGGGAAATGCAAATGCCTATTCAGGTTAAAAGCAACTCCCGGGCATATAAGGTTTACGTTCGCGTGATCTGAAGTGCCTAAAAGGCCTACCCTGCCTCTAATTGGGGCAGGGATGGTAAAAAAAGGAAGAAAACATATGACTTATTCAAGCTCTTTGGCTTTAGGCCGAGCTCAATATTCGGGAGCTCACAATCGCAATTCGATTAGTTTTCGTGTGAAAGCGAAATCGCTTGGACCTGTTAGTAATACTATTATTCTTATAGTACTTGTATGTTTACTTGGACTTCTATATTTATCCCAAGTAACAGAAACTAATGTATATGGTTTTAGATTAAACTCTTTAGAGCAACAGCAGGCTTCGTTAAAAAACGAGAATGCAAACTTAGAGGTGGCTTCGGCGCAACTACAATCTGTAGGCCAAGCTCAGAATAGTGTTGTAGCTAAAAACATGGTCACTATAACTCCTTCGGCATCAGCCATAAATTAGATACAATATATGTGATGCTTAGTTTCGTCGGTAAAAAGTTATCTAGCCCTGTAGGCAGAATTTATTTATGGTCAGTATTATTAACTTTCACTATTGTTATATTTGGCCTGAGGCTTTTTTATGTTCAGGTAATAGACTATTCCCATTATAAACAAGCGGCTTTGAATGATCAGCTTAAGCAGTATGAAATACCTGCAACGAGAGGAATTATTGAAGCTGAAGACGGTAGTAGTGATGTTCCTATAGTACTAAACCAGCGTTTGTATTCATTATTTGCCGACCCGCCACTTATTAAAAACCCAAATAAAGTTGCTACTCAAATAGCAAATATTATTGGTGGCCAGGCTACTAGCTACTTAACAGAATTGAAAATGAAGAGTACTCAGTATGTAGTTCTGGCTAATAAAATTAGTCAAGCACAGAGTGACAAAATAGTTGCAATGCAAGATCCTGGCCTAGGTACGCAAGGGCAGGATTATAGAGTGTATCCAGATGGGTCTTTAGCGGCTCAGGTGCTTGGATTTGTTAATAATAACGGAGTAGGAGAATATGGGGTGGAACAAGCATTAAATCCTATTCTTGCCGGGAAGCCAGGTATGCTTAAGGCAATTACTGATATTAACGGAGTTCCATTGGCAGCGAGCAAGGAAAATACTCAAATTGCTCCCACCCCTGGTAGTAATATTGTTTTAACACTTAACGTCGGAATACAGGCGCAAGTTGAAAAAATACTGGCTAAAGACTACAAGTCTACTAAGTCCCAAGGACTAAGTGCAATAGTAATGGATCCATATAATGGACACATTAAGGCAATGGCGAATTATCCAACTTATAATCCTGCGGATTACCAAGCAGTTAGTAAACAGACGACATTTCAAAATGCCGCAATAGACAATCCCATAGAACCAGGATCGGTAATGAAAACACTTACTACATCAGCAGCGTTAAACAGTGGCGCAATTACTGCTAATGAATCTTTTTATGATCCAGCACATTGGGTTATAGATGGTTTTAACATACATGATATCAAGCAAGATGGTGGCCCTAGGGAGCAAAATATTCAAAGTATTTTGGCATTATCCTTAAACACTGGTGCGGTTTGGATGCTTATGCAAATGGGAGACAAGGGACAAACTGTCATAACAGGAAAAGGAATTAATACTTGGCATGACTACATGGTAAAGCATTTTTTACTTGGTCAACCGACAGGAATTGAGCAGGGGTATGAAGCTTCTGGATATGTTCCACCACCAAACCTCAATGATCCTTCGATTAATTTAAGATATGCCAATACGGCTTTCGGACAGGGAGTGAGCGTAACAGCTCTACAATTAGTTTCAGCATTAAGCAGTGTTATTAACGGAGGAACTTATTATCAGCCTACATTAATAGATAAGATTATTACTCCCAACGGAAAGGTTGAAATTAATAAGCCTAAAATTAAGGAGCGTAATGTTGTTTCTCCTAAAATTGGACCTGAATTAATTCCATTAATGGAGGGTGTTGTAAAGGCATATTTGCATGGAGGTTTTAGCTTTATGAATTTCCCCTCTAATTATATAGTAGGGGGAAAGACAGGAACAGCTCAGGTTGCTAAACCCACGGGTGGGTATTATGCAAATATATACAATGGTACATATATTGGTTTTGTTGGTGGAGATAGGCCACAATATATGGTTGTGGTCTATAATATTAAGCCAAATATTACTGGTTATGCTGGTTCTTTTGGTGGTCAACCGGTTTTTGCTGATATTGTGCACATGTTAATTAATGAAGGATATGTAACGCCAAAAACATAGTTATCTGTATATGAAGAGCCCTAAGGTATATACTAAACACAAACTCGTATGCATTATTTAACAACTTCAAGCCATACAATTTTACATGTTTTGATTCTTGGGATATTTGGTTTTGTTTTCGCAACGATACTTACCCCAATATATACGACATTTGCTTACAAACATAAATGGTGGAAAAAATTGCGTACAGAGTCTTGGAGTGGGGGCAAGGCTACGGTTTACGCGAAGCTTCATTCCGCTAAACACAAACGCAATATTCCCACTATGGCCGGTATTGTTTTTGTTTTTGCGATCGCAGTAATTACTTTTTTTGGCAATCTAAAACGTAATCAAACTTGGCTCCCTCTTGCAGGAATGCTAGCTGCAGGAGGTATAGGTTTAATTGACGATATTATGAATATTAAGGGATTTAATAAGTCTATTGCCGGAATGAAATCAGGAATTAAGTTTTTTCTTTATAGTTTAGTCGGTTTTGCTGGGGGGTACTGGTTCTATGAAAAATTAGGGGTCCACTCTTTCTATTTGCCAGGATTTAACCAAGTAGATATTGGGGCAGGAATTATAGTACTCTTTTGGTTTGTAGTGATAGCTACTGCTAATTCGGTAAACATTAGTGATGGTTTAGATGGCCTAGCTGGAGGTTTATTGGTGTCTTCATTTCTGGCCTATACGGTAATTTGCACTAATCAGGGTAAGTATGCATTAGCTGCCTTTTGTCTTACCGTTGTCGGCGCTCTTTTGAGCTATACATGGTTCAATATTTATCCAGCGCGTTTTTTTATGGGTGATGTAGGTTCTTTCGCTTTAGGAACAGCACTTGGAATTATTGCAATGCAAACAAATACAGTATATGTTTTACCTATTATTGGGGGTGTATATGTGGTCGAGACTGGTTCGGTAATTGTAAATCGTCTTTCAAAGAAATTAAGGCATGGTAAGAAAGTTTTTTTATCTTCACCAATACATCATCATTTTGAAGCAATTGGCTGGCCGGAAACAAAAGTAACTATGAGATTTTGGATTATTGGTCAAATGGCGGCTGTTATTGGTTTAATTGTGTATTTGGCAGGTAGATAATGTTTAAGCTAAAAAACGTTATGGTCATGCTGAAAACAGCTACCAAAGAATACGAAGCAGATTTACCTAGGAAGCATAAACCTGATTATTGGCTAATGATTGATTGGATTATTTTATTACTTATTGGTTTAGTGCTGATCTATTCAATCAGTCCTGCCTTGGCAGACACTACAGGTTTAAGTGGTAGTTATTATGTTGGAAGGCAGATATTAGCCATAGCATTAGCAGCTATTGCTTTTATCATAACTGCCAAGGTTCCACTGTCGCTTTGGCGTGATTGGCGTAAGTGGTTAATTATCGCAGCAATGCTTGCTACGCTTGTGGCAATTGTATTGCCAGTTAACCCAAATTATCCTGCACATAGATGGGTTCGGTTATCAGGATTTTCTTTTGAATCGGTGGAACTAGTCATTTTTGCATTTCTTATTTGGTTTGCATCGTTTCTAGCTGGACGAATGCTCGAAGGATCAATTTCAAGTTTCAAAAAAACCGTTAAGCCTGTAATAGCAGTACTGCTGATCATTGTAGGAGTAGTGGCTGTAATACAGAGCGATTTAGGCTCAACTGGTGTTATTGTTGCGATGATGGGAGTTATGCTTTTTGTAGCTGGATTATCGACTAAAAAGATTCTAACTATGGGAGGTCTTGTTGTCGTGCTTACGATTGGTGCAGTTATTGCGTTTCCGTATCGAATGGCACGACTTGAGACTTTTCTTCATCCAACAGCGAATTGCCAAAGTACTGGATATCAAGCATGTCAGGCTTTGATTGCAGTCGGTAGTGGTGGTATTGCTGGCGCAGGACTTGGTGGCGGCGCCCAGGCTTATGGTTATTTGCCTGAATCAGATAATGACTCAATTTTTGCTATTTATGCAGAAAAATTTGGATTTATTGGATCGGTTATACTGTTGGCTATTTTTGGTAACCTATTTTATCGCATGGGAAGGATTGCAGGTGGGGCGCCGGATAATTTCAGCCGGCTGGTTGTTCTTGGGGTGTTGGTGTGGATGAGTGTGGAAACCCTAATTAATATAGGGGCTATGATAGGGCTATTGCCATTAAAGGGAATTACTTTACCATTTATAAGCTATGGTGGCACTTCGGTTGTGTTTTTTGCGGCCGCTTTAGGCTTAGTTTACCAAATATCTTCGTATACTTCATATGTACCTATTGGAGATAAGGATCGTTTAAATCGAAGGGCAGGTTTCAATGACAATAATAGTCACCGGCGCGGGATCGGGGGGGCATATCACTCCGGTCTTAGCGATCGCAGCTGAAATAAAACAGATCAATAACGAGATTAAGGTGGTATATATTGGTCAACGCGGCGGAAAACTGAACGACATAGTTCAGCTAGATCCTAACATTGACGAAATATATTTTGTGAATGCTGGAAAATTTAGGCGTTACAATGGTGCGGGATTAAGGCAGTTCACCGATATCAAGACTCAGCTTCTAAATATAAGGGACTTGTCTAGGATTTTTATTGGATTTATCCAAAGCTGGATATTAATAAAAAAAATTAAACCCTCGGTTATATTTACTCGTGCCGGTTATATTAGTGTTCCGGTGGCGTACGCTGCATATCTTTGTCATGTAAAATACATAACCCATGATTCTGATTCAACGCCTAGTCTTGCTAACCGCCTAATTGCCCCGAAAGCAACTTTGCATTTAGTAGCTCTTGATCCCGCACTGTACCCATATCAAAAATCATCAACAATTAGAGTTGGCGTACCAATAAGCGAAAAATATAAATCAGTAAGCGCTAAAGACATTGAGATTTGGCGTAATGAGCTAAAAGTAGGGGATTATAACCCAGTTATTCTGATAACAGGTGGAGGAAATGGGGCAAAAAAACTTAATAATCTAGTGTTAGATAATGTAGAGTATCTACTTAAAAAGTACCCTAATATTTTTATTATTCATCTTGCTGGTAGGGGTATGGCTGTTGAGCTTAATAATGCCTATGATCTTGTAATTGATCCAAAACAAAGGAAACAAGTTGTTGTAAAAGAATTCGTTTCTGATTTGTACAAATATAGTGGCATCGCCGACGTCATTGTTTGTAGGGGTGGAGCCACTAGTTTGAACGAATTTGCCGCTCAAGAAAAAGCCTGTGTCGTCATACCTTCTTCTCAGTTATTATGGAACGTTCGAAATGCTGAGTTACTTGCGAAAGAAAAAGCGGTAGTAGTTCTTAATGAATCTCAGGCAGAGCAGGAGAGACGTTTGGCGGTAACCATAATAGATTTGCTGGATAATACTAAGAATACTCAATTATTGAAGAAAAGATTTGCTCAATTTATAGTCCCTGGTTCAGCCAGAATGATAGCTGAATTAATAATTAAGACTGCCAATGATCCGAGCTCTGAATATGTATCGTCGTAATAAAAAAAAGAACCAACCAAATGCTCGCATTTCCTCTGCAGAGTTTTCTCGAGCAGCCTTTTCGTATAACGTAAATCGATCTCAAATTAAAATCAAGGATTCGAAGGGCAGGGTAGATCCTCAGAAGAACGAATATGATGATAATAAGGTGGTATCTTCTACCCGATCTAGAAAACGCTTAGTTTTGCTTGTGTTTATAATTGTTTCAATTCTTTTATGTATAACTTTGTATAGTGGCAGTAATCCACGAATAATTATTATTCAGCCGAATGGGTTTAATTATTTACCTCACACCATGAATGATTATAAGCAAGAGGCTACTCGAGTGATTAACTCATCTTTATATAATCATATTAAGCTTACTGTTAGTTCAAAAGATATTGGAAACGATTTAATAAATATTTTTCCAGAAATAGATTATGCTGGTGTGGCAGTTCCTTTAATTGGTATCAATCCAACGGTTTATATTCAATTAACTGAGCCTTGCTTAATATTTAGTACTGGCAGCAATAGCTATATTGTCGATAGTAATGGAGATATTATTGGAAACTCGTCTATGTTGAGTAGTAAGATGTTAGCTTCCTTGCCGACGGTAATATTGAGCTATTCTGTACATTTTACGGATGGATATCATATATTAAGTCCAGCTAATGTGATATTTATTCAACAAGTTAAAGATGCTTTTGCTGCCAAAAATATAGTAATAAGCAAAATGGAATTAGTACCTGGCGTTGAGCGGCTAGACGTTTATCCAAGAGGAACTTCTTATTACATTAAGTTTAATATGAATGAAACAGATGCCTTACAACAAGTAGGGACGTACTTAGCAACAATAAGCACACTTAAAAAGGAAAATATTACTCCTAGTCAGTACATAAATGTTATGGTTGACGGAAGGGCCTATTATAAATAAGAATTGTACTCTACCCTACGATAGTTCGTATTTTGTTCACATTAAATAGTTAGGTTTATTAAAAATTAATCTGAATTTAAAAAAATATTATAAGAGTAATGTCATTTTTTTACTAAAGGGTAGGAAGGTGGGGAAGTTTGCAAAAAATATATATAAATAATAAAAAATCAAAAAAGCAAATATCTACTTGTGGATAACTATATTTGAGTGATATTTAACACTATTGTCAAATAATGCATAGTGCATGTCAAATAACGTGTCTATTTAACTAGAGAAAGCTTATGCTGTCCAGCTAAGCACTATGACTCATTAATTCAAATAAAATATATATTTTAAAAATGTAAAAATGTTTATATAGCCCCGATATTGGATAATCCTTCCCTACGGATAGAGCTATCTTCTATAACCCATGGGCAATATATTAGAGTCGCAAAAGATACATTGTGCGACGTAGTGTGTTGCTATCGATTCTTGTTCTCTTTTACGTTCATTAATAGATTTGCTTTTTGTTTTTATAATTAATTATTATCTTTCTTAATTAATTCCCCTACCATCACATCTATATATGATCAAAATATATATTTCTCGGCCCTAGAGCTTGGCTTAGCTTGTGTTATGATGTTCGTATTTTGTTTGTTTAAAAGCTAGATTTTAATCAGCTTCAACAAGTTCGTAGGTTGCTTTAGCGACTCTGTGAAACTGTTCTTTTCCTTGTAGGTTTAGCAGTATGGTAGTTTCTTTTACGAATCGACATTTTAAAACACGTTGTACAATCTCATCTTTATGTAAAGGCTGATTAGCTTCTCTAAGAATCTGTCCTATTATGTCCGCTACGGTACCTTTTTCATAGCCCCATTCTTTTAGGGCGTAAATTCCTCGGCCAATAAGTACAAAACGTTTATCTTTGATTAGCTCGTTATGGATTGCCTGAGTAGTTACGTCTCGTCGTTTAAACTCGCTATTCTTAATGGCTTCAGCTATCTCGTTAAAATGCATATGTTTGCCATTAGATTTAAGTATCACATAAATATTGTCTCGAATATTCTTTGGGTTGACTAGAGGCCACTTAACTAGACCCCAGACTCCGTTAAGAGAAGTTAGATTCTTAGATAAGTTAGCCAGTGCTTCCACTCTGGTCTTGTCTTTAATACCTGAAAGAGTGGCTAATTTATCTATTTTCAATGGTTCGCCAGCTTTTGTAACGCAGTTAACAATAACATCAACATCGGCCTTTATTGTTTCCTTGTCATATATTTTAGCGTTAGTAACGCTGGCGTGAAAGGTGTCATCGTCTTGGATAACTAAAAGATCTTTACATAGATCACACAGGAATGCTACCCTTGATTGCTCAACTCGATTGGGGCTGCTAATCAGCGTACTTGTGAGCTTACTGATTCGCATTGCCTGACCCGACTCTTCTAGAGTCTCTAGTACGATTTTCTGAAAACTGTCAATTCCAGGTAGCGAATTATTAGATCCTGCTGCTTTAAGCTTTTGCATAACCATTTTCTCTAGTTGCCTAACCCTTTCACGGGTTATTCCTAGTAATTCACCAATCTGTTCAAGTGTTTCTTTTCGTTCAAATAATCCAAAGCGCCTAGAGATAATTTCTCTCTCTCGTTCGCGCTCTATAAAACCAAGAACACCATTGATGAGTTCTTGGGTTGATAGTGGTTGTTTAGTAGGAGCTGCCATCTGTTATTAATAACTTTCTAAGTTAATTAGCTTTATGTATTATAAAACTCTACATCATAGTTGTCAAAAAACTATTTATATAAATTTATTGTAGCACAATAGTGACTATTATGCACACGAGGTGTTGTGAAATCATAGCTTTATAATAATTTTGCTGAAATTAGAGTTATTTGGTCTTCTTAATTCTATATCTGCGATTTTTAGCAGGTGCTTTATCGAGCAACAATTCAGCTTCCTCTTGGGTTATAGTAGCAGGATCTTGATCTTTAGCTATACGAGCATTTTTTTTACCATCAGTAACATACGGACCATATGGTCCTCTTAGAACTTTTATGCCATTAGGAAATTGTTTAATGTTTTTTTGTGCGTCTTTTTCGAGCTTGGCTTGATATAGCTCTCTCGCCTGCTCTTCAGATATGCTGTGTGGATCATGACCTTTTATCGACACAGTAATATTTTCAATTTTTATATACGGGCCAAAGCGACCAATATTTGCTAGTATTTCTTTTCCGTCTGCAGTTTTGCCTACGAGCCTAGGTAGCTCAAACATAATTAAAGCCTGCTCAAGAGTAACTTTATCGATATTTACACCTTCGGGCATTGGCGCAAATATTGGCTTTTTTTCGTCGCTTGTTTCACCCATCTGCAACATTAGTCCATAGCGTCCAAAACGAGCATAAATTGGCCGTTTGCTTTTAGGGTCCTCCCCTATCTTGCGAGCCTGAGAAGCTTCATGTCTTGAAACTTCTTCACTTTTCTCAATTAGAGGATGAAAATCTTTATAAAAATCAGTTATCATGTGATTCCATTTTTGTTTCCCAAGAGCAATGGCATCAAATTCAGCCTCAACTTTAGCTGTAAAATCATAGTTAACGATTGATGGAAAATATTTTGTCAAAAAGTCGGTAGTAACTTCCGCAATAGGAGTTGGTAATAACTTATTTCTGTCTTCACCGCTTAGTTCTTCTTCGATCTGAACTTTGGGATCTTGTCCTATAAGTGAAATTACAGTTATAGGTCGTTTTACACCTTCAATGTCGGATTTTTCAACGTATTCTCGGCTTTGAATGGTTGAAATTGTTGGTGCATAAGTGCTCGGTCTTCCAATGCCAAGCTCTTCTAGTTTGCGTACTAAACTGGCTTCACTATATCTTGCTGGACTTCGACTGTACTGTTGTTTTGCGATTATTTCTTTTCGCTCTAGTGTGTCACCAACCTCTATTAAAGGTAACAGAACATCATCTTTAGCTCCACCTGAAACCCGCATAAAACCTTCGAAGGTTAGTACTGCTCCACTGGCTATAAATTTTTCGGATTGATCTGATATTCCAATTTCAATTTGGGTTTTTTCAATACTTGCATCAGACATTTGTGATGCAACTGTTCGTTTCCAGATTAGTTCATATAATTTTTTTTCGGCATCCTCTCCTGGTATGTTTGTTGTAGATATATCGGTTGGACGAATCGCTTCGTGGGCTTCTTGAGCATTAGCATTTTTAGTTTTGAATTGTCTTTGATGGTGATAATTGGCTCCAAACTCACTGTTAATGTACTCAGAAATAGATTTTAGCGCCAAGGATGAAAGTAAGGTGCTATCAGTACGCATATAGGTTATACGCCCGGCTTCGTACAGGCGTTGGGAGATCATCATAGTTCTTTTGACTCCAAAGCCTAATTTACGAGAAGCTTCTTGTTGTAAGGTACTAGTCGTAAAAGGTGCAGAAGGACTGCGTTTACCTGGTTTGGTAGTGATTCTATTGACTACATACTTAGCTTGGGCTGCCTTTTTAAGCCATTCCAGATTTTTAGATTCTTCATCTATAGTAATATTTAAAGTTGCAGGTATTTCGTCATTTTTGTGCGTGAATAGAGCTGTTATCTTGAAACTGCTAGAGGGAGTATAGTTACGTATTTCCCTTTCTCTTTCAACTATCAATCTTACTGCAACTGACTGAACTCTACCTGCACTTAGCCCTGTACGTATTTTTTTCCAAAGCATTGGACTTAACTCATATCCCACAATACGATCCAAGATTCTTCTGGCTTGTTGAGCGTCCACTAGGTTCAAGTTTATGGTTCTTGGATTTTTAATTGCTTCGTTAATCGCTTGTTTTGTAATCTCATGAAAAACAATTCGATTGGTACTAGCTGGATCAATATTTAAGGCTTGAGTTAAGTGCCAAGCTATGGCTTCACCTTCTCGGTCTTCATCACTTGCTAGAATCACTTTATTGTCTTTTGATAACTTTTTTAGTTCTCGGACAATATTCTTTTTATCGCTACTAATTTCATATTTAGGGGTAAAGCCGTTTTCTATATCTATATTTAACCCTTTTTTAGGCAAATCACGTATATGGCCAAAACTACTTTTAACTATATAATCAGGCCCTAGAAAACCCTCAATAGTTTTGGCTTTGGCCGGGCTTTCAACTATTACCAAATTTTTCGACATTACTTCATCTTAAGCGTAATGCGTCTTGAATGCAATTATCGCGTTCATATTAAAATTTATAAATTATTATTTTGTCTGAATTATAATTCAAAATACTTTGCTATCTTCACGCCGACCCAGACACCGGCAAAAGCACCAACTGTTCCAAGAATTATACTCCACCCACCTAGCCAGTTACCGTGATCCATTAATTGCCCTATCCATCCCGCTAGGGTGCTACAAACCATTACAGAGACTGATATCGAAAGTTTCATTTAATATATATTAACACAAGCATTTTAATAAAAATACATAAAGTTGCAATAAAAAAAATATTATGTGTAGGTATTGACATAAAACAACAAACTTGCTAATATAGCCATTAGTAGGTCTTAAATAAGATCTTAGTACCTTTAATTAATCTAACTAATGTTAGATTGCTTTAGAGTACGGTTGTAGATTAGATGTTGGTTGTACCCTCCACTGACATTTAGCCAAGTATATAAGCGTAAAACTCTAAAGCATACTAACCCCTTTAAGTAAACCCCCGATCAAGTGTGAGCCTAAATGGTTTTACGCAAGTAAAGACTTATGTCTATTTATATATATTACATAAAGTTTCACCCGGGTGGGCTTGAAGGGTTTAGGGGTAGCTATTTATAGCTGCCCCATAATGACAGACTGATGAGCGGTGCCCACCCCCTCTCATCAGTCTGTTTTTGTTTAAACGAGAAATGAACGAGTTTCGTTAAGCAAACTTTTATTATATATAAACTCGCTAATTATAGCGGTGCATTCTCGCTGTAAGTTATTCATTTGCTTTGCTTCTTTGGGAATAAATTTTTGCAATACAAAATCTGAAGCATCTATTTTTGGATTTTTGGGACCAATACCAATACGTAAACGGCCGTAGTCTTCACCTATAGCTTCGCTAATTGATCGTATGCCCTTGTGCCCACCGTCTTTTCCCCCAATTCGGGTACGGATTAAGCCAAAGTTAATATCTAAGTCATCATGAATTACTACTATGTGTTGAGATTGGATTTTGTAATAATCCATTACTGCCCTAACTGCTTGGCCACTTAAATTTACGTAAGTCGTGGGTTTAATAGCGATTATCTGGCAGTCGCCAATTCTACCTGACGCTAATAGACACGAAAGATCACTTTTGCCCACCCAATTTCCTAGCTCGTTATACTTAGCTACGAAATGATCAAGAGCCGAAAAACCGATATTATGTCTAGTGTCATCATATTTTGCCTCCGGATTACCTATTCCCACCAATAGAAGTGCAGTGTTTTGACCTATGGTGTAATAATTTATTGGCAGAGCTACTTGAGGTCGTTTTTGAAGCCAGGCCATTATTAATCAGCCTTTTCTTTTGGTCGTTCACCATGACGGTGGGCTTCATGTTTTTCTATAAACCATATTTGAATTGGATTACCAAAAAATCCGAATTGTTCTCTTAGTCTTGTCTCTAAGTAGCGTCGATAACTCCAATGGATAAATTTTGTTTGGCTACCGAATATCTTGAATGCCGGAATTGGATTATCCGTTTCCTGAACTATGTAATTAAGTTTAGGTAAACGATTTTTTAAACCAGCAGGTGGGTGTTCACGGACAGTACGTACAAGCCAATTGTTAAGTTCGCTAGTAGAAACTTTAACTTTTCTGCCATCGTCGATACTAAGTATGAGATCAAATAATTTTGTAATATTTTGTCCAGTAATAGATGAGGTCACAACCATTGGCGCCCAGGCTACGAATTCGTAATTGCTTGAAATTTGGCGGATTAATTTATCATAATCAAAATCTTCTTTTTCACTTAAACTATCCCATTTACTAATCAGTAAAGCCAACCCTCTGCCAGCATCTTTAACCATGCCGGCAATTTTCTGGTCTTGAGAAACGTCGGGTTCGTTTGAGTCAATCAAAACAAAACAAATATCAGCTTCTTCAATAGCAGCCAGTGAACGTAATACGCTAAAATGCTCTACTCCGCGCTCAATTCTGCCCGGACGACGTATTCCCGCTGTATCCATGAATTCGATTTGCTTATTCTTGTAGCGTACACTAGCCCTATTCACATCACGGGTGGTTCCGGCACGTTCAGTCACAATTGCTTGTTGTTTGGATAAAAGAGAGTTAAATAGACTTGATTTTCCGACATTGGGTCTTCCCAAAAGAGCTACCCTTATCTTCTCTGATTTTTCTTTTTTGGATACGTGTGTAATATTTGAAACTATTTCTTCAAGTAATTGATTTATACCTCTTGATTGGGTGACCGACGTGGATGTTATGTTGGTAATGCCTAATTTGGCATATTCATATGAGGTGTCATGAGATAATTGATCAACTTTATTAACTGCTAATAGAACTGGCTTTTTAGTCTTAAGAGCAAGAGTTGCAACTTTATGGTCATCATCACATAATACCCCCGCTTCAACAACCACAAGTACTAGGTCTGCATCTTGACTTGCTTGTATGATTTGTTCTTGAATGGTAGCCTCAAAATCATCATTTGGGTCTTTGTATCCAGCAGTGTCAACTATCCAGAAATTTTTTCCTCGAAAGTCTGCAATTGCAGTAACTCTATCACGGGTGGTTCCGGCTTCTCGGGTAACAATAGCCTCCCTGCGTTCGAGAAAGGCGTTAAATAAACTCGATTTTCCGACATTGGCTCGTCCGACTATTGCTACTATTGGTAACTTGGCTGAATTCATGTATCTTCTTATTGTATATTAAATTTCATTTAACGTATCGGTTAGTTATACTATTTTCCATTTACCTGTAGAGAGTTCTCCTAAGCTATAGTCACCAAAACTAATTCGTTTTAGGCTAGTAACCCTGTAATGTAAGCTTTCGAAGGTTCGCCTTATCTGACGGTTTCTGCCTTCGCTCATTGTAACGGTCATTATTTTTCTATCAGAAGAAATATTGCTTAGGGTTAATTGGCTAATTCCGTCAAAAAGCTTTATTCCGTTCATTATCCTAACCTCATCATTATGTTTAAGAAATTTATTTAATTTAACTATATATATTTTTTGTTTATTAAAAGAAGGGTGTGTAAGTTTTTGAGTTAATTGTCCGTCATTACTAAGCAATAACAATCCTGATGAGTTTTTGTCTAGCCTGCCAACTGGTTTCAAGTCAAAATATTTTTTTGGAATTAATTCATAAATTGTTTTTGAACCTTGACCGATACGGCTAACCACGTAGCCCTCAGGTTTATTGAGCATTAAGGTTGTGGATTTTTTAGGTATTTTGAGTTCGTTATCATTAAGAGTAACTTTGTCTTGAGAGTTTACGTCCGATCCAATCTTTGCTGGAAGGCCGTTAATCTTTATCTGATTTGTTTTAAGTAGTTGATCTGCACGCCTACGACTAGTCCCAGTAGCTCTTGCCACAAAGGCATTTATCCTCATATAATGACAATTATATAGCAATATTGTTTGGGTCTGACGGTTCAAACAAATTGTCGTTTGGTACTACTGGCTTTTCTGCCAATGAATTATTCGGGTTTTGGTTTTGTTCTTCTCTAGCTATTAGTTCCTCGAGGGTGCTAGTGGTTGGAACTGAATTATTATTTAATGGTTGTATTATTTTTTTACCATTTATCATGACCTGCTGAGCGTTGGTTGAAGGTGGTTCGTTAATGGTTGTCGTGCTTTGTGGGGTTGTAGGCGTTTGAAAAGTTGGCTCAGTTAAATTAGCTTGAGGATTCGTCAGCTCATTAACTGCCTGGTTTAAAAGTTGGTCATTAGAGGTTTGGTTGTCTAGTTTTTGATTGGTTTCTGTGAATGAATTTTCGGATTGTGTCAGTTGTCCAGATTGGCTAATAGAAATATCGCTAGTCTGATCATTCTGATTTAATGATGGTATGTTTGGCTGGGTATAAGCAGTAGTTTGATTGGTAGGTGTATCTAACGGAGCTTCTGCTATTTGGTCTGTTGTGTTGTTTGCTTGCGAAAAAGATAATTGATTAAACGGGTCTTTAGGCTCCATGTTCGGCTCCATACT
This sequence comes from bacterium, assembly GCA_021804085.1. Classification (GTDB taxonomy): domain Bacteria; phylum Patescibacteriota; class Saccharimonadia; order Saccharimonadales; family UBA4665; genus JAJZWH01. Next base: position 4,684 of record JAJZKM010000010.1, on the reverse strand, counting down.
AGGCTCCATACTAGGCTCCATACTAGGCTCCATGTTCGGCTCCATACTAGGCTCCATACTAGGCTCCATGTTCGGCTCCATACTAGGTTCCACACTCGGTTCCACAATATTCTGGTTACTTGTAGGGATATTGTAGGTTTGATCTTGAGGAACAACTGGATTAGGTGCTACATTTTCTGCGTCGTAATTAGGCTCATCACTGGTATTATTAGTTTGAGGAGTGTCGTTAAGCAATTCGTGAGCAACTCTAACAATGTCTTCCAAAGTAACTTGAGATTTCACTAAATATCTATCAGCACCAAGTCGATCTGCTCTTCCCTGGTCTTCGGATTGGCCCAGAGCTGTGAGCATAATAACCGGAGTTTCCGCTAATTCTGGTGTATTGCGTATAATGTCTAGCATTTCAAATCCGCTGATTTTAGGCATCATAACGTCAGAAATGATTAGGTTTGGCTTTTCTGATTTTGATAAAACTAGTGCTTCTTCCCCGTCCTTAGCGGATACTATGTCATATCCTTCCGCTTGGAGTCTGGCATCATATATCTCTCTTAGGTTATTATCGTCTTCTACTAGAAGTATTTTGGACATATTTTATTCTTCTTCTTATCCTCTTTGCTTATGCTTTAATTTATTGTAACATACCGGTACCTAATGGTGTAATAGTGCTTATGCTGTTGTTTTGAGAAATTTCTTTCTTCTTCTCTATCTCAGCTCTATCATTTGATAATCTCGGTAAATTAATAAAGAAAGTAGATCCTTTACCGATCGTACTTTCCACCCAAATACGTCCCTGATAAAGCTCAATAATCTTGCGGCAAATATATAGTCCAAGACCAGTTCCACCTATAGTTCGAGTGGCAGTATTGTCAACTCGATAAAATTTTTGGAACAAGTGGGGTATATCTTCTGATGGTATTCCTACGCCTGTGTCTTGAATGTATATCTGAGCAACCTGATCGTCACCCGTTAGGCCAATAGTTATCTTGCCTGTGTCTGTGTACTTAACAGCATTGTCGAAAAGGTTAGTAATAACTTCACGCATTCGATCTGAATCTGCTAAAACATAATATAAAGGACGAATAATCTTTTGCCCTGCCGGTATTGTGCTTGTTGCGTCGATAGTATTTGGGGTGCCTAATTTATATTCTAAAACCAATCCTTTTTTATCTGCTGCAAAACGGAGGTCATTAACTAGTTTTTCTATATAAGTTCCAAGCTCCATCAAGTTTGGATGAGAAGTAAGCCTACCATCTTCTGCTTTGGCGGAAGTAAGTAAATCTTGAAAAAGTTTTCCCAAGTGTTCGGTAGACTCGTGAGCTTTTTCTAGGTAGTTACGTGCTCGGCTGTCAATACTGCTCACCTTCTCATTAAGAGCCAAAGCTAAATAACCTTCTATAGCAGCTACTGGTGTACGCATTTCATGACTGGCGGTACTAATAAATTCGCTGCGTTGTTTCTCTTCTTGTCTTTCTTGGGTCATATCTCGAAAAATGGCTACCACGCCACTAGTCTGATGTTTTTGATTAATTAATGGAGTCACGCTAATCCATACTGGTAGTTGTTTGTCGTTATGGGTGACTAAAAAGGCATTATTATCACGGACTGATTCTTGAGAGTTGAATGTTTTCAATACAGGATCTTTTTCTTCTGTGTATGGTTCTCCTTTTTCATTGATTAATCGTAAAACAGATTTATAGTTTAAGTTTTTTGCTTCTTGATCGGGCCATCCGCTAACTTTAGATGCTCCCTTGTTGAACATTTGAATCGTACCATCTTTTCCAATTAGAATTACACCGTCTTCAATAGAGTCCAAAATTATGTTTGATCTTTGTTTTTCATCCCTTAGACTTGCCGCATATGCATCTCCATCCCCGGAATTAGTATGTGAATGGTGTTTGTTTTTTATGAATACCACAACCAAGATGATAATTATCAAAACTACCACAGATAAAATTTCTAAATAGATGTTCATTTTAATATCATTTATCCTTAAGCACATTATCGTAGGTTAGACTCATAACCGCAAGCATTTATATTTGATGGCGATATTATTATGCCATTGCCATAAGCGTTTCATTCAGTGATGTCGCGGGGCCTACTAGACCTAAAGACTTTAGGTTATTGATTATTACCGAGTAGGATAAAATCTAATATATTTTTCAATTACTATAGAAGCGTCTAAATATATATGGTAACATTCCGAAGTAACATTGGCCCCTTCGTCTAGTGGTCTAGGACTCCGGGTTCTCAGTCCGGCAATCGCGGGTTCGAATCCCGCAGGGGTCACCAAGTCAGAATTTCGCACATCAAACACAGTCATTTCACTGTTAATGTATCTGTAAATTGGGTTGGTTTTAAAGGTCGAAAACTTTTCTTTATGTCTAATTTCAAACTCTCTAAAATATATGGTTTTGAAACTTGATATTAAGGTATAGTAGAGCTTTAAGTTCCCTGGTTTTTTCGAAAACTGACATACTAGTAATTTTTCACCTAATTTTAAAGACATATCCGGAGGTTGAATTTTCAATGAACCAGGAGTGAACTATTTTAATTGCTCAACACCTCCTCTTTCCTTACTTTGAAAGTATATTATCTTGTTAGTCTGTTAGACACGTAATTGCCACCTGTGATACTATGATTATTATGGCTAAAATTGCGATTGACGCTCGACAACTACGAGGTACAGGTGTTGGCAGGTATCTAGAGAGATTAATACATTATTTACAAAAAATTGATAATGAAAATGACTATACAATTTTACTAAAGCCGGAAGACATGAGCATTTGGCAGCCAAGCAATCCGCACTTTGTTAAGCTAGCCTGTCCGCACAAAGACTTTACTATTGATGAGCAGATTGGTTTTAAAAAACAACTAGAAGAATTAAAGCCCGACCTAGTACATTTTGGCATGGTGCAGCAACCAATATTTTACCATGGCCGTGTTGTAACCACTATGCACGACCTCACCACAGTACGTTTTAAAAATCCTGACAAAAACCCTTTAGTCTTTGCAATAAAGCAGAATGTTTACGTTCAAGTCAATAAGAGAGTTGCAAAAAAATCAGAAGAGATTATTGTTCCGAGCCAATTCGTTAAAGATGATATAGTTAAGTTTACTGGCGTTGACCCGAATAAATTTACTGTTACTTATGAGGCTGCTGATCCTATTACTGCCCAACCAGAAGCTTTAACTAGTTTAGTTGATAAAGACTTTATTATGTACGTTGGACGCCCGACACCACACAAAAATCTAGAGCGCTTAATTGACGCTTTTATCGAACTCAAAAATCAGTATCCTAATTTGCATTTAGTATTAGCTGGTAAGAAAGATGCTAATTATGAGCGAATTGCTGCAAATGTTGCCAATCGGAAGATTGATAAGGTTGTCTTTATGGGTTTTGTAACAGAAGGACAACTGCGATGGCTGTACGAACATTGTAAGGCATACATATTTCCAAGTTTGAGTGAAGGCTTTGGTTTGCCCGGTCTAGAAGCAATGATTCACGGCGCGCCGGTTGTTAGTAGCAATGCTACATGTCTACCTGAAATTTATGGTAACGCTGCACATTATTTTAACCCTATTGATACTAAGGATATGGCTACAAAAATTAGTGAAGTAATAAGTAATGAAGTATTAACTAAGCAGTTAGTTAATACTGGACACCTGCAAGTCGCTCGATATTCCTGGCAAGCTATGGCTGAACAAACCTATGAGATTTATAGTAAAGTTTTAGGGCAAACCAGAAGTTAGAAGTAGTAGCTACTGTCTAGTCTATAGAGTTCGGTTTGCAACCTTATATGCGAGTTGCTGACGGCGATTACCTTTTGGTGAAGCTAGTATCCCAACACTTAAGGCTGCGATACCACCCGCTAAAGCCTTTGCTTTGGCCCGCAAACGATCTTGTTGAGACAATCCTGGATTACTCGTACTCATTCTTGGTGATTCCGAAGCAAAAGCTAAAAATACTGCTTTGGCACCGATTTGAAGTCCTATATTTCTGTGTCCAACGAGACTTTCAGCCATCGATACTCGACGAGAAACATTGATTTCGTATTGGTCGACCTTTTGGTCAATTTTAGATGTTGCTTGCCGCTTGGCGGTTTGAATATCCGACCAAGATTGTGCCATTTTATCTTCTACGAATGATGTAAGGTTAGGTTGTGCGTCAGTACCTTCCAGCCTAGCCTTAATAACTTTACGCAAACCCATAACTCCAAGATACATTGCACTTGTTGATCGTTCGCGATAAGCATCTCGGTTCGGTGGCTCAGTACTAATTACCAGAGCGTTATGGATATTGTAAGCTTCGTTAGCCAAGCGCTCAGCTTGATCATTTTCACCTAATCGATCATAACGAGCGCTAATGTCTCGAGCAGCACGTCCTTTCTCCAAGGAGTTATCTGGAGCAATATTATATGCTTCTAGGCTTTGAATAAGAGCGGTTTGATATTTACCAAGATTGTGTAAACGAACACCATAAGCCATATGAGCTTCAAATTGTTCTCTATTGAATTCCATGAAAATAATTATAACACAAAAAATATTTTACGCAAACCCAATGTATCCGTCCATAACATATTGGACTGCCGTCCTTCTAATTGTAACCCATCTAGCATTGCTTTCATGGGGCTTTTTAATCTAAGAGTCCAATGAGGCCGTTCTGTGTTATACCAAATCAACCAAT
>JAJZKM010000009.1 GCA_021804085.1 bacterium | reverse complement strand
TTTTGCCACATTGCTCATAAAGCTGAGAGCATATTCAATAGATGATTCACTAAGGGTTTGTTCCTGTTCTAGGAGGTCTAGGGATTGTTTGAGGTCTAGCTTCTCGGTATCAAGTGAATCAACAACTTCTTTCTTTTCTTCCTCGCTTATTTTGCCACTTATAAATTGTTTTATAGCACTTGCTCTAATATCGGCATTTTCATTCAATTTATCTCTAAACTCAGCTATTTCTTTATTAATAACGCCAAGTTGTTCTACTGCCTGTTTACTTAGATTATCTTTCATCTTCTTAACTGTTTCTGGTGTAGGTTCTATGGTTTTTAGATACTGCTCAAACTCGGCATGAACAATCTTAGTCATTACTGAACCAACCCCACGACAAGTTTTTCGCCCACAAAAGTATCTAGGGCTATCACAGGGGGCAGAACCAGTCATTGGCAAGTTACAGTTAACACATAAGATAAATCGTCTTAATGGATATATTTCGCTATTAACAGAATGTTTAATGCCAATTAGGTATTCTTTGTTTTTGGATTTAATAATATGTTGATTACGCCAATAGGCATCTTTAGTTATTAAACCCTCGTGTTTGCCCTCAACTAATTCATAGTCTGTAAACCAATCATGTACATATCCAGCGTATTCTGGGCGTATTAGCATCTTATGTAGGGTTTCCTGGCTTAAATGCTTGCCTTTGCGGTTCTTAATGCCTTTTGAGGCTGCGTACCTTATTAGAGCTGCTTCTGTGATATCTCCTTGGTTAAATCGCATAAGTAGGTCTGTAATCTTCTCAGCTTCCTCATTAGGCTGCATTGATGGTCTTGGTTGGCCTTCACCATTGGATACTTTAACCATTCTGTATCCACGAATTGCTTTATGCTGCCAATATCCTTGCTGGGCTAAACGCCGCATATTGTCTACGACTGTATCTCGTTTATTTTCATTATCTAGCTGTCCAACCATAACGTAGAGATTTTCCATAAACCTGCCCATTGGCGAAGAATCAAAAGGTTCTGTTACTGAGCGGACTTCAATCCCCCTAGAAGCCAATACTGACCTCATGCCAATAACATATGAATCTAAGTCCCTCGAGGCTCTATTCATCTTATATACCAAGACGTAATCAATTGTGCCTTTCATCTTCAGGGCTAATTTTAGGAGGTTTTGTAGTTCTTCTCGTTCGGTATTCTTACCAGACTTAGCTTCGTCATAAAACCATCTTATTACCCTAATACCATTAGTTTTGGCATAAGCTTCTATGGCTGCACGTTGGTTATGTTTTGATTCGCCTTTAATCTGTCCTTTATCTGAAATGCGTAAGTATCCTAAAGCTGCTTTTGTGGGTGCTTTAGGTTTGTCTGCCATAGATTCGCTAATTTAATGATAATGTTACATATATATTTTATTTTCACTTCTATACTTTCTCAACTAAATATTGGCTTATAGGTTTTGTTTGCTTAAAGTACAATATAAGTATGATTCGGACAATGAGTGAAGATGATATAAGGGGTTTCATAGAGTTAGAGGGCGCAACCAGGAGTGAACGCTCTAACCTTGAGTTTAAGCCTCCATTTACATGGGGTGTTAGAGCAGAGCAGCCTAATGGAGATATTGCTACACAAGAGAAAGTTATAAAAAGTATTATGGGGTTAAATCACCATAGCCTAGGCGGTGTTCTAGTTATTGGGATTGAGGAGGGTAAAAATCATCAGCCAATTATAATAGGCCTTAACGAAGAACAGTTTGATTCTTTTCAAGACACCGAATCTATTTTCGGAATAATTGATGGTTTTTCTTCTGAGAAAATGTATTACGAGTTTAGTGCAGGAAAGTTTCCGAATCCAAAAGGTAAGTTAGTTAACCTGGTCGTTGTAACAGTTGAGCAGTTCCCGAACTATATAACCATGTGTATAAAAAATGGGCAGTCTGGGCTTTTGAGGCAAGGGGCTGTATATATTCGTCCAATGACAGGACAACCAAGGACCGAGGAGATGTCAGCCTCTGAGTTTCGTATGCTACAGGATTTGGCTACTGATAATGTGCAAAAGAACCTAGAAAATAGAGGCTATGTATGGAGTGGTAAATCTTCATCATCAGAAAACCGAATTGCCGATTTGGAGGCTGAATAATGGGAGATATGAAATCTACATTAAGAGTAATAAAATCTCATGGCTACTGGGTGATTCATTTTAAGCCAACTAAAAACTATGAGGTTGAAAATAAAAATTATACCAATCTTCAACAGCTAGTTAGGAATAGTGCTGTTCAACTTCGTGGCTGGGACGTACCTCATGTGCCGACATCTTCCGCAGAGCATCAAGATATGTATAACATTGATGATGGCATAGAGGCATGGTGTGATTTTGGCATACATAAAGAAGTGTGGAGATTATTTTTTGATGGCGAGTTTATAGCTTATATAGCTCTTAATGAGGACTGGTATCAAGATGATTCTTGGTTAAATAATCAATTACCCTTTAAGTCTATCCAGCCAGATAAAATACTAAACCCTATCGGTAGTGTTATGTATGCTGTAACCGAATGGTTTGAGTTTATTAAACGACTTATAGAGGCGGAACACATCAAGGGTGATGTTAAGGTACATATTGAGTTACGTAATGTGTTGGATAGAAAATTAGATTTACTTGACCATATGAGGGTTCCATTAAGGGGTATTTATGCGGCAAGGCAAAATGAAATAATTGCAATTGATGAAGTTGTACCTTCAATTGACCTTCGTCAGCAAAGCACAAAGGTCGCATCTAAAGCAATAATCAAAATACTACATATGTTTCAATGGAATGGGTTAATGGAACAGCAAATCTCTATTGAGCAGGATAAGCTTTTTAAGCGTGAGTTTTACTAGACCTCAAACAATCCCTAGACCTCCTAGAACAGGAACAAACCCTTAGTGAATCATCTATTGAATATGCTCTCAGCTTTATGAGCAATGTGGCAAAACAATGGGCAGATGCGCCACTTCAGCTTAAACAAAAATACCAGAATCTAATCTTCCCTAGAGGATTTGTTTACGACATTAAACAGCACAACTTTATAAGTTCAGATATTAGTCCGCTTTACAGGTGTATTTCGTTAGAAAGTAACCCATTAAAGGCTAATAATTCAATTATGGTGATCCCAAGGGGAATCGAACCCCTGTTGCCGGGATGAAAACCCGGTGTCCTAACCGCTAGACGATGGGACCTTTATACGAACTGAGATATCTTAGCATAACAGATTGGAAAAGAAAAATCCCGGGTTTATAAACCCGGGAAAATTCATTGAGTTTTGAGCGGTCAGTCTTTGCTCTTAGTGCAAACTATCTCTTCTTTTATATATCACAGAACAGATATTATTACTAGTAGTTATCCACAACTAGCCCCGAGAAAGCTTGTATCGTTTAAGCATCGAGAAAGCTGCAAAACCTGTTGCACTGAACCCTAGGAAAACAGCTATTACATTACCAGGGCCAGTATTAACCAATTGGGTAGGGGTGGGTGTAGTAGGGGTAGTTGGAGGTGTAGATGTGAAACTAATTTGCTGTTCACAAGACTGACTAGTCGCTGATTGGGTAGATCCATTAACGTTAAAGTTAGCAGTAACAATAATATTGTATGTACCATTACTTGCGTATTGGTGAGTCTGACCTACTACATTATTTGTTGTTAAAGGAGTTGAGTTATCGCCCCAGTTTAGCGTAGCGTTGGTGAAATTAGCACCATTATTCTGTGAAGTCGTGAAATTAGTTACTTTAACTATATTATTATCTTCACCCTCTACGGTTAATCCGGTACAAGCATAGGTTGGTTGAGGAGTGGGAACGGATGGACAATTAACCTGAGCTTTAAATTCTAGGTATTCTTGGACTGATGCCCCTAATGAACCTATGTCAATACCACCGGCGCCGGTAGTAATCGTATCGGCTAGAGTACCGTTAGAACTGGAACTGATCACATTGCCAGCACTATCAAGCAGTACGGTAGAACCCTTAATATAAGTTTCTGTCTGCGCAGTAGATAGATTCAAGGTAGATTGAAAATTAATTTGTGGAGTCAAGCTATCTGGTGCAAACACTGTAGCAGTCGAAACGTACTGAGTATACGGTGTTATCGTATTGATAGTTGCTTCTACATTAACGTCATTAATAGGGTCAGGACCAGGATTGTACAGGTGTAATCGATATTCGACTATATTACATTGGTCTGCCGACTGTGTATTAGAAAAACCTGTACCCTTTGTAACATTAGATATTGTATAGTTAACGTTTCCACCTTCTATTTGTCCAACTCCGGCAGCACTAACAAAACCGGGCAAAAACATGCCAGCGATCAAAGCTATGCTAGATCCGATCGATACTATTTTAAATGGTAATTTCATATTATAGTCTCCCTATTGAATCTTATTCTTATTGTGGTTGCATTACAGCAATTGATTCGAAATCCTGAACTAGGTAATCTCCGGACGGAGCTCCTTCAGCCTGCTCGGTTTCATCAGTAACAGTAAGCTCAATTTCAGCATTGGTGGTAGGAGTGTTTGGAGCAGTCCAATCTGCACAGTAGATATTACCGTTGGTTTTATATGTTTCTCCCATTGCACCTACAGATGCGCTCATATTAACCGCAACATTGTCGCCTGGATTACCGCCAGAATATGTTGCGCATATCAGATCTTGCGCACCTTCATCTATTGGTTCCTGGTTGTTATTGACAAAATTGGCAGTTATTGGAACGTAATTTGGTAGAGTTGTCGTAGTCGACGGAGCGATTTCAGTAGTAGTCGTAACTGGCTGTAGAGTTGTCGTAGTCGACGGAGCGATTTCAGTAGTAGTCGTAGCATTCACAATTGGACACTGCGCCTCAGCTGACGCTTTGGCTGATGCCTTAGCCTCGAGATCAGCCTTGCCAACGATTCCCATTTCTATTTTGTCTTGCTCAGATGCAGAGTCGTTAAGAAACGTCTTAAGATTAATTGACTCAAAAGCTATAGCTCTAGCACTGCCACTTGCCGAAGCCGAACCATATATACTTGTGCATGCAGCTTTAACCATTGCTGAAGCCGTAACTTTAATTTTAGCGTTAGTATCTAGGTTAGTCTCCATTTCTATTTTTCCCTGAGCCTTAGGACCAGGTATTGGACCCATTGGCTTGGCCTCATTACCGCAGTCACGACCAGTTATTCCACCCGCAACTTTTACCCATCCAGTTGGTGAAGATTTATCGGTACAAATCGTACCGTTGTGGTCTTCGAAGAAATAAACTTTACCATTTGCTGCTCTACCTGAATTCCAGAAATTTGCCTCTCTAATACAGGTAGCAGGATTAACTGCTTTGTAACCATTCGTATGCTCATCTTCTAGGAATGTTATTTTTCCCTTAGCAATATTAGAAGCACTAATACTAGACTTATAAACTACTACATCAACATTCTTTGGTGCTGCTTCTCTCTTAGCTATTGCTTCTCTCTTAGCTATTGCTTCTCTCTTAGCTATTGCTTCTCTCTTAGCTATTGCTTCTCTCTTAGCTATTGCTTCTCTCTTAGCTATTGCTTCTCTCTTAGCTATTGTATTAGGACCTGCATTAGTTACAGTCCGTTCGTTTCCTGAAATACTAGTTGATCCATTCGCAGATCCTTCGAATCCAGCCAATCCAACACTTACTGCTAAAGTCGCTACAGCAATACGAATAGCATTATTTTTAGATAAATCATTACTATTATCTTTATAAATATTATTATTCAACTTCTCTTCCATAAAACCTAATTCCTTCCTCTTCGCACCCTAAACTGACCTTAATAATACCACTAGCACTATTTTTTGTCAAACATATTTTATTATAGTGTTTTATATGTTTAATCCTATTAAATCTGGTTAAATTATGGGTTAGGCACAACATTAGATTTGGGGAAACTAAAACCAAAAACACTCCCCTTGTCGAGTTCTGTTTTAAAGATTATAGAACCCCCTTCGGAAATAATTATTTTTTTTGCTAAAAATAAGCCCAATCCTGTTCCATCAGGCCTTACTTTACGCGCATTACCTGCACGATAAAACTTCGTAAACAGATGAGGCTGATCGTCTTTAGGAACACCCATTCCATTGTCTATTACTTTAAACTCCACAGAAGACTTTGTTTGACTCAATTCAACTTCGATATGACCGCCTGCAGGAGTGTAATAAATTGCATTATCTATAAAATTCATTATTACTTGGCGAGACTTTATCTCGTCAAGCATCATAAATGGAAAATCCTTCGGTTTATTGTACGACAGAGTGATGGACCGCGATTTTGCCGAATCTAATAATTGATTTACCTCCTCTTCTATAACCGAAGCTAGATCGGTCTCACTCCTATCAATTATAAATTTGCCTGTTTTCAGCCTAGATACATTGAGTAGATCGGATATTAAATATACCATCTTTTGAGAACCTACAAACGCTTGATTCAGTAATTGTCTTTGCAGGTCACTAATTTTACCCGCATCCCCGTCAAGAATAAGACTAATGTTACCCTTAACGCTTGTAAGTGGAGTCCTCAATTGATGCGAAGCCATGCTTACGAAATCGTCTTTCGCCTCATCAAGAGCCCGCAATTTTTCATTTGTTTTTCTTAGTCTGTTAGTAGATTCTCTAACTTTATTTTGTAAAGTAATGTTAAACCGTTCAATTTCTTCGGTTCTAAGAGCATTCTGAATTGCAACTACTAATTCATTTGCGATTATTTCTATTATTTCGAGATCTTTGAGGTTATAGATATTACCACTTTTTTTATTGGCAAACACCATATAACCTATTCCCTCGTCTCTAACATTCATTGTCAACCTGGCCAAAACGGAAATATTCTTGCTCTTCAACATATCCTGTATATCTTTATACTGTGCCGAAAGAGAATCGACAGAAATGATTTTTTTGCGTAGATTCACTAAACCCTTGTCCAGCGCAGTCCACTCTTGCGCATTAAGCAAAGGTTGAACATGACTACTTGTTTTATTGTTATCAGCGACGTCATTATTTCTAATATAGAAGAAGATAAAGGATGGTTTAAGATTTTCTTGAATAACAACTGATACATTTTTTAAAAGAGAAGAAAGGTTATAATTTGTCACCAAAGTCTTATTGAAATTATATAGAAAATTCTGGACATCATAAGAGTCTTGATGAAAATATCTCTTGGTAAAATTATCAAAAAACTTCTTTGGATAAGGAAATATGAAGACCAGAAGCACAGCTATCATGGTGTAGATTAAACGCGTTTCAGTTTGCGTAATATTGGTATGACGAAACACAAAACCAACAATGTCAAAAGAGACAAAAGAAAATATTATTCCAATAAAAACAAGCGATGCTGCATACGCTAATAATCTGGTGAACGCCAATCGAATGTCAAACAATCTACGTTTGATAATTGCATAGCTTATTGAAACAAAGAATATTGGCGTCATTAAAGGACCAACAGCTATTAAGCGGTAATCACCGAACCAAGGAAGGATTAAGTTAAAGAATAGACCGAGAATAAATGACGCAATATATCCAAAAAGGAATATCCTAGCTTGCTGCTTGTACTGAATTTGCTGTGATTTTATGGATTTATAGAAAACTAAAATTATTACAATCAAGAAACAAAGCACAAGATATAAGGAATACAATAAGTACCCTAGGTGTTGTAGGCTGATTTGATAACCGTAAGTTCGATGAATTATCTTAGCTATGAGAAAAGTATTATCCGACAAGAACAGTGTTAATAGAATAAAACCACTGATAAAAAGTAAAAAATTAATGGCTTTAGGTAACTTTTTCGTATATAGGAAATATTGAGAAAATTCTAATGACGAGTAGACCAGTATAATTGGCGCAGAATAATATATTCTAGCCCACAACAATGGTGCTATCGATCCCGTACTTAATATAAAACAAGATATTCCTACTACCCAAACAGTAACACCGAGTCCGATACCGAAAAATGAAATATTCTGTGGATTATGATAGTCTCGCAGTAAAACCATGGCAGCCGCTAAAAAACCAAAGACTGCAGCTATAAATAATAGTATCGCTAACAAGTGCATATATATACATTAACATTATGCTTTTTTGTTGTTCTAGAGTGGCTTATCTATTACCCCAACAATATAGACGCCATCATCAGTTAAATACAATGTCGTACTGGAAAGTGGAATATTGGCTTTATTGATTATTTCCATAACTTCTTCGGGACTGCGCATTTTCACCCAAGGCCAACATACTACACCCATAGTAAAATCTGACATTTTTCTACTTGATCTCATTTGCCCAAATATTAATCTACCTCCGGGACTCAACATATCGTAGCCTGTGCGCAAAAATTCTGCTGAATCTATACCAAGTTCTTCTCCTGTATATTCAAATATTCCTAGCATGTCACAAAGTTCAGGTCGTCCAACTTTATCATCAAGATGTTTCCCTAGTTGATGCATATCTTCTTTCTTAAAAATATTTATCCTGTCATTTTTCATTCCACAATCCGAAGGCTTAAATATTTTTCCTTGAAAGTCTATTTCGGCTGCAATCCTTTTAGTACTTTCAAGTGCCCTAAGATCAAAGTCAGCCAAGTAAAGTTGAGTTTTTATATCGGCCTTGTTAGCAATAAGCATCACAGGCAGGGCAGTACCACATGCAATACTTAGCCATTTAAATTCCTTATCTTTTTCTGATCCATAAACAAATTCTTCAACCGTTTTCGACATTACCGCAGCCCTATTCCTGATCGCACGAGCATCGGTAGATAGCGACAACCACTTGCGTGCTACGTAATCAATTTGATTGTTACTCAACGGATCCATCAGATCTACCAAAGACTGAGAGGAAGGCACTTTAGTCCGCCATTCATTCAATCCTGGACTTTGTAACATCTCTATAAAAAACTTATCTCTTGAAACTGGGTCTCCCCATTCTTTTTTTTCTTTACGAGTAGAATTTCCATTTTCGTCCATATATGCAGTATCTGGACTTCTTTCCCATTTTCCCTCTTCTCTTCGTTTAGCAGCAAAACTATCCATGAATTGTTCTATTTCGGTAATTTCTTTAATCTCTTCGCGACTAAAGCTCTCAGTTATCGGATCCAAAACCCCCACCTCAACAACTTTCTTTGGATATAGATTTTCACTTATGCCGACAGCCGATGGATGAATACTTTCTTCATAAGTAATCTCACCGAGTGGATATTTTTTTCTTGGCATTTCATTGAATATTTTTTGTGATTCTATATTGCTTCCACGCATTTAAAATTCCGTTCATTAGTAATTGAATAGTTAATTTATTTAGCTTGAAATTTATTAGAGATCCACACAAAAGCATAATCTTGCAATGATTCCAACTTTTAAATCGACGGTACGTCCCTATGCAATAGAATTAACTAGACTAATTTCAGAAGTATCACACTCCTTTTAAATTCCAATCAATCTCATCCGCTTAATTAAGCGTCGCATTGCCCTAAACTGCTAAATAACTTTGATAAGTTATCATAAACACAATAAAACATCAAAAGCATTGTTTACCAAAATTGTCTTAAACCATAACTCCAACCTTGCTATAAATAAACATATAGTCGATTAAAGAATGAATCCCAAAATACTCCCGCCAATTTCTAATTTATTATCAGATTAAATAAATACGTCATACTTATAAATATTGCCAAAGATAGAAAAATATTAGACAAGGTCTATAGCTATCGTGACGATGATACAATACAATTATAAGAACTCACTGATCGAAATAGGAACACACATATGCCATCAATAAAAGTACCTTACAAAATTGCCATCATAGAAGACGATCCAACTATATCTCAAATGTACAGATTTAAATTTGAGGCTGAAGGATATATCGTAGAGACAGCCGAAAATGGAAAATTAGGATTAAGTCTCGTTAAAACAATGCATCCAGATATAGTACTTTTAGATCTTATGATGCCTGAAATGAATGGCGATCAGGTTTTTGCCGAAATACGTAAAATCGAATGGGCCAAAGACCTAAAAGTTATCATTTTAACCAACATGGGAGAGCAAGAAATACCTAATTCGATCAAAACAATGGGAGTTACCGCCATAATACTCAAGGCAAACATGACCCCTAGACAAGTTTTTGAATTAGTTAAGAAAAATCTATCATAATTATTGGTAAAATAGCTTTTATATGAATATCGCCATAATCGGCTTTGATCGTCAGGGGCGTTCTGCGTTTGATTACTGGAACAAGCCCGAAAATCATATAACTATCTGCGATAGAGATAAAACTATCTCCACACCGAATGGCGCTGAAGTTCAGCTCGGAGAAGACTATTTGTCAAACCTAGAAAGATTTGACCTTATAGTTCGTACCCCAGGATTACACCCAAAAAATATTCAAGAAAAGTATAGTTCGAATATACTCGAGAAAGTAACAACAGTAACCAATGAATTTATTAGAGTATGCCCTTCTAGGCATATTATTGGTGTAACGGGAACGAAAGGTAAAGGGACTACTTCAACACTTATTGCAAAAATGCTGGAAACTATTGGATATCGGACCCACTTGGGTGGCAATATTGGTATAGCGCCACTAGCATTACTTAATGACAATATTGACAAGGATGACTGGGTGGTACTAGAGCTCGCCAATTTTCAACTTATTGATTTGAAATATTCACCACATATTGCGATTTGCTTAATGGTTGAGCCCGAACATCTCGATTGGCACACTAATGTAGAAGAATACTATGCCTCTAAGAGTCAATTATTCATTAATCAAAAAAATAATGACGTCGCAATATATGACGCCGAAAATGAAGTTAGTCGAAGAATCGCTTCCTCTGGCTTAGCCCAAACCAAACCATATCTCTCTCCACCGGGAGCATACATATCTAACAATGCAGTCATGATCGATAACAAAATAATTTGCCAGACGGATAAACTGGGCTTAATCGGTCAGCACAATTGGCAAAATGTATGTGCTGCTGTAACTTGCTTATGGCAAATAGACCAAAAAATTGAAGCAATAAAAGAAGTCTTGACAACGTTCAAAGGTCTACCTTATCGAATACAACCGATCGGAAATATAAATGGAGTGCGTTTCTTTAATGATTCTTTTTCATCCCAACCGTCCGCCAGCATTGCTGCCATTAATGCCATATCGGGCAAGAAAGTTATTATTTTAGGAGGTAAGGATCGAGGCCTAGATCTTACTAAACTCTCCCAAACCATTTCGTCAGAAGCTTCAAACTTAAGACACATTATATTAATTGGGGAATCTGCCGATAGAATAGCTGACACACTGCAATCCACGAATTATACGAACTACACCATATCTGAAAAAAAAGATATGCTATCGATAGTAAAACAGGCATTAACAAAAACAAAGCCTGGAGACGCACTCGTATTATCGCCTGGTTTCCCTAGCTTCGATATGTTTAAAGACTTTGAGCAAAGAGGCGAACAATTTAATGAGGCAGTATCCTTATTATGAATAAGTATAAGTCATTCATTTTTAAAAAGTATTCTTTTAACGAAAATGATAAAGAACTTGCTCTACATTACACCTATGATGACGATATTGAGTTCGTAGAACGCTATATTTTTGACTTCGATTTCACGGATTATGACAAAGAATCACTTGATAGGGCTTTTAATTTACTGTTTTTTATGGCTGGAGTTTCTTACTATAAGGCCTTTTTAGCCTCAAATATTAGAATTGATTTTGGATTAATCGATCAATCTCTGTCTAAGTTTTTATCTCATACTTACCAAAAGGGTCTAGGTGAATTTTTCTATGTAAACAAAATCGATCCAAACACCACAATCCACTTCCCTGTAAATTCTGAAGAATTTAGCACCATAAAAGCAAAGACCCATAACAGTAAACTTGTCGGAATAGGAGGTGGAAAAGATTCGCTTGTAAGTATTGAAGTGCTTAAAGAACAGAAAAATGTTTATAGTTTTAGCGTAAACCATAGAAAATTATTGGATCCTCTTGTCGAGGTAATTGGTCTACCTCATTTTCCTGTAGAACGAATATTAGACAAAAAACTTACCGATATTAATGCCCACGGTGCATATAATGGCCATGTCCCTATATCGGCTATAATTGCATGTGTTGGTGTGGTAACATCTATATTGCAGGGTTCTAGCGACATCATAGTATCAAATGAGTCATCAGCTAACGAACCAACACTCATCTTTGATGGAGTAAGCATAAATCATCAGTATTCCAAATCTCTAGAATTTGAAAAAGATTTTCAACAATTAATAAAAGGATATTACGGAGATACTGTGCGTTATTATTCGCTGCTCAGACCTCTAAGTGAGTTAGCGATAGCTGAATTGTTTGCCTATTCAGGTTTTGAAAAATATAAAGATGTTTTTAGCTCCTGCAATAGAGCGTTCACGAGTCATAGTAACCACTTATATTGGTGCGGCGAATGTCCTAAATGTGCTTTCATTTTCTTAGCGTTAACCCCATTTATTAAGCGAGAAAAACTTGAGGCACTTTGGGATAAAAATCTGCTTTTAGACCCACAACTTCAAGAAACATATAAAGCATTATTAGGAATCACTGGAGATAAACCTCTTGATTGTGTTGGAGAGATAAAGGAAAGTCGAGAAGCTATGCGCCTAGCCCAAAGTAAATATCCAGAACTATCAAATTATAAATTCGATATTCCTATTGAGTATGATTTTCATTCATTTTCTCAACATTGCGTACCACAAGAAGAATTAAAACTACTACACAAGTTTATGTCTGAGACGCTGCATTAATTACATTATCAAACAAAGCACAAATAGTTAGTGGGCCAACACCACCTTTTCTCGGGGTTATAGTTATATCCAAACGCTCATACAACTCATCGTCAACATCCCCAACCGTTTTACCATTTTCACTCGCTACTCCCGCGTCAACCACTACGGCACCATACTTAACCATTTCAGACTTGATTATTGCTGGTTGACCAGTGGCAGTAATAATTACATCAGCCAATCGTATAATCTCACCAATATTTTTAGTTTGCTTATCAACAACAACTACATCAATGTCGCTATTTTTTAATATACGTTCAAGAGGTTGGCCAACCAACTTACCCCTTCCGACTAATACTACTTTTTTGCCTTGAATATTGATATTAAACCCTGACAATAACCAAAGAATTGCGTTGGGTGTAGCCGGATCAAACTTAGCATTAACACCAAGAGCATCAACGTCTTTCTTTGCAACAACAAGATTTACTAGCTTGTCGGTTTCTTCTGGATGTTCAAGCGGTAATTGTATGATGATTCCGTGAACAGATTCGTCTACGTTTAATTTTTCTACAAGATTAGCCACTTTATCCTGATCAATTCGATAGACGTCTACAACAATACCTATGTCCTCTGCATATTGCTGTTTCAAGCGAACGTACAAGTCAATAACTGGATTATCGATAGTTGTGATTATTGCCAATCTAGGGGTTATTTTTTTTGACTGAATTAAAGTTCGCACAGCTTTAGCTTGCCTAACTTTTATATACTCTGCCAACTCACTACCCATTAATAATTTCATTGATTACCCTATTGTACCAAAGTACAGACATAATCCCTTGACAGTAATAATTCGTTTGGTAAGTATTGCAAAAACAGGGGTAATTTGATAAAGTTTCTTGGTAATTTGGGCCAGTAGCTCAGCTGGTTAGAGCACCTGCCTCTTAAGCAGGGTGTCGAGGGTTCAAGTCCCTCCTGGCCCTCCACGATAAATCTACAGATAAAGTTTTAAGTCACTTTCTGGGTGATTTTTTAATTTATAGATAGATAAGAGGTGTAAGCAACTATAATGGTAATATGCCAAAAAACAAAATAAACAACTACTCACTTCCTAAGAATATTTGGCGTACTTTAATCTTGTATTGGCAAATTGACAGACTAGCCCTACTTGGTTACTTATTGCTCATAGCTCTACAAGTTACTTCTAGTATCCTAACTGTATATTTTGGCAGTCGTATAATTGGTCAGCTGACTTTAGTGTTTCAGAATAAACCAGTTTCAAGTGAGCATGTCTACGTATTATTGGCTGCCTCAACAATAGCAGTTTTAGGTGAAAGATTTTCATGGCGTTGGATAACCTTTATTGAACGTAGAGCCTGGATTAAATGGTATGTTCGTATGACTGTCGATTTTAATAGTGCTACCTCTTCTCTTGACATGGAGCAACATGATGATTTCGAATTGAAAAAGAAAATTCAAAAAGTATCACAAGAGTATCAATACACTCCCCAAAATTTTGCCAACTATATCTTACAGTGTTTACATTCTACCGTTAGATTAGTGTCATCTTTAGTGATAGTTTTTACTTTTGCTCCTTGGTTAATTTTAGTGATGTCCGCTTCATTAATCCCAGGCTTTTACGCCGAGAAAAGGTTCAGTCAACTCAAATGGAACTTATGGGGAGAGAAAGGCGATAAACCACTATTGGCACAAAAAACCACCAAGTTTCTTGAAGATAAATATAGCCTACAAGAAACAAAAATATTTGGTACTAGAAATTATCTCCTCGATTTTTTAAAACAATTGCATGTTGATTTCTATAATCGCCAACTAAAGCACTTAAAAGGCACTCAAGGAAAAGCATTTGTAGGTATTGCTACGGAAGTAGCTGTAGCAGGAGGAGTAACATTATGGCTAATAACCAAGGTGCTGAAGCATTCTCTCAGCTTGGCTAACTACAGCTTTTATAGTGGCATTATCTTACAGTTTGGAAGTTCCCTAAGTCTTATAGCAACCTCGCTTAATTTCATCTACGACAATAACGAGTATATGAAAGATTTATATTTGTTAGTTGATACCAAACCAAAAATAGTATCACCAAAAAACGCAATAAAAATTTCAAGTAGCACGAAGCCTTCTATCACCTTCGATAATGTATCCTTTACTTACCCTGGAAGCGAAAAACCATCGATTAAGAATATTACATTTACGATTAATCCTGGTGATAGCATTGCGTTCGTTGGCGAAAATGGATCCGGAAAGACTACAATCATTAAATTACTACTACGGTTCTATGATGTCACTAAGGGTAAAATACTCATTAATGGCATAGATATTAAAGACTTGGATTTGAACAGTTATTACGCTCATGTTGGGGTTTTATTCCAGTATTTTAACGATTACCCTTTCTCTGTAAGAGATAATATAGCCTTGGGCAAGGTAGAGGAATTTGATAACGATGAGAGAGTTTTCCAAGCAGCAATAGCCGCTAATGCGGTTTCTTTCATTAAGAGGTACCCAAAAGGCTTCGAACAGGTACTGGAACCTGGATTTAAAGATGGTATTGAGCCATCAGGAGGTCAATGGCAGCGAGTAGCACTAGCTAGAGCACTATTTAGAGATGCAGATTTATTAATTCTAGATGAGCCAACTGCAGCTGTTGACCCCAAAAGCGAATACGAGATATTCAAAACACTAGGAAAACGCAGTAAAGATAGATCAACTATAATAATATCGCATCGTTTTAGTACTGTTAGACGAGCGCAACAGATATTTGTGATTGAAGACGGTGAGATAGTGGAACATGGCAACCACAACGAACTGTTAAAACATAAAAACGGCATATATAAGGAAATGTTCGAAAAACAAGCTTCAGGATATAAATAGTAAAAAAATTATCTCAGATAAGCTACCGTAAGATATGGGTGCACCTATATTTATTCTTTAGTAATTCACTAATCTATAACTTCAGTGTTAATCCCGCTAGCAATATACTACGGATAAGAATTATCTCTCCCCCGTTTACGGGTAATGTACTTATCAACAATAATACCCTTTTATCTACCAAGGAGTGTAAATTAACTGTGCGCTGCACCTCCAATTTGGTCGTATATTACTACAGTAATTTCTAAAACCTATCTGTTTATATATGAAGCATTATGTACTATATGGTTTACGTTAGAATCCGATAAGTTCAGCCACTTTGTTATTATCTACCCGTATGATCCAGCAGTAATCCATTGTAAGCATTTTTCCACCAAGTGTTTCTGTCAAAGCTCGCAGCCACGCCGTTGACCAGTTTCCATTAACGATTGTCTTTGCGGCTTTGGTACAGGCGGCTGCTTGACACTCTGTATAGATTGTCCGAAAGTACTCTCCATCTAAGAAGTTCTTGGGTTAAAATATATAACTTATTTCTTTGATAGATCTCCAAGTTATATCCTACAGATGTAATTCGGTTGCTGATTTTTCTATTGTTGTAGCAATTATCTTTTTACACCTTGTTAAATAGTTCTTGCCCCACTAGGTATTTATTTTAATTTAGACTGTTTATCAAGTATCCACCGAACAGAAGGACTTATAGTTTTGTCGGTGCGGTGAATACAGCCTAGCCAGCAACAAGGACGACGCATTCCTTCCTTAAGCCCGGAAACCACTCTCTTAACATGATTGTTTCTCGTCTCCTGTTGTTTGACTGTCACGGTCCAGCAAATCCACTCATTGCGTGCCAGTGGTGTAAGGCTCTGCCAGGCTGCTCGTGCTATCAGGTCGGAAGCAAGAGCTTTCTTTAAGTCGGCTGGTATTTTATGAACTGTACCATCAGCTATTTCTTCTTTGATCATAGATTTATCTTAGCTCATTTTGATAGAACAAGTGACTCAATCTTGATAATGTGTAGATAAAAACTATTTAGGATCTCAGTTGGTGCAGCTTCCACGACGGCCCTCCAGTAAATGTTAGTCAAAATAGTCTAAATTGGAGCTATAATTTAGAGATAATGACCAGATACATAGCTCTACTTCGCGGAATTAACGTTGGTGGACACAGAGTTAAAATGACACAACTACGTGAAATATTTACTGCTATTGGATTTAATGATGTTAGGACTTACATAAATAGCGGTAACGTATTTTTTGACACAGACGATATAGATAAGCAGCACTTAACCAATTTAATTGAGCAACGTTTGCAGTCAGCTCTGGGATATGAAGTACCTACTTTCTTGCGTACTACTACTGAACTTAAATCAATACTTTCTCAAGATAACTTTAAGGGCATTAAACTCACTAACGAAAAAAGATTTTGTGTCATATTTACCAAACAGCCCATACCTGAAAAAGTAGAATTGCCACAATACTCGTCGAAGAATGACATGAAACTTATTGCAGTTAATACTTATGAGGCGTTCGTAGTCTGGCATATTATTAACGGTCGTCCGCCATCTAGTAGATTTCAGGACGCTATTATCCCGATTGAAAATACATCTAGGTTTTACCATACCTTATCTAAAATCCTTGCAGCAGCAGAATCACCGTAACAGTGTTTTCTTTAAATTTTATTCTGTTTAAAAAAATACCTTTAATTTGCTGAGAAGAGTTTGTTATTCTTTAGTTTATGGAAACTTTAAAAGATTTACCTATCCTCTTTTTTGACTCTCCCGAGAGTTGGCGTACTTGGCTGCAAGAAAGTCATCAACAAGCAAACGGTGTATGGTTGAAACTTGCTAAAAAATCCTCAAATATTACCTCGGTATCTTATGCCCAGGCACTTGAGGAAGCACTCTGCTACGGCTGGATAGATGGCCAGAAACAAGCTTACGATAAATGAGTATTGCCTACAAAAGTTTTCGCCCAGAAGTCCAAAAAGTATGTGGTCGAAAATTAATGTAACTAAAACGGAAATGCTAGTTAAATCAGGCAAAATGAAACCAGCAGGCATAGCAGCGGTTGATGTAGCTAAGCAGGACGGTAGGTGGGAGACCGCCTATGACTCACCCAGCACTACTAAAATTCCAGAAGACTTTCAGCTAGCATTAGACAATAATCCAAAAGCCAAATATTTCTTTGAAACACTTAACCGAGCAAATGTTTATGCATTTTGCTGGCGTATACAAACTGCTAAAAAACCAGGAACTAGGAAGGCTAGAATTGAGAAGTTCATAAACATGTTAGGTAGAGGCGAGAAGCACTTGTATCTTGTCGAAAAGCTCGAGTCCTGCGTGTTATAATCCCTGCATGTATGTTAATCACACTTGGCACCTGGGTGCTTGGTTGCCAATAATTATCGTAATAGTTTTATTGATTGCTATATTCGAAGTATGGATGATTGTCGATGCGGCCCTCAATAAGAAGATTAGCGATAAGGCCAAAAACTTGGTGGATAATAGGCATGTTTATTATCCATCCATTTGTCGCAATAGCTTACTATTTTACTGACCGCCGTAAACGCAAATCTAATCGTTAAAGCTATGATTCTTTATAAGTCCAAAACATATTCTAGCCACTGGGTAAGCAGCTAGTCGCCTTATAAACAACCCCTAAATATCTTGCAGTTTTATTACACTTTTAAACTTACCCTCAGAGTATACTATTGATTAAGGAGTAAAGATGACAAATTGGAACACTATACTTGGATGGGGTTCTCCCGTAGGCATAGCCATATTATTCGCAGGTATTGGAATTATGTGGTGGGGTCTTTCCCATATAAGGCGACGCAGTTAGTAAATCAGAATTTTATTTTTTAGCCAGTAATGTTTGCTATAAATAATCAAAAATCTGCTTGAACCTTTGTCACAGTAAAGTCTACGACAGCCTGTCATATCGATATTTACATCATTTCTTCTGTCTAAACATAAGCCCTCACATCTATAAATAAGGCTAACATTAGGGATGAAAACTTTTTAACCGCTTGTCATCACTATTCTGTAGCTCTTTCAGGCTTAAACCACTTTTCCCACTTTCCATCAGCCATATCATAGCGTTGCTCTAACTCCTGAAAACGTAAGTGTTGTGTGTCGCCGCACTCGAAGTTTCTAGGATAGGCCTTAGAGTGGTAATAGGCAAGTTGTACCGCTACTGCCATATGACGGTGCCAATCATGAAGTTCAGGAGGTGAAAGAATAGGCGTTTTAGAATCATACTTTTCAAAGTCATCCTCGGTAATTCGATCCTTATATTTATCCCAAATACCCGTACCGGGAAACGGCATTAGAAAATTAGCACAGACTTGGGATGGTCGAAGTGTGGTAAAGGCATCATAAAGCGCCTGATAATTTTGTGCTGCTTCTTCCCTGGTCTTACCATCATCGTTAACTATAAAGCTCAGTGTTATGTTAATGCCATATTCATGACACATTCTACAAGCTTCGGCTAAACGTACATTCTTACGATATTGCACACCTACATCCTCTAGTCCAAAGCATAAGCTATGCCAATTATTATCAGCTAATAACTTTGTCTTTTCTTCGGTCATGGCGTGTCCAGTACCGAATGAATAAAGTATAGGAAAATCTGCTTTGCCATATAAGGGTACGATATCACGAAACTTTGGATGAGTCGCGAAGCTCTCATCCCGAATAAAGACAACTTTTACCTCATGCTCTTTAAGGGACGCTATATCTGCTTCTACCACTTCAAGTGGAGAAGAATGCATACGTTGGCCTGATAGTTTTGGTGTACTACAAAAATCGCAATCATAAGGACAACCTACGCTAGAATTTGATGAACCGGTCATCATATCTGGCTTTACGTCCGGAAACACTTGATACATTTTGGTCATATCTACTAAATCACGACGCATCACTCTAGGAGCAAAAGGACGTGTGTAGATACCTTCATTAGGCTCCTCAATAATTGACTCAATATCACCGCAAAGCCCTGGTACTACTTTATGTGCGTAAGGCAAACAGTCTTCCGGCAAGGCCGTTGGATGGTAGTCTCCGGCAATGATCTTTTCTCTACCAACTCTTTCGGAAAACTCCTTAAAGCGCTTCCAGCCTCGAGTGTAAATTGAACATAAGTAGAGGTCAATATCTTCACGGGGCTCATTATCAGGAATAAACTCGACTTCTACTCCTAGCATTTTAGGCGCTAAATAGAGCACCGATGGCTCAAGCCTCTGACCATGCACGGAAATTTCACCTTCATGCGTATCTTCAAATTGAGGGAATACCTCTAAACCTACCTTCATAGACAGCTACCTTACAACTTTTAAGTTATAATTTCAATAACCTTCTGCAACAGATATTGATGAGAACCAAAAAGCTTGTCTTCAAGCAGTACTGCCTCTAACGGTATCCAAGCTGCTTCTGCGGCATCATCTGCACCTTTTGGTTCGGTTAATTGCTGATCATCATCTATTGAAAATAGAAGCGCTATTGTTTCTGGCCAAGCATTAGCTGTAACTCGAATATCAGCTACGAGACCTTCATAAACCGTAGTCTCCACATCAGAGACAGAAAGTACAATGCCAGTTTCTTCAAGTACTTCTCGGATAGCAGCGCTTGATGATGTTTCATTTTTATCAATAAAACCTCCTGGAAACGCCCAGTTACCAGTATCTTTACGCTTAACGAGCAGAACGTAATCATTTTTAATTACGATGGGGTCAACTGTGCGATTAGGACCCCAGCGCAAATAAGCACCCTTACCAGTAACAACTCCGATGTCGGGATCACCAATCATGTCAGAGAGCCATGGATGTAGTGGACGTCCCTTAGCGTCAAGTTGCAGACCTTGGTGTAATAATTGTTCTTGGGTATCCTCGGTTGGTTGTACTTCAGCATCTGATCGATTAGGATGTTCATCCACATTCCATGGACCATCTGGTAGTACTAATCTGCCATCATAAGATGTTTGCAATAGATTAATATCAGCAACAAGTCTATCAGAATGTTCTGGATAACCAGGATATGGACGTTGAGCCAATCCGTTTTTTAGTAACCCTAATTGATATTCAATTACTTCTCTGGGTACCTGCTGATTTTCATCTAATCTTTTTTCCATAGCTTCTTCATTACTTCGTTGCAAAATATAGCTGTTCGTAATCTTTAACTAGTTCTGGTGGCCCTGTATGTTTGCCAGGATTGTCACTTAGCTTTACAGTGTCAGCCCCATTACCGGTTCTTAGATCGTTAACATGAGTGGCTTTCATGACCACATTTAGTGGCTTAATTCCTAAATCATTCGTTAAGCTAGTTCCCCAGCCAAATAGAACCTTAATCCGATCACCGAAGTGCTTTTGTAGCGCAACAATAGTATTTATATCTAGACCGTCACTAAAGACCACCGTTTTAGTCTTGGGATCAATATCCAAATTTTCGTAAAATTGAATAAGTTTTTCACCGAAATCGTAGGGGTCACCAGAGTCTTGTCTGACACCGCGCCATTCAGCAAACTGTTCTGGTGTGAAGTCAGAGAAGAAGAAATCTGTTTTGAATGTATCAGTTAATGCTATTGAATAATCTTCGCCGTAGATATTAAACCAATCTTGCAAAAATTTGTTATGAGAAAGTCTAATGTCTTCTCCACGCGCATCTGCTAACCCTGCATAGACCATCGGCATTTCGTGAGCGAAGGTACCTATTGGTTTAATGCCTAAGCTATCCGCTAGAGCCACATTGGAAGTTCCTACTATATTTTCTGGGCACTCACTTACAAGACGTTCAACTACATGCTTTTGCCATCTTAACGAAAAATGTCTTCGTGTGCCATAATCCGCAATTTTTATATCTGGGTTGGCTTGCAAGATGGCGACCTTCTCGCTTAATCGTCTATCCCCTTCTTCGTAAACGTCAAATGGGTTAATACCATGGGCTTGTAAGTAGCCTTCAAAATAAGCTTCATTTAGTTCACTCATAACTATCGTTTCCCAAAACGTTGAAAGAGCCCAAGCACCAGTCGTATCGATTACTAAATCATCGATGGATTCATCATATTTCACCTCTATTGCTGGTAATCCGTTTGATCGTAAATAGTCTAAATATGTATTATTAAATACCGTTTGACCATCGCTAGTTTTTAGTGACCCTAAATAGTCCAGTTCATCTTGTGTCCAACCATTCTTACGTAAACTATCGAATCGTTGCTGTAAGTTAGAAGGCTTAACATAATCTAGCAGGCGTTGATTCCCGCGATTATGAAAGGAAAAGGTTACTTCAGCATCAGGTTCCTGTTCAAATGCAAATTGACTCATGGTAGGTTTGTAATAATCAAGACCCGCACTTATCCGACCGCTTTCAAACAATGGTCCGCACTCTACGAGTCCGGTTCTTGTAATAATTTGCTCATTCTTCATTGTTAACCTTCTCCTTTAAGCAGTTTCCAACTGATCTATTAAGTCTTTAGTTTGAATAGTTTTAATACCATTTAGGCTAAACTGATCAAGCATATTTTTTGTCGATTCCTCTGCTATACCTCGAGTTGCGTCAATAGCGACTACTACATCTAAACCTAGCTCAGTCTTTAGATCTAAAGCAGTTTTTCCTACACAATAATCTAAGGCTAGTCCACCGAGAGCAACCTGTTTAATACCTAATCTCATTAACTTATCTCCTAGACGCTCTCCATGTTCATTAATGCCGCTGTAACCGCTGTAACTTTGATCATCCTCACCCCGTAGGAGTATTTCCGTACCTTTTTTAAACTTTTCCGTAATACTAGGGACTATTATCTCTGGGTGCAGCTCAGCACCAGGTGTTCCACCTACGCAATGAATCGGCCAAGTAGTTGTATAGTTTGGATCCTCACTGAAATGTGCAGTACCTATTGGGTGCCAATCCTGGGTAGTAAAGATTAAGCAGTCACGCATTGCATATTCAGCAAGTAATTTATTTACATTAGGTACTATAGCTTCACCGTCATTGACAGGTAATTCACCAAAACCTAAAGTATTAAGTCGATCACCTTCCTTGGTGGGCATAAAGCCGCGTTGGGCATCAATAATTCCTAAAGCTATTTCCTTCATCGCAATGTTCTCCGTATTAATTATTGTATATACTACACTTAGTAGTTACTCTAAATAGTAATCCTTAATTAGTGTATTGTCAACACTATTTTTTCTTGTTTTTAATAATTTCCTTGCGATTCGTAACTATTAATCAAAGCTGTGGGAAAGAACATGCAACTTCTGTTGGCTAAAACAATATAGTAATGCGGGACGATGAGCACCTTCTTGGTAATATTTATTGGTAGGCTCTACTAACTTGAGGGATAGAAACTTCTTTCGGAAATTGCGCTTATCAAGTATGCGTCCCAGGATTGCTTCATAAGCATACTGGAGCTGTGAAAGCGTAAAAAACCTCGGTAGTAGAGCATAAACAGCATTTGTATATGTAATTTTTGAACATAAACGATTATGTGCATAACGAACAATATCGGCATGATCATAAGCAAGCTTCGGTAATTTGCTTACGGGAAAAAATTGAGGATTGTGAGCGGTCTCTGAAATATCTAGTTTAAGATTTTTACCCAATCCCATATACGTAACACTAACTGCATGTCCGCGCGGATCGCGAGCTACAGTATCAAAAGTGTAGAGTTGCTCAACCAAAGACAAGTCTTTAATTTTAAGCCCAGCCTTTGCCTGTAGAATGCGAGCCATTGCGTCATGAGTTGTTTCGCCTGCTGAGTTATAGCCACCTGGCAAGGCCCATTCACCTTTAAAAGGTTCAGCAGCACGCTGAATTAGTAATACCGATAGTTCGTTATTTATTAATTGGAAAATTACACTGTCAACTGTCAAAATCGGTGGTTTGTAAGTGTTTTTCATACACAGCTAGTATAGCCTATTTTATGTCGTTACTTCCATAGTGCAGAATTGTATAAATCTGGTGGCATGCGCCAATCTCCACGCGGGCTAAGACTAACACTACCTATCTTTGGACCATTAGGCAGAGTTTCACGCTTAAACTGATTCTGAACAAAACGCTTAATGAAAACCCCAAACCAATGATTTACTTCTTTTTGAGTGTAAGAGTCTGCAAATACCCGTTCCGCTAAGTAAGCAATTTTGGCAGGTTTATCCCCCCACCGAACTAAGTGGTATAAGAAAAAGTCATGGAGTTCATAAGGACCAATAATATCCTCTGTAGTTTGCGAAATATTTTCACTGTTGGTAGTGGTAAGTTCAGGTGAAACTGGCGTCTCGAGTATAGCTTCGAGTGTCACCTTCGCAGTTTTATACCGTGGTTGTTCAGCAAGATAGGTTACAAGATGGCGAACTAAAGTTTTGGGAACTGAGGCGTTTACATTGTAATGACTTTGCTGATCAGCATTATAAGTACACCAACCAAGCGCAATTTCACTCAAGTCACCAGTTCCTAAAACCATAGCATGATGTTTATTGGCATAGTTAAATAATAGGCTGGTCCGCGCCCTGGCTTGTACATTCTCATAAGTGATATCTTGATCATGACCATTGTGACCAAGAGCAGCAAGCTCCATTTCAGCAAGTTCATGAATAGGTATGACCGTATTGGGAACACCAAGGGCCGCTGCTAACGCCTGAGCGTTGTCTTGTGTCTGCTCGCTACTGGCAAGGCCAGGCATTGTCAAGGTATGGATCATATCGGAAGATTCTTTACCTAAAATATCAGCTGTCTCAAGCGCAACTAAAAGCGCTAGAGTGGAATCAAGACCACCACTTAAACCAAGTACTAAACTTTCTTGGTGACTAGCCCTCATCCGCATGGCAAGACCATGAGCTTGAATACGTAACGCCATTTGCAACCGCTCACTACGTTCCTCTGTCGTTTCATTGGGAAGAAACGGATTACGTTCTATTTTCAGCAAGACATCGTTTTGCTGACGTGTTATTTCTGTCTTAATTACGAGCGGGCCCAGTACAGTCGCCATGTGTTGTTTGCGTCGGTCGAACTCCAAATGATCTGTGTCAATTTCAGCAATCATCATCTTTTGATCATTGAAAGGCAAACTTTCATTAACTAAATTGCCATTTGAAGCGATTAACTGGTGTCCTCCCATGACAATTTCTGAAGTCGACTCACTTACGTCGCAACCTGCATAGATATATCCACTAATTAATCTACTTGATTGTAGACGAACTAGATCGCGTCGATAATTTGCTTTTCCAACTTGCTCCGGTGATGCTGACGGATTAACAATTATTTGTGCGCCCGCTTCTGCTAGTTTGACGCTTGGAGGTTGTGATACCCAAAGATCTTCACAAATTTCGATACCACACTTGGTGTCTGCAATGTCGAAAAGTAGTTCAGTACCAAATGGTATTGTTTGACCACCAATTTCTATTGTTGTGTTTGCTTGATTCCAAGTCTGATACCATCTACCTTCGTAAAACTCGTTATATGTGGGTAAATTCGACTTTGGAACTATACCTTTTATCGCTCCATCGGCAAGTACGGCGGCACAGTTATACAGTCCATTTGTAACCTTTATTGGCAGACCTACGACCATAGCCGCGTGTCGTTCGAGCGTAATGTTTGCCAATTCCTGAAGACCATTTTCCGCCTGACTTAATAGCGCGGATTGCTGAACAAGATCACCCAGAGTATAGCCAGTTAATGACAACTCCGGAAAAACTACCAAACTAACTTCTTGCTCTTCGGCACTTTCATATATTTCGGCAATTCGATCGATATTGGCTGGAACATCAGCCAAACTAACTTCAGGGCAAGCTGTTGCAACTCTAATAAATGAGTTACTAGGGAAGTAGGGTTGTTCTTTATTCATCATATTCCTTAGTGTAATTTATACGTTTACTTTACAAATATAACGTAGTACTATACTAGGTGTCAATAGTACAATAAGTATTACAGATGGAATCATACACTAATTCACCAGTTTTGATCTTTGGAGGCGGTTTTAATCCTCCAACTTTAGCTCATCAGGAAATTATAAATGCTTGTCTTGGGCTGCCTGATTTTACTGAAGTATGGGTAATGCCATCCGGGAATCGCTTTGATAAACAAATGAATGTAGATGATAGCGACCGTTTAGAAATGCTTAATCTAATCAAACAATACGAATTTAACAATAACTCACGTCTTAAGATCTCTGACTTTGAGCTTCATTTACCCAGACCCACCCAAACATACAAAACTGTTGCTGCACTTAAGGCCTTACACAGTAATATCGATTTTTGGTTCACGTTTGGCGCAGATTCGTATCAAGGCATGCCAAACTGGGATAGAGGTTTAGAGTTGCAATCAAGCCTCAATATGGTCATATTTGAACGTGGTAATACGGACATGCCACAACGCGAAGATATTATTAAGTTACGATTGAATGACCATAACGGGTTATCATCTACGGAAGCGCGAATAGCGGCTTGCGATAATAGACCGTTAGAAGGTTTTGTGTGTCAATCAGTTAAACGTTATATTGAAAAGAGAAACTTATACCGAACTATGGTGCAAAAGAAAAGTTAGATATTTATGGAGGTACTGTTTGGTAGAAATGGATTTTTAACTGGTCCTATTTTAAAAGTAACGGTAATAAAAATCTATTAATTCTAGGTTTTTAAGACGTGGGCTTACCTGGTATAGAACCCACACAATATCTAATTCCAAATAAGCAGATATTGATTATCACCGTCGACTTCTACCTTTATTTCAATATTACGGCTTTAAATCCAAAAAAGGTTTATGTGAAAAATGTTCGAATAAGCGAAAACGTATTTGGCTTTACTGTACTTCACGGTACTAAAAAGTAGTGACAATCGGCATGGCTTGTTGTCCAGCAACAGACGAACTTTTAAGAGAAGTATTTTTAATTGTAATTCTCAGTTACTCAATCAAAAATTAGTAAGTTATGCCCTATTTTTTTATTTTATGTTCTCTAATGGACTTACCCTTAAATGGCATTCCAAATAATGGAGCAAATACGCAAAAATCAAATACACCAGCCAATAATGGCACAATACCAATAACTCCCAGAATATAGCCAGCCGTACTTTTCATCACAACAAGTCCAACGTACAACAATACCAGCCCTATAACAACTCTCAGCACTCTGCCAGCGGGACTAGCCATAAATTTAAAAATTTTCATACGCTTCTTTCTTTTTAATCAGATATCTACGCAGATCCTTTTAGCGCAGTTTCAAATCTTGATCGATCAAATCCAAGAATTTTTTCAATTCTTCCATCGTCATATTCTATTGTACTGAATGGCACCCCTCTCTGTCCACTAATGTTAACTAGTGATTGTGCTGCGATAGGATTTTCATCTACATTGTAGTTAGTGTATTCAACTGACTTATACTTAAGCCAACTCTTCAGCATCATACAATAAGGACATGTTTTAGTGCTGTAAACTGTTACTTTCATATATATTCCTTTCTAATTATTTAATACAATCCTTACATAACCCGCTAATTGTTAATCGGCCAGATATTTGGCAATTACCAATTGACGATTCAAAGAGAGGTACGATTTTTTCTCTAATATCAACATCTCTAAGCAAATCACAACCACTACACCGAAAATGATCATGTGGCATTAGGTTTGCGTCATAACGCATTGCACCATTTTTATCTGCAGGAGCTATGCCAATTTCATTTCGACTAGCTAAGCGTGACGTTATTCTATGTACAGTGGTTGCGCTAAGCTTGGGAAAAGTTTTATTTAATTCACTAAGTATTTCACTGTTAGTCGCATGACATTTAAATTTCAATACATTCTTCACCCTATCACAGTATTTACTTTGGCGGGTATTAGGTAATGCTTTAGCTATCATAATCAGATAGTATCAGACTTATTTATTAATGTAAATGATTTACATTAATAAATGTTATAGTTTATTGGTGTAATATATAAAGTATTTTATGAACAGAATAATAATTGACGTACGAGAACAAATCGAATTTAAAATGGGCCATGTAGAGGGTGCAATAAATATGCCACTTTCACTCCTAAAGACAGGCACACCTCTGCTGGATAATATACCTAAAGATATTGAGTTAATAGTCTATTGTAATACCGGAAATCGGTCCGCGGTATCACAAAACATTCTTTATAGTATGGGATATACAAACGTTGTTAACGGTATAAACAGAGAAATAGTTGAAGTTAATTATCTATAATTTAATATGGGTATCATATTATTAACCTAGCTCTCGACCAAATAAAAGGCAGATTTGATATTTATTAGATTAAGTCATTCAATTCAAAGTATCGACGCATCAATCTTAAAATCGAGATTTGTTAGTTTTCCCTTTCACGCTAACCAAAAAATTTCAAAAATAATTTCGTTAAACCTTTTTAAGATTAATTATTAACTAGCATAGTAGTTCGTTTAGATTTAAGTTTTGATGATCACAGCCTATTTCTTGCGTTCATCAGATTAAAACAATAATCATTAAATATAATAGTGGTAAGAAATTATAAGTTGACTATATATTTGCTTTCGAGATAATTAATCTGCATGATAGACTCAAGGACTGAAAAAATAATGGATAAGAATATGGAAACACCTGTTATTTACCAACGGCTAGATGGGGTCGTACTATTTTTAACTAGTTTATATTTTTACCATTATCTTCATTTCAATATTTTTTTATTTATCTTAATATTGCTAACTTTTGATATTTTTATGCTTGGTTACCTCATAAACAATAAGTTCGGAGCTCACGGATATAATATTGGTCATAGTCTTTCTGTACCTTTGCTTATATTAGTACTGGGAGTAGCTGTAAATTATCGTATATCAATCGGACTTAGCCTTATCTGGATAGCGCACATCGGTTTCGATAGAACTTTGGGATACGGATTAAAATTTACAACCGGCTTCAACGACACTCACCTAGGACACATAGGAAAGAAAAAATAATCTATATCCATAAACAAGCTTTAGCCTATATTGTTTCTACTACAAAAAGCGATACAGTTATAGTTAGTTAAAAATTACAGGAGAAAAACAAAATTGGACACCACGAGCAGAAAAATGATAGATAGGATTTTCATAATCTTGGGTATGGTAATGGTTGTAGTTTTAGTTGTAATTGGTGGATTAGCCTGGGAAGCAAGTTCTTTTGCTAAATCTAGCGTGGAGTCAGAACTTAAATCTCAAAAGGTATTTTTCCCAGTAAAAGATAGTCCTGCTATTACAGAACTACCAGCAGCTGACCAGTCGCAAATGAATAAATATGCTGGTCAACAACTTGTTAATGGAGCACAAGCTAAGGTATATGCTGATAATTTTATCGCATACCATCTAACTAAGATTGCCGATGGTGAAACTTATGCACAAATTAGTTCACAGGCAATGGCAAATCCTACCAATACTAAACTAAAAGCCGAACAACAGACCCTGTTTCAAGGTGAAACATTAAGAGGATTACTGCTTGGGGACGGTTATTCATATTGGACATTTGGACAGATTGCAGGCTATGCGGCTATAGCGGCTTTTACTGGCGCCGTTGTTATGGCTGTTTTAATATTTTTAGGTAATAAGCATTTAGCTAAATTAAAGTAATTTTCTGCTAGCGACCACGCCTAACAATGGTTCTGTTAAATTTCTTTAATTAATATATTCTTAATAAAGAATGCCCAACAAAATTCATAAAAGAAACAACAGATTATCAGATGTTATACTTGGTGGACAAGATGGTCTTGTTAGTATATTAGGCTTGCTGCTTGGATTAAGTACCGCCACTAATTCAACACGAATTGTTATAGCGGGAGGATTAGCAACTATTTTTGCGGAAACACTATCCATGACAGCTGTTGCATACACTTCCAGGATGGCAAACAAGGACCATTATGTCGCGGAGCGAAAACGTGAGATCGAGGAAGTAAAAAATATCCCTGACCAAGAACGCCAAGAGATTGTAGATATTTATAAGGCGAAAGGTTTCAACGGAAAACTGCTTAATGACATAGTAAATCATATTACGGCGAACCATGAACTCTGGATAGATACCATGATGAAAGAAGAACTTAATCTAATGCCGGTAGAAAAACATGATGTATATACTTACAGCCTAACCGTTGGATTAGCCACATTCAGCGGCGCAATAATGCCACTTATACCATTCTTTTTCTTACGAATACATCCGGCTTTAGTCACAGCACTTATTGTGGCAATCCTCATTCTTGCTGGAGTTGGTATATATAAAGCTTACATGACTCTTGGAAAACCAATAAAAAGTGCAATACAAATGGTAGTCATAGGCATGGGCGCTGCGATAGCTGGATATCTCATAGGATTAATTTTTAAAGCATAGCTATTTAGATTTGCAAGGCCGAATCTTAAGCACTCAAAAACTTTAAATTCATACTAATCGTTTGTAAGTGCAAAATGTAGTTAACTTGTTGTATTATTATGAAGTAATGCTTGCTCAACTGTCCGCGGTGATAAATT
The DNA here is from genome assembly GCA_021804085.1 of bacterium. Classification (GTDB taxonomy): domain Bacteria; phylum Patescibacteriota; class Saccharimonadia; order Saccharimonadales; family UBA4665; genus JAJZWH01. The sequence continues at coordinate 6,651 of JAJZKM010000009.1, read as the reverse complement.
TAAATCATCCCGATCATTTTCTCAATTGGTCATTTTTTACAATATCTGTTGCAAATCTAGTAATAATCGCTGTTATGGTAATTATTTTTGGACTAGCAATACTTTTACCATTTCCCAAAAACAAACAAGAAAGACTTGAAGCAAGTAACCCTCCTTATAACGAACCAGAGACCAATATAGTTCCAATTCATCCAATAAAGTCGTTAGATAACAAAATGCTTACAGCTCGATTCAGAAATTGGGCTTTACGAATATTACCTCCTGGCAAATTATTGCCAGACAGACAACCTGCCTATGTTGCTTCTTGGATATATGTATTTGGTGTGGCCACTTTGGCCGCCCTTGGCATGGTTATAATATCCGGAATGGCCCTAGCTATTGGAGGTGCTGATTGGTGGCACGTAAACCCAATCGGACATTTCTTTAATAGCATACATCTGTGGGGTGTGGAATTGTTTATGGCTTTTATGGTAATCCATTTATGGGGTAAATTCTGGATGGCTGCCTGGAGAGGTAAACGAAAACTTACATGGATAACGGGGGTAGTCGCATTTTTAGCTTCCATAGTTGAGTGTTTTACTGGTTACTTATCTCAACAAAATTTTGACTCTCAATGGATCGCCACGAACGGAAAAGATGCAATTAACGCTACGGGATTGGGTTCTTTCTTTAATTTAATGAATTTCGGACAGATGTTGATGTGGCACATTGTGCTTATTCCGATTGTATTAGTAGCGATTGTGGGCGGACATATTTTACTGGTAAGAGTCCACGGAGTAGCTCACCCCATTCAAAAAAGACCAAAAAATAAAGCTGCACGTAAAGTCATGGAAAATGCTGAATCTATGGCCTGGCTAGGATCAACTAGAAAATACGACATTATAAAGGAAGGAGCAATAGCTACAGTTGTCGTTTTTCTCCTTGTTATAGGTTTAGCATCTCTTCTTTCTTCTCCTGATAAACCACCGGTTACGATAGAAAGCTGGGCTAGAGTTGCGCCCGCAGACTTTATGGGAACCGCCGACAGCGAGCTGTCTGGTACCAGTGAAACTGCAAATTATGGACCACCTTATAATCACGGTACGGCAAATTTGCAAAAAATTGGTGTTTCATGGCAAATGCTAGCTGGCGTACACCAATCGATAAACACTGCGGAAACCTTTGTTTTATCACCATTATCTAAGATAGCTCCGACAGACCCAAAATTAGCAAAAGCTTTAGCATCCTATCAATCAGCAAGTGTAACTCAACGCCAAGCCTGGAACAAAGCTTATATGCATGTCCTTAAAAATGTATATTTTATTTCCGGAGTTCCCAAAATCGCAAAAGCTCAAGACGGCCCCGTCCCTACTATCATAGCAACCGAATTAACCTTGGCTAAATCGGGCGCAATAGACACCGACCTATTAGATCAACAACCTTTTTATGGCACCAACTACACAAAACCATTATTATTCATTGAAGACGGTAATTATTTCTCGTCAAAAGCCAAACAAAATCACCTATACGGTACGCAATGGGGGGTCATGAATGAAACTGGATCATATCCTGGCCAGCCTTGGTTATGGTTATATACCTTGTGGTACCAGTTGCCAGGATTTAGTACTTCGAAAAATGTTGACCTAATCGCTATATATCTGACCGCCATAGCGTCTATTCTATTGATTGCCATACCCTTTATCCCTGGCATACGTGATATACCAAGATTAATCCCTATTCATAAATTAATATGGCGTAATAATGGCCACAACCAGACTAAACCATAAAATATCCATCAGATGATAACCGGTTAAATAGTTTCAATTAATAATTTTTGCATTTCCCAATTGTTAAGCCAAAATATTATTTATTACTACAATAATACTCGATTCAATATAGTTTCTAAACTTAGAGGAATCATTTATCTTGCATTATTATCAAATTACTTTTTCCCCTCATTAAGGTCTTAAAGTATAATATTGAAAATGACATCTTCAAGATCGAGAACAAACCGTTTTGGTTTCATAGCTTCTTTTTTGTTAATAATTGCTACGCTAAGTATAAATTATGCATATGGCAGCATAATACATGGCAAAATCGATAACCGAATCGTCGCATTAGTTAGTCTAGTTTGCTTTGTATTATCTTCAATTGTTTTTTTGCAAATTTTAACCAAAGCAATTCGAAAAAGAATTATAAAAGAACGTCTCGGAGTGGGTCGTGCCGCAGCGTTACAGTTTATTATCCGTGTTTTTGGATTCCTTACGTTGCTATTTGTAACTCTGGATAGATTTGGCATACAAATCGGACACATACTACTTGGTAGTGCAGTCTTGGGTATAATATTAGGTGTCGCCGCTCAGCAAGCACTAGCTAATTTTTTTGCTAGTATTGTACTCATAGTCGCCCATCCGTTTGCGGTTGGTCAACAGGTAACGCTAGTTTCCGGATCGTTAGGAGGTAAATATGTTGGAAAAATCGAGGACATCGGCTTAACCCATACTAAACTGCGAGAAAGTAACGGTGACATAATTAAGCTACCAAATTCTACGATTTTGGTCGGAGCCGCTATAACCGTACATAAGAAGAAGAAAACAATAAAACATCAATCCACTTTAAACTAATACTTGTATGTTTTTATGGATGCATTTTTATTTATATTCTTCATATGATAAGTTAATAGCAGTTAAGCGAACAGGACTCGATGGAACAATTCATAGTATCCGAAATAACAAAACATGGCTATCTAGCGATTTTTCTTTTAATGACAGTAGAAAGTGCATGCATACCCATCCCAAGTGAGGCGATAATGTTGTTTGGAGGAGCCTTAAGTGCAGGGGTAGTCATAGCCGGTAGCAGTGTTCATTTAAACCTCTTCGTCGTAGCTTTGGTTGGCACTTTAGGTAATCTTGTTGGTGCAATTATTGCTTACGTAATTGGCAGGACCGGAGGACGAACAGCTGTTGAAAAATGGGGACAATATATTTGGCTAAGAAAAAAGGATCTTTCTCGTGCAGATACATTCTTCGCCAAACGTGGAGATATTGCCGTTTTAGTAGGAAGAATTCTACCAGTTATTAGAACTTTTATCTCTCTACCTGCTGGTATAGCAGAAATGAACAGTTTTAAGTTTATCCTATACACCGTTCTGGGAAGCATACCATGGACATTTGCATTGGCATATATCGGGAAAACGGTTGCAGGTAATTGGCAAAGCATATCTCAATATTCCACTCCGGTAAGCGTAGTTTTCGCAATTATAATCATAGGGATAATTGCGTGGTGGTATCTGAAAAGACGACATAATATTGCTTCATCCGAATAAGAATAAATATAAAATTTAAATCCAATGCATATTATTGCTAGCAAAAACTGGCAATTACTTTTAATCTTGTGAAAAAATTAATGCGCAAGCAGGTGGCAATACAAAAACACCTGATTCTTTATCAACTAACACATCTTCGACGGTTATACCTTTAAAATCAGGAGCGTATCCTTTCCAACAACTATTGAAACGCAACCTCCATAAACCAGTTCTAGGAAAACTTATTTCATATTTTTCAAATGAACAATCTGAAAAATTTACAACTACAAACGTATCATCACGCTGACCACCATATTTCCATCTATGATAGGCTATTACTTTATTAATTTCGTCCACATGCACAACATCCAGACCAGCACCAGACAAGCCGGCGCTATTACTCCAGGTATTTTTCCTCAAAGCTATTAAATGACGATAGGCATCGGTAATTCCTTTTAGTCGCTCTGATCTGCTCCAGTCAAGTCCTTGCCAATCGTTAAATTCACCTCCTTGCTGAAATTCTTGTCCCATAAATAACATTGGAATACCAGGACATGTCATAATAATCGCAGCGGCTATAAGTGATTGTTGCCGAGCAAATAACCCATCGGCATTTGTAGGTGCAATAATTTCAGATAGACGTCCTGATCCATTAGCAGAGCTATCATGAGATTCGCTAAATATTATCCGAGTAAATGGATTTGCATTATAAGTATGTTTTAATTCTTCCAGTAAATTCGATAGACTTATACGTTTAGGATCGTTAGTAGAAAGAATATCTTTTAATATAGACGGAAAACCGAGCTCCCATTGGGCATCAAATCCAGCTCCTCCCTCATCGAGCGGCTTAACTATGTAATCATTAGCGGCAATATCTTCAGCGATAACTATGGATAAAGGATTAATTTTTTTTGATATAGAATTAATTTCTTGCAATAATTCCCACCCTTCAGGTAAATCATTTGCTGGGTCATTATTGGACCCATTAACATTACGTATGTAGATAGTGGAATCAACTCTTAAACCATCGATGTGACAATCATTGATCCACATCCGAACATTATCCAATATATATTGTTTCACCTCAGGCCTACCAAAATCGGGCCTAGTGTTACCCCACGGTGTTACAGCACGCCAATCATTGTAGAAATAAATGCCACCATAATTTTCTTTGTGCCAGCCATCAAAATTCCAAAGATCCAAATTCACATCCGGACCAAAATGATTATAAACAACGTCTAAAATTACACCGATACCCCGTTCATGCGCAGCTTTAACAAAGCTAACTAAACCATGCCGGCCTCCGTACAGACTTTCTACAGCAAAAATATAATCTATAGCATAGCCCCACCCCCGATCCATGAGCATCGTGCTGATAGGCATTAATTCAATCATATTAACACCAAGGTCCTTTATATAGTCGAGCTTTTCTATAAGATTATAAAAAGTACCATTAATCGCTGGGTCGGGACGGTTATAAGTTCCAACATGTAGTTCATATATCACCATTTGGTCGATTGCTGGAGGCACAAAATTATCTTCTTCCCAACTACTTGAACTAGCTGCTACGACTGAAGTACCTGAGGAAGTCGGAAAATGTAATGCCCGTGGATCATTTCGTACTAATTTCTCATCACCATTATAAATAATAAATTTGTACTCTTGACCACTAGTTGCTCCACGAACAATATTCGACCAGTACCCATCACCTTCGCTAACTAAAGGTAGTTCTCCCCAATTATTAAAAGAACCCGAAACATTTACTCTGTCTGCGAATGGCGCCCATACCCTAAAAGATACGCCAGATCGCCTAACGATCGCTCCCACATCTTTTTTATTTTTAGTCATAGCTTATATTGTTATCTATTATGCTTAAGCTAATCAGGAAAGGCAAACAGTTCTCTCAAAATAAATTGCATATTGACATTCGAATTTAAAAATAATTGGCATATAAAGCTACCAAATTAAGTAATAGTCTACTCATACACAAAAAAGTATGTCATGATTATTAGGATTTTCTTTCAAATCGAATAGCTAAACTAAAAAAGCCACATTCAAGGTTAATTATCAGTATTAAAAGGTACCGTACTATATAAGATGGCAAAACGAACTAGATCAACAGATTTCACTGTAAATCGCACCATTTCCGGTTATGCTGGAATGCAAGAACAAATGGCCCATAATAAAACAAAGACTAAATGGTCGCGTAAAAGAAAAACAGTCACCTCAATACTAATCACATTAGCAGTAATTTTTGGAGCAGGAATATGGTTTAGCTCTGGGATTATAGGAAATTTAGATAAAGTTTTTCATGGAAATATTTTTAGCGACATCCACGCTCTATTTTCTACCACTCACCTAAAAGGAGAGTCCAGTGGGCGAGTTAACATACTACTGGCAGGATATCAGGGAAAATCAAGCGATGAGGGTCCGCTAACTGATTCAATTATGGTTGTCAGCCTCAATACAAAAAACAACACAGCTTTTACTCTAAGCATTCCTCGCGACTTATGGGTCAAAATCCCTGGCTATGGACAACAAAAGATAAACGCCGCTAACACAAACTCTAATTTCAACGAGCCCGGATTCTTCAAGGGTGGCATGGGGGATCTACAGTCAATTATCGAACAAGACTTTCATATACCAATCGATTATTACGCACTTATTGACTATAACGCATTCGAAGATGCAGTAAATGCCGTAGGAGGAATAACAATCAACATTCAGAGCCCAGATCCAAGAGGACTTTATGATCCAAACGTCGATAAAGCTGATGGTGGACCTGTAATTTTACCCAATGGTCCAGTTAATCTAAATGGTAAACAAGCTCTTGCATTAGCCGTAGCTAGGGGTGATTCACCATATGCATATGGTTTCCCATTAAGCGACATTAACAGAACCCAACACCAGAGACAGATGTTGATAGCATTAGAAACAAAAGCTTCAAGCACTGGCGTATTGAGCAATCCATTAACCATTAGCCACTTAGTTGGCAGTTTTTCGAATAATGTAAAAACAAACTTATCTTTATCCGATATTATTGAACTGGCTAAACTTGTTAAACGCCTAAACAGCAATAATATAAAGTCATATGGATTTACTTATTCAGGAAATGGTTCCGACGCCTTGTTAACTACATTTACTGCACCCAATGGTTCCGACGCCTTAATGCCAAGAGCAGGAGAATTTAACTACAACGAAATCCAAGCCTATTATCAACAAATAATAAAAAACAATTAACCCTTTCCTTGGCAGCACACACTTTACTCTGATAATATACAAAAGGTAAAAGCCCTCTTAGCTCAGCGGATTAGAGCGCCTGTCTTCGGAACAGGAGGTCGTAGGTTCGAATCCTGCAGGGGGTACCA
>JAJZKM010000018.1 GCA_021804085.1 bacterium | reverse complement strand
TACTTCCAATAAGTAGTTGCGCCGATATAGTATTCATCGGAAATGCACTGCATCATTTCACAGATCCTCTGGCTGGATTAATGAACGCAGTAAAAATGCTTAAGCCTCACGGAAGTATTTTTAATCTCGATTGGAAAAAAACCATTTCTAATGAAGGTCCACCAATAGACGCACGCCTATCAGAAGCTGACGTTATTAGGTTGTGTAACAAGCTTGGCTTAAAAACTAGGATTTGTGATAATTTTTCTAATTCTCATTATCTAATTAAAATCTGGCCGACTTAATAAAGGGCAGTTAGGTGAATATTTTCTATACCGATTTCTTTATGTTAAGTAATGAAGAAGTGTTGTGTAGACTAGTTTATTGAACTAGAATATGGTTGCAGATTATCGCTTCCTAGTATCCATGTTTCCATTAATACCGTGTCGTGATGGCCACCAATTCCATTTACCCAGCAACACGACTATTGATGGTACGAGTAGAGTTCTTACTAGAAATGTATCCATTATAATACCTAATGCTATTCCAGCGCCAATATCTTGAATTTGGCTATCGGCTGAACCGGATACTATGGCAAGAATGCCGAAAGTTCCGGCTAACACCAAACCGGCTGATGTAACAGTAGATCCCGTAGATGTCATTGCTCTTGTTACTGCTTTTTTTAGTGTTAAGGTTTCGGCTTCCTCCCTTATTCTGGTCATTACCAGAATATTGTAATCTTCTCCAAGAGCCAATAAGAAAATAAACATCAAAAATGGCAGTATAAAGGTTAAGCCATCCCCTCCTGTTAATGTGATGAAGATTAATACGGATAGACCAAAAGCTGCTAGATATGATAGGGCAACCGATAATATAAGATAGAGCGGTGCAACTAAACTTCTTAATAAAATCGCCAGTAGCGCGCCAATAACTAGAATAGCTATTGGGATTACCCGGATTAAATCACTGTTTGAGATATTACTAATATCGTAAAGAGCTGCAGCTTGTCCGGCAATACCGCTATTGGAAGCACCAACACTAGCTGCTATTTGAGTTACTCTATTTCGTTCGCTTGGAGTTGCATTCATTGCGGCTGTAGAATTTGGATTGCCTGCAGTTAGGCCAACTTCATACTCTACTATTTTACCGTTAGGACTAATGTAATTTGATAAATCTCTATATGCTTGATAATAGTTCTCTTGTATGCCTGCTTTAACCAAACTTTGGGGCTCAAGCATCGGTAGATTCTTGGGTTGGCCAAGTTTTTTGTACAGAGCAGTAATTGTTTTTGGAGTAATCACTCCTCCAGTGGTATTGAGTGGTCCATTGATATTATTAAATTGAGGAGAAGCTGCTAGTTCGGTTTGCAATTGAGTTAAAGGAAGGGGGTTTTTCCATATTGAATTCGGTAAAACAAATAATACTCCGGTCGGATTAGCGCTACTGGAAGGAAAATGCTTAGCAAGTAATGCGTTACCTTCAGCAGCGTCGCTACCTGGAGGAGCTTGTGTGTTTCCGCCATACCCAGTAGCCTTGTAATTCACCACAGCTACTCCAAGACCACCAAAGACCAATATTCCGATTGTTAGGACTATTACAGGTCTCTGAATAATAGAGGCGCTTGTTCTGCCCCAAAATCCTCCATTTTTAGTTGTTTTTGGATGGATCGATGGCCAGAATGTTGCTTTGCCAAAAATAGCTAACAGCGCAGGTAATAAAGTTAGTCCCGCCATAAGCATGAGAATAATTCCTATGGCTAAGGGGACTCCTAGGTCTGAATATAGTTCAAACGATGCTAGCATTAAAGAAAGCAATGCAGCAACTACAGTTGCTGCAGAAAAAGTAATTGATTCTCCTACACGGCTCAAAGCTTTAACTATGGCTTCCTTATGCTCTAAACCTTTAGAAGATTCTTCTCGAACCCGAAAAATTAAGAAAAGACCGTAATCTGTACCGGCACCGATTATAAGTACGGTTAGCAATAATTCAGTAAAAGATGAGATCTTAAGACCATGTTTAGAAAGTTCAGCAATGATTGGCCCAGCCATAGCTGCAACAACGATTGGTGGTAAGAGGGTAATTATTGGTGCCAAAGGTGCTCTAAATATAATCAGTAGTAATAATATGATGAAAATCACTGACCCAATTTCAAGATCTGTGTTGGTTGAACCGGTATTTTTGCTATTGTCGACGTAGGTGGCTAGATCACCAGCAAGGTGTACTTGCAAGTTAGAGGCGGAGTTTGTTTTATTGATTGCGTGTAGCATGCTGTTAATGGTCAACGAAGGATTGATGCTGGAGCTACCATTAGCTAGGGCAATTAATTCATCTGCTTGTCCGTCATTAGATATACCGACATTTTTAACACTTGTAATTTGTGATAAACCACTGAGCTTGGTGATGATCCGATTGATTGTTTCCTGATCAAAAGCAGTTATTTGTCGACCGTTTTTGGTTGCAATAACTATTGGTATTGGGTTTACATTGCTGGAATTACCAAAAGCTGTCGATATCTTAAGTGCATTTTCGATTGGTGCATTACTTGGTAAAAAATTACTGTTATTGGATTGAACTGAATTGGCTAGTGATGGTAGATAATGAAAGGAAGCAAATGCTCCAATAAACCATACTATCACTACCAGCCAACGGTATTTAACAGAAAAACGACCTACTTCTCTGAACAACCTAAAGCCAAGCTGTTCGTTTTCGTCTTTTAATAATTTTAGTGGTTTATGCATTATTACTATTTTATAGTAAAATTTTAATGGATCAAGACTAGTTTAGCAACTATATAGTATGATTCTAACAGATGACTAATAAGTACTTCAAGCGTTCACATATTTCTGAGGCTAAAACACGTCAAGTGGTACGTCTGTTTTGCGAGGACATGACTGCTACCCAGATTGCCTCACTGACTGGTTTAAACCGCAATACTGTAAACCGTTTATTGACCGTGATACGTCAGGCCATTGTAGTCTACTGTGAAGCTGACTCACCTCTTTCTAATGAAGTTGAATTAGATGAAAGCTACTTTGGTGCTCGTCGCGTTCATGGTAAACGTGGTCGGGGAGCTCATGGTAAGACCATTATCTTTGGCTTATTGAAGTGTCAGGGTAAAGTTTACGCCCAGATCTTGCCGAATGTGTCACGGTCTACCCTAAAACAGATTGTGACAGCCAAAGCAGAACCAGATAGTACCATTTACTCTGAAGGTTGGAAAAGTTATGACGGACTAGTAGATTGGGGTTGCAAACGTTACTACCGGGTCAAACATGAAGCAAATGAGTTTGCTAGTGGTCGCAGCCACATTAACGGTATTGAGACCTTCTGGGGTATTGCCAAGGTCAGGCTTATGAAACTAAGAGGGCTTAGATCAGACCACTTTAATCTCCATCTAAAAGAATGTGAATTTCGGTACAATATGCGGCACAAGGACATGTACTATGAGCTACTTAAAATTTTACGAAAGAACGCTCAAGGCTAGGATAAACTAGTCTTGAGCCTAAAAAAAATAAAAAACACCAACACTGATTAGGTGTTGGTGCGTTAGATGCTACCTATCTTACTTAAAATTAATTATTTAGTAAGATTTACGAAAACCACCACCGCCACCACCACGACGGTCTTCTTGTGGTCGAGCTTCATTAACTGTTATGGAGCGACCACTAACTTCTTTACCATTTAGTGCAGACATAGCCGCTTTTGCTTCACTATCATCTGCCATTTCAACAAAACCAAAACCCTTAGATTGTCCACTGTCTCGGTCTTTAATGACTATGGAGCTAACAACTTTGCCATATTCTGCAAATACTGCTTCAAGTTCCTGTTCTGTAATTGAGTAAGAGAGGCCCCCTACATAAAGTTTCATTGCCATGGAAATTCTTGTCCTTCTTTTAACTTATATTTATTACCAATAAGAAAACTATTCTTTTGGCTTCTTGTCAGTATAACATATTACTTAAGTATTAATTATAACTATAATGAAGTGTCATTATTTCTCTTAATAACGTAAACTATATAGGTGTACAATTATATTCTAGACGACACTAAGGCTGAGTATAGTGTTTATATTAACTTAATTTCTTCACCTGCGGGACACTATTTAAGCCGTCGACCTTACGTAATATCGCTTATTAGAGAACTTTTGGGTAATACTAATTTAAAAGGTTCACGAATAGTTATTGAAAAAAATATGGGCCGTGCTATCGGTAATAGTGACGTAGTTTTGACTAACGATAATGATAATATCTACTATGCCTTACCTTTGAAATCAGATGTTTATTTACGATTCGCAAAGAATAGGCGACCTCAAACGAGCAATATATTAACAGTAATCTTAGATCGTGATTCTGATGGTAATTTTGAAGTTATTGATACTTGGATAGGCAGTATGCATCCGGTACTACCTGGCGATGAGAGTGCAACCGAAGAAAGTAATATATATTGGAAAAATCATGCGTTTACGCAGGACGCCCAGTTGATTCAATCAAAATCAGTAACGAAAATTTGTCCCTATCCTGTTTAGCTGTTAGACCTTAAGAGGTTGCATAAATACTTAAGTTTTGTTAAGGTTATTAAATTGTTTCTAATGAATCCGAAGGTAACGAGAGATTCGATTTTCATTTAAGACAATCAAATTCACTCATTACTAATTTAAAAAGGATTCATTTTTTATGTCTCAATACAATCAAAGGCGTTCTGATAATCATGGGCGGTCACACTATCCTAGTAATAGATCTAGTAGAAATGGTAATAGGCAGCCTAAGAAGGATTATATACATCCATCGAAATTTATTCAGCCCGCAAAACCAGTAAGTGTAGAGGAATATGTTCCAGACCATTCCTTTGCCGATTTTACATTAGATTTGCTCATCCAAAATAATCTCGAAGCAATGGGATTCGTAAGCCCTTCGCCCATACAAGATAAGACTATCGCAGAAGGCTTACTCGGAAAAGACATTGTAGGTATTGCCAATACGGGTACAGGTAAAACTGCCGCCTATATGATTCCGGTTATTCAACGACTTATTAAGGAACCTAATTCAAAGGTTATTGTTCTCGCTCCAACAAGAGAACTTGCTGAGCAAATAGAAGATCAATGTCGTAAAATCGCTAAAGGCAGTGGTATTGTTGGTACACTTTTAATTGGAGGAGTGGCAATGAGACCACAGCTCCAGGAGCTGCGCTATAATCCTCGCATTATTATAGGAACTCCGGGAAGAATCAAAGACCATTTAGTTCGCCAATCTTTAAGTTTATCTAATTGCAATATAGTCATATTGGATGAAGTTGATCGAATGCTGGACATGGGTTTCGTGAATGATATACGAATGATTCTTGGTCAGACAATGCCCCAAAGACAAAGTCTATACTTTTCGGCTACACTAGATACCAGAGTCAAAACAATCATTGAAGGATTTTCTATTGATCCGGTATATATTTCCGTGCGCACCACTGAATCCAGTGATAATGTTGAGCAAAATATTATCACTTACGATTCTGCCAGCGACAAAATGTCCAAGCTATACGATGTCCTGATTCAAAAATCAAGTGTTAAAACTCTTGTGTTTGACGATACTCATCGCAGCGTAGAAAGACTCGCAAAAGAATTAGACGCACGCGGTTTCTCTACGGATTCACTTCATGGTGGAAAATCTCAGTCCCAACGTCAACGTGTTCTAAAAAGATTTAAGGAAAATGAAGTTAAAGTTTTAGTTGCTACTGATGTAGCTGCACGTGGGCTAGATGTTCCCGATATTACTCATGTGATAAATTTCTCATTGCCTCAGTCATATCAGGACTACGTTCATCGTATCGGTCGAACCGGCCGGGCCGGCAAGGTTGGTTACGCTTTGACGTTTGTTGCTAAATAGGTGTTGTCGGTATGCAATAGTAACATATTATTATTGCATAAACAGTATTGAATATTTATTTATGTTCTACTATGAATGTTCTAATTAGACTATGACATTAGTCAAGTTTGGCTTTGTTTTTGTTTAGAAAGTAAGTCTATTATTAATGAAGCAGTCCATGAGAAGTGACCAACACCAGCATGATCACCAGTCAGTGGGTTAAAGTATTCGTAAAATCCATTTTTTTGGACCATATTAATGGTTTGAGCGCTAATCTTGTCAGCTTCTACGTTAAATCCGTAACGTTTCATACCATCTATTATGAGCTAATTAATATTTACCCAGGAAGGTCCTTGCCAATAACTCCATGGATCAAACCACTTAGAAGTTAGAGGTACGCTCGGTAATGGGTATTCCAGACCAAATAGCTTTTTATTGTGAATCATTTGTACTAGATTCATGGCTTTAGCCTTGGAGATTGATCCCGAATATAATGGTAATAGAGTAGCTACCGAAGGTTCTTTAAGCAGCATACCCGATATACTGTCACGAGAAAAATATGATCTCAGTTCGTCGTCCCAAAGTTCTTCGAGTGCTGTACGAGACCTAAGTATATGCTGCTTTAATTCTTCTGGCAGATCTTTGCCTATTTGCGTTGCAATCTCTTCTAGCAATTGATTGCCGCGAATAAGAATTGAATTAAATGTTAGATCTTCAATTGCAAACTGAGGTTTGTTAAGGATAAGATCGGATTTATAGCGCTTTTTTCTTATTCTTCGAAGGCTATCATATAATCGTATAGCTTCAATAGAGGAAGTTCGTTGGTGAATATCTACGTATTTTGCGTCAAACCGAATATGATCAACAATTTTATCAATCTTTAGATAAGACATTAAACTTATAAACCAAGGATTTGTTTGATGATTGAATAAATCCATCCATGGCGGGGTGTTATCGAGACCATATTCCCAGGGATGAACTAGTGTAGCTAGACCGCATTTTTTAAAGTCTCTCTCTCGATAAATCCAGCCGTGATAAGCAACTATTTTTGGAAATATTTGGTTATACCATTTAATACGATCAGCCTTATTTAGTTTTTTCCCAATATGCACTATAGCTTCAGCAAGCATTGGTGGTTGGGTTATTCCACTAGTAGACTTATTTTTAGGAGCCGGAGGAGATATTTTACTGCGCCAAATTTTTCTGTCTATCGAGTATTTTGTTTCTGAATTAAATATGATGTGAGGTATCATGCCGTTGCTCCATGATGAGTCAAGAAAAGATAACACCTGCTTTTTGGCCTGGTTAATATCATAGTTACTTAGTCCGATTGCTATAAAGCAACTATCCTATAGCACTTCATGCGAATAAAGTCCTCTAGATGGCACGATTATATCGTTTTGCGTATCCTTTTTAAGGATTTTTTAGATTCAGAAAGCATGTCTTTAGTATTTGATCTAAACTTGTAGTATGTTTCATATTCATCAGCTTGCCTGTTAATTAATTTAATTCAAATATTTATTAATAATGATAGATTACGATGAAAATAACTATATAACTCATATTGTTTTTTGTTTTATCGAGAACTAATGATGTTACTTATTGAATGGTAGCAAAAATTATGTTCCTAGTATGCATGTAGACATATGTCTTTTTAATTCATATACTCTATTTTAATATGAGTGTCGAAGCATATGGGCATGAAAATATCCTAGACGTAGATTTAATTCAGGGCGGCATGGGCATTGGTGTTTCGTGGTACAAGCTTGCAGGCGCGGTGGCTTCAGAAGGTAAAAAATGCATGGGAGTTGTTTCTGGAACTGTTATCGGGCCTTTGATTGCACGCCGACTACAGGATGGAGACACTAATGGGGATATTAGAAAAGCTTTAGATAAGTTTCCTATTCCTAGAATATCTGAATTAATTATAGAAAGATATTATTCGGAAAAGGGTCGTTGTGAAAATGAGCCATACAAAACTGTGCCAATGTTTAATGCGGATAGTAGTGGTATTGCTCTGATCCTTAATATGGTAGGAGCATTTGCTGAAGTATGGTTAGCAAAACATATAGCTTCTGAAAGGAGTGATAGTCCTGGTCCTGTAGCGATGAATCTTTTAACCGATTTAAAAAATACTACTCTGAGTGCTCTTTATGGAGCTATGCTAGCTAATGTTGACTGTATTATTATGGGAGCTGGAATACCAAGAAATATACCAGATGCTCTTGCTAAACTAGCACTTGGTCAGGATGTTAAGATTGATTTGAATGTCCCTGAATCAGACCAAAAATTTTATGTAGAATTTAACCCCAGTCAATACCGCCCTTCTGATGGCAATATAAAATTAAAAAAGCCGGATTTCTTGGCCATAGTATCTTCAGATACGTTAGCTAAGTACCTATCTCGATTAGATTTTCCTCCGTCAGGATTTGTTATCGAGGGTCCGGTAGCGGGCGGACATAATGCACCACCACGTAAAGGAATGAATTACACTGAGATTGATCAAGTAGATCTGAATAAGATTAATGAACTTGGGATGCCATACTGGTTGGCTGGTAAGAAGGATTACCCAGGGGTAATTGCGGACGCAAAGAAGATGGGTGCACAAGGAATACAAGTTGGTACTGCGTTTGCAATGTGTAGAGATTCCGGTATTGACCCGGCTATAAAAAGTAAGATTATAGATCAGGTTGTTTCAGGGAGTGTTGAAGTGACAACTTCTTTTAATGCATCACCAACTGGCTATCCGTTTAAAATAGTCGAACAAAAAGACACATTATCTGAAAATACGGTTTATGAAGAGCGCAAAAGAGTATGTGATCTAGGCTTTTTACGTAAGCCATATTTGTCTAAGGATGGGAAAAAACTGATTTATCGCTGTCCTGCTGAACCGGTAGAAGATTATGTGAAAAAAGGAGGCGACGAAGCGGATACGGTGGGAAAGAAATGCTTGTGTAATGGCCTATTATCAACAATTGGTTTTGGACAATCTCGCAAGGATGGTACCACGGAAAAGCCTATAATTACTGCTGGTGATACTTTACAAGAGGTAGTTTCTAATTTGGTTGAAATATATGGAAAAGAATATACAGCTAAGAATGTAGTGGAATATTTACGCGTAAATGCGGATCCAGCAACTAATTAAGAGCATAAACTTGCAATAACTAATGAGCTATCGTACATTTTATTTTAGTCAAATGGTGTATATTATCTAGTGCAAGAATTCATTCTCCAAAATCGGCGTTTATTACAGGCGCATCCAGAGGTATTGGTGCTGAAATCGCCAAATCTTTAGCCAATGATGGATACGACATTGCTCTGGGTTACAATAACAAAGCAAAAAAGCAAACGAGGTTGTCAAAATCATAAAAAGTTTGGGCCGGGAGGCGATACTTGTTCAGGGTGATATTACAGAAGAAGTTGGTCGGCAGAATATTAAATCAGTACTTGAAAATTGGCGTCCTTTAAATGCCATTATCCTAAACGCTGCGGGTGGACTATAAAAAGAAAAAACAAAAACTGATTTAGAATATCCTAATAGAGTAAATAGGGACGCTAAGGTTGACCTTATTGAATCTCTTGTTGATTGTTTAGATGAAGGATCAAGTGTAGTCTACCTGACAAGTCATTGGTCGCATAAATATGGTGAAGTAAAACTACCTCCATTTGATTATGAGCCAATTGCCTCTAGTAAAAAGCAGGGTGAACTCGCGCAAAGAGATAGATCAGAAATGTTAAAGGGGGTTGGGAGTTGACTTATAGTTGTAACTGCAGGTTTGGTAACGGGAACTTATGTGGGTGACGTTTCCATAAGAAAGTATCCTAGATTTGCAGAAGAACAAGACTGTATTAATAACGTTGTTTCTGCTGAATCAATTGGTCAGCGAATTACGGCATTGATTAATAATCCAGAACTAAATAGCGGACATACGGAGTGGATTGGCGCAAAAGAAGACGAGTTCATACAACACTGTGCTTTAGATTAATCATCTTTATCTAGAGTTTTAGCTGATTTCACGCACAAGGCAAATTCTAACGAATCACCTTAAATATTATTAAAAGCCGTATATTATTAATCCAAAATTGTTGGTTAATTATTATGAAAATTATCTTCGTTTTTATCAGATCCGTGTTTGCTAGAAGCGCATTCTAGGCATAACTGAGCTACAGTAAATAGCCGTTTGTCATAGTTGATTGGACTAAATCTTTTCATGTCCAGATAACAAGAATAGACTACTCGAGGAGATGATTTGCTATTTGCAGATAATACCGAAAGACTGACATTGTCTTGGATAATTTTTTCATAACCAAATAGTGTAAGCAAAAGCTGATGTCTATTAAACGAAATTGATGAACTTTCAGAGTGAACATTCAAGTCCTCGGTTGCTGCTTTTGCAGCCTCTTTGGGTAAATTTTTTATCTCAAAAATTCTTATAATACTTTTTGCCACTAGATATTTTCGTAGGGTATAGTCGTTAATGTGTGAATTGGCTTCTGAAAAAATTTCATCAAGATTATTTCTAAGATTATTTGTGTCAGGCTGATTAGAACTTGATAATTCATGCATGGCTATATAATAATTCCAACATTACATTATGTCTATATTGTGTATCCGTCCATAACATATTGGACTGCCGTCCTTCTAATTGTAACCCATCTAGCATTGCTTTCATGGGGCTTTTTAATCTAAGAGTCCAATGAGGCCGTTCTGTGTTATACCAAATCAACCAATC
>JAJZKM010000008.1 GCA_021804085.1 bacterium | reverse complement strand
AATTATATGAAAAGTTTTTCGTTTTTTGTTATCATTTAACTAGCTTATGCTAAAAAAATATATTCATAAGGGTTTAATTCCTGGCGCGCCAATAATCATCTCTGCAGTTCTTGTATTGTCACTATATGCAACCACCTCAATAGCAAGTGCAAGCACCACCTTTACAGTAACCAACACTAATGACAGTGGTTCTGGTTCATTAAGACAGGCCATTATTGATTCAAATAGTACTCCGGGCAATAATACTATTAATTTTGACATAGGTAGTGGTCTAGTTCAGATTATTCCTACTTCTCCCTTGCCCGCTATCACTAATACTGTTACCGTCGACGGCACCAGTCAGCTCGGTTACGACGGTTCGCCTTTGGTGGAAATAAGTGGAATTGGTGCCGGATCAGGTGCCATTGGTCTATATGTAACTGGTAGTGGTCAAGGAAGCATACTTAAGGGACTAATTATCAATAAATTTAGTGATCAAGGCATATTTATTGACACTAGTAATGTTACAGTTCAGAACGATTACATAGGTACCGACCCTACAGGCACTGTAAACGAAGGTAACGGTGGTGATGGAATTGGAATATTTTCCGGCACTTCGGCTGCAAGCGCTTCCGGTAATCTGATAGGTGGAACTAGCCCGGCAGACAGAAATATTGTTGCTGGAAACTCTCAAAATGGCATAGATATTACTGCACAAAATGGTGGAACAGCTTCTAATAATACAGTTGAAGGAAACTATGTAGGCGTAAATGAAAGCGGAACGGGTAGTATTGGCAACGGAGCTGATGGTATTTTGGTTAACGATGCTGGTGGTGGCACTATACAAAACACTGTTATAGGTGGAACAGCGGGTACTTCACCAGGAGGCAGTTGTACTGGAGCTTGTAATCTAGTTTCGGGTAACGGAGCTAATGGAATGGGTCTTTGGCACACGGGAGTATCGGGCAGTGTAGTTGAAGGTAACTATGTTGGAACTGATGTAAGTGGATCGGGAAGTATTGGTAACGTAAACATAGGATTAGAGATTAATGAAACTGCTAATAATACTGCCGGGGGCACCTCCCCGTCATCAAGAAATGTATTCTCGGGCAATGGTGGAGCTGGAGTATTTTTAACTGGATCGGCAGCCACTGGCAATAAAGTAGAAGGTAACTACATAGGCACCAACGCTGCAGGTACTGGCGGTGTCGGCAACTCTAAGATGGGTATTGGAATAGGCGAGTCGCCAGGTGATCTTGGCGCAAACAACGATATTATTGGCGGAACTGATGGAACAACCCCGGGCTATGGATGTAACGGAGCCTGCAACTTAATATCCGGCAACGGGCAGAATGGAATATTTATTACCGACCCCGAGAGTTATGGACACCAAATTTTAGGAAACTATATAGGTCTTAATGCCAGTGGTACTGGCGCAATAGGTAACACTATTGATGGCATTGGTATTCTTAATACTCCAAACATCCTTATTGGAAACGGCACTACTTCCGGAGAAAACTATATTGCAAGCAATGGTGGTAATGGTATTATTGTCGCTGGTTCAGATTCTACTGGGAATAGAATTGATCAAAACACAATTGGTATGTTGGGCTTTGGTAATACGGCCAGTGGCGTAGCAGTAGCAGCCGGCATAGATACGGCCATCTTAAACAACTCTATCGATGCTAATGGTATCCTAGGCATAGACCTTGGGGATACCGGATCGGTAACGCTCAATACCCCAGGTGGTCCACACTCCGGAGCTAATCAGTTACAAAACTTTCCTAATGTATACGCCGCTAACACCACCGCTTCCTCTACAGTAATTGGCGGAGAATTAAATTCAATACCTAACTCTAGCTTTCAGTTGCAGTTTTTCTACAGCAGTGGTTGTACGGCAGGACCACCTAGAAATTATGGTCAAGGACAAAATTATATAGGTTCTGAACAAGTATCAACTGATCAATTTGGTAACACTTCCTTTGGGTTTAAAACTTCACAAATTATACCGGGTAATAGCTATGTTACTGCTACGGCTACATACATGATAGGTTCTACCCCGGCAGAAACATCTGAATTCTCTAAGTGTGTTGTTGTTAACGCATCCAAGCCAGCCTTAACTAATGGGGCAACCTGGTTCCTAAAGGACTACCTAATTTCAGGTGCGGCAGATAAAACATTTGGCTATGGATTCCCTACCTATGAACTACTATGCGCCTGGGACCCTAATCAACCTGGTGTTAAACTTCCAGTCATCTACTCGGGCGGAACTTGGTATATGAGAGCTAGCTACACTACAGGCACTGCAGATCTAACGTTTAACTACGGATCACCTGGAGATAAGCCCGTTTGTGGCGACTGGAATGGAGATGGGATAGATACTGTAGGCGTAGTGACAGCAAATAATACTTGGTACTTAAGAAACTCTAACAGTGCAGGAGCACCAGATATAACGCCTTTTCAATTTGGTCCATACGGATCTACACCTGTTGTGGGTGACTGGACCGGTAAAGGTTATGACTCAATTGGTGTTGTAACGAGTGGTAATAATTGGTACTTAAGAAATACCAATAGTGGAGGCCCTGCAGATATATCATTTAATTATGGATTCACGCCTGGCTACCCAGTTGTCGGAGATTGGCTGGGAAATGGTATAACCACAATAGGGTCAGTTAGTTCAAATGGTACTTGGGCATTAAGAGACAGTAATACTGGCGGTGCACCCAACCAAGAATTCCAGTATGGTTTTCCTGGGGCAACCCCTTTGGTTTGGTAGACAGGTCACTGCTAGCATAATTTAAGAAACTTAAACTATAGGATATTTTGTTGGGTATTTTTAGTCTCTAGTTCGGCTGTAGAAACACCAATACACTGAGCACTGTTGATGAGTCTGGCTTAAGTCTCGGTGCGGTTTAAGCTTTTCTTTTAGCTGAGAGTTAATGTCGCCCTCAATATAGTTGGTTGTTCTAGGTATTGGTCGCCCGACTTCCTCTAGTAGTTTTCCATCTAGGTAGGTGAATAGCTGGTTATGATGAATTAGTTTGTTTAGCTGGTAGTAGGCACCTCTGAGCCTGCCGTGGACATATCACAACTATTCTCTTATGTTGCTTAGGGTCCATTCAATCCGTTATTTCCCTGATGAAGTTTTCTTAGCACTTATGCCGAGTTGCAAACATTTCTTGCCAAATTACTGCTTGCTCAGTGGTACTGACTTGCCACAAATCCCCGACTACAATTAATAACTCCTGGGCTATATCATACTGATTAAATTTTGTCATTCTTACGACAACTTGTTAATAACTATTATAAATGTTTGCTAAAATCTACAGGTCATAACCACTAGGCAGACTATTAATTAAAGAGTCACTTACAGGCTGAATTGGTGCGTACAAGGATTCGGTTGTCGGGGATAATATCCAGTGTTTTACGCCACCGAGAACATCGTATGCAGCAGGAGAACTGCCTATGATTCCCCTCTCTATAGTGTTAGTGCTAGTCGGTAAAAGATTTAGGAAGCCGTTCGTAACTACAGGTGGTGTATAGGTGCCATCGTTAGTCCAATAGTTTATGGTTCCCTGGTTTGGAAATAACATCTTTTGCCCAGCATTAATAACATAATCTTTGCCACTGGCATCTTGCACCATAACAGCCGTCCAGTCAGTTATATTAGGTGTAATTAACCCTGGATTCACTGCAGCCATAGGCATTCCAGCAACTAAACCTAAGTTACTTGCCTGGTAAGGAGATAGGTAGTACAAAACTCCATTATTGGCTATAAACAATCTTGTGTCACCTGGAAGACTTGAACGAACAAAACGAGTTAGCATGTTTAGTTGAAGATATTCGTTTACTGCAGCTGGATCAAGAACAGGTGAACCGCTACCAATACCCCATTCGCTCGCTATATTTGGATCGACCGTCATGTAGGCCACACCACCTGAAACCATATAGTAGTTACCATCAAATTGAAAATGATCATTAAGATTGCTCCCTGTTGGAATATTATTTAGAGTATTGTCGCTTATATATACTGGGTTAGCCAGTCCCCAATTAGTTGCAACTTGGTTAGATACCAGCCTTTTTGCACCATTAGCTATAAGATAATTATTTGTGTTATCGGTTATAAAGCTACCTATGGGATAGCCAACATTAAACTGACTTAGCGCAATTGAATTAACGCTGGTAATATTGTTTGTATTTTCGTTATCCCAAAGCTGAAGATCATTTGGAGAGAATATCGGGTGTAGTGTTCCGTTGTCCAACACGTATACCGTAGGTGAATTAAAAGCTTTCAATATATAAGTAGCCGTGGAGCTGCTTGCGTACATAGACATAAGAGCACTGCTAACACTAAAAGTCCCATTAGGTGTGTTGTATGTAGCATCAAGCGAGGAAGGAATCGGAAGTGCATTTGTACCATTCATTAGATATATTTGGCCGTTAGAGTTGGCTTCGTCTGTATTAAGCATGCTGCCTGTATTTAGTAAATTCAGGAAACCTTGGTCAACATAGGTAACATTTGGGTTAGTATTGCCTGCCCAGGCGGACAGAATACTGGGAGTCGGAATACCGTATTTAGTTGAATTATCAACTAAATATACGCCTGTTGACCCGTATTGTACGATAAATTGGCTTGCCTGTTGACCCGTATTCAATCTGTTAATAGTAGCCGAGGATACAGAGGTTATAGAACCAGGATAGAGTTGTGCAACCTGACTTGTGGCGGGCAGCTTTTGTCCATTGTCTACAAGATATGTTTGGGTCCCGTCGCTAATTTTATTGCTGGTAATCTCCGAACCCTGGCCCATCGCGCTTATATAATCTGATGATAGCGTAGTAACACCGGCATTATCTCCCTCCCAGGCAGCCTGGATATTAGATGAAGCATATGGCCTAATGGAACCTCCATCTACCATATAGACATTACTACCAGCTACAGAGCTTTGGACTGAATACGTAAGATCACCCGAATATACAGGAAGTTGAGCAAGATACGTACTAACATCATTAATTGCTGCTGGATTAAAATTCCAAGCATTAAGCATTTGTGGGTTTGGAATCAAATAGGCCTTACCGCTATCGACAAAATAAACATTTAGTGAACCATCGGGCCTCATTAGTCTAGTTAATGGTAATGGGTTAATTGGAAAAGAGCCTAGATACGTGCCAGACCACTGCATTAACTGCACGTTTTGAAGCCCCCAAGCTACTAGAGTCTGAGTATCTGGAACTAATTGTCTCATTCCGTGGTATATAACCCATTGTCTTGAGTCACCATTGGAATCATAAGAGGTAGCCAATGTATACCCTTCACCTGTAGTTGGACCGAACCATTGCGTAAAGATATTTACAAAGTTTTCATTTCCTGGCAAATGCGGCGTATAGGTATAAAGAGCACCGGTCGCTCCATTACTAATAAATACTGATGTTCCGTCTATAGTTGCATAACCATCATAGTAAGTTGGAGTTGTGCAAGCCGTAGTTCCTGTTTCTGCACCTTGGCGATAGCCAGATGTCATGTATGGATAAAAACATGTAGATGGGTCATCCAAGTTATCCCATTGGGAATTAACAATGGCCCAGTTAACATTTCCATCTGACCTTTCCTGCATAAATTTTAGTTTCCAAGCAGCAGATATTACCTGCTCAGAAAAACCAGCCGATGCCTGATTGTCTACGCAAGTTCCTGATACGCTATCCACTGGAGTGCCATTAATGCTATAAAGTTCAAAACCACTATAGTTGTATGTTGTTCCACCATCTGGACAATCATTTCCCATAGCTCCGGTATATTGCAATGTAGAACAACCAGTTGATCCTGAAACTAGAGTCTGTTCTTTTTCTAAGGTAGCTAGAATCACTTGTGGATTTATCTGATAAGCCTGGGCGGCATCGTAAATTATATTACCGGCCGATGTATCAGTTCCAAAAGTAAATCCAGTAGAGGGCGAATAACCAGTAGGGGTTGGTGCTGAAAAACCGTTATTAGTACTTATGCAACTGCTTGGGAAATTATTATTTAAAAATGAGTCTATGCTTGCAGCAGACATAGAATTATAGTTGCTAAATACACTGTCATCAATAAGATTATTAGGATCGAATTGGGCACTTGCTGGATTTATAAAATAAACACTAAGCAATGCAGTTATAGAAAAAACGAGTATAGGTAGTAATAATATTTTTTCTAGTTTCTTCATCCTATTGAATTGTCAGCGGAATTTGATCTACCGCTTTTTTACTTTGACCATTTAGAGTTGCTACGGCCGTTATAGTCCATTTTCCCTGATAGAGCCCAATATTATTAATATTCCAATTCCAAGTTACGCTGCCACTAGAGCCAACCAGTTGTTCGCCTAAAGAAATTGTTGAATTACCGCTATTAAATTGAATATTACAATAAGCTCCGGGTGTCGTATAACATACGGATATTTCATTAAGTTGGCGCGGATCACTACTATTGGGGTTGTGGTTGCTTACAAAATTACCTGTTGGAGTAGTTAGGGTTGCACTTGTTTGCGATGAATTATTAATCGATGTGTTATTTGTCTGATTTGCTGTTTGACTACTGTTTGACTGATTTTTTTGTGGTGAAATCTTCGAAGGTATCTGAGCTGTAGTACTAGAAGATCCAGAATTGTAGCTAGTTTTCTTTGAGGTTGTCGATAAATACATGAAACCCGCTAATGCAATAGCAGTAATAATTATACTTATGAATATTATTAGTTTTTTATTTTTCATTACCTATATAAATAATGCTTATCCTGATTGTATAATTATATACTTTTATTTTTTTTCGTATAGATGTCTAAGCCAAAATTAGAGCTTAGTTTATAGAAGTTTTTGTTGTAAAATGGGTCTTTATCGATTACTCCACTCCACTTTTTTCTCATTAACATAGAGGCTTCTTGTAGTTCTTTCATATCTCTGTCTTGGAATGCGCGCCCTACAGATATAGATTCGTGATGATAAAGTTTTACAAAAGGAAGGTATATATTGGTGTAGCCAAAATCCATTAAACGTAAATTTAAGTCTACATCATTAAATGTTACCCTAAGTTCTGGGGCAAAACCATTAATTTGAAAAAACTTATCTCTAGAAACCATAAGACACGCTGCCGTTACAGCAGTTACGTCCCTTACGGTATTTATATATGTAGAAGATACGTGATCCCAAGAATGATCGTCTATTCCCAAACCAGGATGGCCAGCTACGGGTTTTTCTGCACCAATACCTATAGTTACCCCGCTATGCTGTATTTGATCTGCTTCTGGGTATAGTAGTCTTACTCCAACTGCACCAATTTTGTCTTGTTGTGCATAGCCTAACATGTACTGTATCCAGTTCGGTGTAATAACTTCTGTATCGTTATTAAGCATAATCAAATATTCCCCTTTTGCTCTCTTTGCACCAAAATTACAGGCCTCTGAATAATTAAAGGGGGAGTGTTTCCAGTAAACTATACGAATTCTTTTAGAATGAGCTACCTTTAGATGTTCATAATAATCTTTGGTTTCTTGCTCTTTTGATCCCGTATCTACTATTAGTATTTCATAGTTAGAGTAAGTAGATTTATTGATTATGCTGCTGAGGCATCTTTCTAGATAAGCTTTTTTATTTTTTGTTGGAATTACTATAGATACCTTGAATTCCTTCTTCGGCTTATAGATTACATAAATACCGCCATGGTCAATATCGTCAATAAATTGATAGTTGTTAGTTCCTATCCTATTTAGGTGTAACCTTATAGCCCTAGTTTGGTTCTTCTTTGCATAAGATTTCACTGCCATGTCTTTTGACGTAGACAGATCATGAGCCCGCCAGCTATAAAGAATGGTAGGTACGTGGTATATTTTGTTGGTTTGCTCTGTCAGTCTCAGGAATAAGTCCCAATCCTGGGCTCCAACCAATGTGCGATCGAAACCCCCTACCTTACGAACAAGCTTAGTCCTTAAAACCGAAAAATGAGCAATATAATTAATGCACTCTAGCAGATGTGGGCTCCAATCCGGCTTAAAATATGGGGAAAAGTGTAGAAAATTATTAGCATCATCATCAATTTTATCTTCATCGCTATAGATTAAATCTGCGTCCGGGTGTACCTGTAATAACTTAACCGCTTCGTATAGAGCGTTTGGCCAGAGAAAATCGTCATGGTCCAAGAGAGCAATAAATTCCCCCTCTGCCATACTTATAGCTTCATTGCTGGCAACGCTAATGTGTCCATTTTTTTCAGATACACTTAGTTTTATTTTAGGGTTTATTGAATATTCTTTTAGAACCTCTATTGTTTCCTTTTTTGTAGAAGCATCGTCATTTATACATAACTCCCAGTTAAAATAACTTTGGTTAATCACCGACTCTATGCAAACTCTTAGGTATTCAGGATTTGTGTTGTAAACAGGCAGAATTATGGATATTAAAGGTCTGTATTTAAAGTTTTGCGAGTTATCTTGTTGAGTCCTTATTTCTTCTTTCTTTGGGTAATTAAAAATTATCCATTTCTCATACTCTTTTATTCTCTGTATCTCAAGCCTTAGCTCCCTAACCTCTTTTGCCCATTCTTTATTTTGTGCTTCAAGATTTATTGTTCTATCAGTGAAAAAAGCTAGTTGATCTCTTAACCTATCGTGACTCTCTTTTTTTACTACCGGAGAATAAGATTTTATATGCTGGATTGTCTTCTTCATATCAAATCCAGTATTGTTTCCGATAATAAAGCAAAAACATTTTCCAGTTCTGGCTCATACCTGTCGTTTTCTTTTTTAATACTTACTCTGTCTTTTTTATTTGCAACAATAAAGCTCCTGTACCCAGTTACAGAAAAGTCTTTGGTCATTATTTTATCTAAATAAAAACTGTTTATGCTTTTTATGTCATTGGCTAGAATGGGCTCTTTGGTTTTTAGCCCCATAAAAAAACTAATCCTGGTTAACAATTGCCAGTAGTCTAGCGATGTATGAGAAAAATGACCATTACTCATATCTAGTTCGGCTAGTTGTTTTTTAGTTTGATAAAGTTCTGGTAGTTCATCTTGAAGATGTTCTTGAAGCCAAACATGATTTTCACCTGTCAGTTTTTTATAGAAATTATTGGCAGATATTTCGGCTAGCCTTACGCCCGTAAGATTAAATGGTGCCGCAATAACAACAAGCTCTTTACTAACTCTACAACATTCTTTTATAAATTGGCCCCTGTCTTCTTTTTTTATATGTTCTAACACATCGCACGTTATTACAGCATCAAACTCATTGTCACTAAAAGGCATGTTTAGCGCGTTTCCGACGGTATAATTTTTATCATTATTATCGTTAGGCTTAGGGTCTATAATATACAAATTTACATCTATGAATTCCTTGATGAGTGATCCTGCGCCACCAACATCTAAAATGCGTAATTTTTCTATTTTATTACTGGCTTTATAGGCTTTAAGTATCGAAGCTTGGACTAAATAGCGGCTTACGAAAGTCGGATCTAAATCGCTGTATTTATCAAGGTCAAAAATTGTTTCCGTTAGATCACTCAATTGTCCACTTGGGTTGAACGTAAACATAGCCATGCCTTTCCAATCCAACAAAAGTTATTGCATTTTTAATTTTAACATAGTCATGACAGATTGTCTGTGTTTCATCAAATAAACCCGCCTCTATTACATAAACTCCCGGAGATATAACGTTTTCATTTACTGTCATAGTGACCACATGTTCACCTTTTTTAAAGTTGATTTTTTCATTAGTTTCTTTAGTGTTTGGACCATAGATGGCTTTACCGTCTTTATCTTTTATGGACACACCAAAAACTAAATTATCTAGATCTTCATATGTTTCATAATGAAACTTTATGGAAAAACTTTTGCCAAAACTAATAATATTATCCTGTTTACCCTTTTCGTCTAGTACCTCGTACTTAGTAATTCTTGCCCGTCCAGTTCCTTGTCTTTGATCTTTTCTTGATGAATCATATTCATCTGAGGTTATTTCTTGAACGGTATCAGGAAAGTTAAGTTTTTTATACTCCATAGCTGCTCTTGCCGAATCTCCTATGAAATGAAGTTTGCTATCATGAATAACCATTGCCCTGTCACAGAATTGCTGAATAGTCTGCATATCGTGGCTAACAAAAATAACTGTTTTCTTTTTTTCTTTTTTTATTTGTTCAAAAACCTCAAGGCTTTTGCGCTGAAATCTTTCATCGCCGACAGCCAAAACTTCATCAATTAAGAGAATGTCATTATGTGCTTGCATTGCAATAGAAAAAGCAAGCCTAACGCTCATACCTGACGAATAGTTCTTGAGCTTTTGGTCCATAAAATTCTCTAGTTCAGCGAAGCCTACTATTTCTTGGTATTTATTTTGTGTTTCTTTTCTTGTCAGCCCAAGTATTGCGCCATTTAGATATACGTTGTCTCGTCCGGATAGCTCAGGATTAAATCCTATACCTAGCTCAATAAATGGAGTCAATGTACCATTAACATTTATAGATCCTTTGGTTGGTTGATAAATACCACCTATGATCTTAAGTAGAGTACTTTTACCGCTACCGTTTCGGCCTACAATGCCAAAAAACTCCCCTCTTTGAACCTCGAAAGATATATCCTCCAGTGCATGCTGTTTTTCGTAAGATGGTTTAGAAAAATGCAAAGCATATTCTTTTAAAGAGTTTTTTCTTTCATGGGGCAATAAAAAGTCTTTATATATACCTTTTATAGATAAAGCTATGTCTTTATTATTTTTCTTCATTCTTTAAAGATCCTCGGCAAATTTAGGAGAACTTTTCTTAAAGTACCAGACTGAAAATAATCCAATCGCAGCAATTATGACCAAAGGTATTATTAGTCCAACTAAAGAGTGAAAAACTCCTTCCGATGTAAGTGTTTTTTTAGTAATCATTAAGTAACGCATATCCTGAAATATCTGAGTCATAGGATCGATAGCATCTATTTTTATAATACTCTTTGGAACAATTGCCAAAGAATAGATTATAGGAGCGGCGTAGAAAAGCGCCTGCAAAACTACATCCCATATATGACTGAGATCCCTGAATTTAACATATAGGGCTGAAAGCAAGAAAGATATAACTAAATTGAAAATCATAAGCTCTATGATTACTAGCGGTGCAAGTAATATGGTAAGCGTAAAAGGTACGTGCCCAAAAATCATAAAAATCAACACCACAACCATATTAAGGCTAAAGTTAACAAAGGCTGATAGCATGGTGCTTATTACTATTAGATATTTTGGGATGCTGACCTTTCTAATCATGTCACCGTGACCTGTAATAGCATTCATACCTCCAACCGTCGATTCAATAAAAAACGTCCATAATACTAAACCTAATAGGAGGTATGAGGGATAGTACGGTACTTTATCTCCAACTCTAATAACATGAGTAAATACAATATACAGCACGCCGAACATAAATAATGGCCTAAGTAGAGACCAAAGATATCCAAGCACAGAGCCTTGGTAGCGTAGTTTAAAATCACTTGCCACCAACTCCCTTATTAATGAAATGTTGCTAGGTTTAAAGTAGTTTTTAATTAACTCTGTCATTTTTTGCTAGCCGCCAGTTCTTTGTAGTACTTTTCAAATCTGTTGATTACAACTTCCCATTTGAAGTTTTCGGCAGTATTAAGTGCCTCTTTAGATAACTTAGCTTGCAAGTCTTTATTGGCAATCAAGTCGTTTATGGTTCTAGCTAGGCCTTCAATGTCGCCTTGCTCTACCATCAAACAGTTTTTATCTTTAACACAAAAGTCTCTGTTGCCATGTGCGTCAGTACATATGACAGGGCATCCTGTTGCCATCGCTTCTAATATCGGAAGACAATAGCCTTCGTGCTTTGATGTCTGCACGAAAACCGTAGCTTTGTTATACAGCTCGTTAACCTCTTTATTTGTTGGTCTTGTTATATATTTAATTCTTGCATCTTGTTTGGCTATTTCCGGTTCTATTCCAAAAAGAACCATGTTTGGTCTTTTATCACCAAGTGTTTTCCAGGCATCAAACGTAAGTTTAAAATTCTTCTGAAAGAAGCTCCTTCCTACTGCCAGTAAAGTTTTTGTGTCTCGTTTAATATTTAGAGGCTTATATGTGTCTTGGTCAAATCCCAATGGTATTAGTGTTGACAATAAACCCATCTCTTTCAGTTCTTTTTGGTTATAACTAGATTCTGTTAAATTATTAAATTCTTTTCTATAGCAAGATAATACTGTCGACTGAGACACTATGTCTTTTGGATAAAACCAGGTTTCGATTTCCTGAATAAAATATACTGGTATCCCTTTTGTGACCGAGGCTAACCAAACAGGATGAGAAGTTTCCCACCAAGTAGCGACTTTAATGGCTTCTTCTTTTGACAGGGCTGCGGTTAGACGTTCGTAGTCCTTAAATGTCCTTATTTTTACCTTATCAGATATATCCCAAGGTCTATTTTTGGAATCTAATCCCCATATTTCGACACTAAAGTCTCTTTTAGAAAGCATGTTGGATATCTCAAATATTGATCTTATTCCTCCGCTCATACCCATTGATTGCAGAACAAATATAATCCTCAATTTTCCTTGTGAATCGTATACATTTCTGTTGTCAAACCATTTACTCCATTTTTCCCAGAAATATTCAATTGAACGTTTTTCTTTTTCCGATATGTTTTTGTTTTTGGGTCTAGTTGCCGATTCAACATGGGTCAACGTTGCTGCAGGAAAATACAAAGACCTATAGCCTTCTTCCCACCCCCTTAAACATAAATCTACGTCTTCAAAAGCAAAAGAGAATTTCTCATCAAGAATTCCGACATGCTCCATGAACCCTCTTTTTATATACATACAAGCTCCTGTTACCGCCAAGCAGTATTGCGGAATATTAGCAGGACCGTAATTTTTATCTTGGAAACGATAATAATGATCGAACCATTTGGGCGATTCCGTGTTCCTATAGGAACCAGCGCTTTGAATTCTTCCATCAGGATAGAGAAGCTTTGGCCCTACAATCCCTGTATCAACACCAAATTCGTAAGCACCGTACTGTAAAGCCTCCAGCCATCCATCATGTGCTATTGTATCGCTATTTAGAAGCACCACGTCTCTATTTTTGTTTACTGCCTTAAGCCCTGTATTGACGGCTTTTGCAAACCCTCCGTTGGTTTTTCTATATATAACCTTAATCTGTTCGTCTTCAATTGTTTTTAGTTGTTTCCTAAAGCTTGGCTTGCAGTAATCATCAACAACTACGACATTAACTTTATCCTTGTCTACGGTTTTTTTAATACTTTCTATGCATGGCTTCAGTAATTCAAAATCATTGTAGCTTGGTATTACGATTGTGGTTAGGTGATGGCTAGTCTTATACCATTTTTTTATAGCATCTTTACTCACACCTGTAATTAAACCGTTTGGAAATACTAAGTTGTTACCGAGTGTTTTATCTATTGAAAGAATTTCTTTTTTAATACGAACCAGTGTGTTTTTCGGTCCGGACTCAACTAATAGTTTAACGAGGGCGTTGGTTAATTCGATAATATTTTTATCTTTGTAGCTTAAATCACCTCGAACTATTTTTCGGGCAACCTTAGCAGAGGTTCTTACTAAAATTTTTACTTTTCTCATAGGCCTTGTGTATAGAAACTATATCACATCAAAACTTCTAATGCACTTAGGAATGATCATAGGCAAGAAAACAATATTCTTAGGAAAGAATGACCAAGCAAACCCTTGAAAGATATATGAAAACTATTTAGTCTTGGTAGTCCAGGATAATATGTCGCTCGCGGCCATTACCGGCAGATTCACTCTTTAGACCATGTTCAGCCGCAAGTTGGTGTAGTACCCTACGATCGGCAGCATTCATTGGTTCTAGTTCTAGTGGTTGTTTGTCTTTCTTGACCTTATCAATCCACTCTTCTGCCCTAACCTTCAGTCGATCGGCACGTTGCTTCTTGTAGTCAGCTATATCAACATTAACCCTGTTATAGTCATATCCGTTGTTTTTTAGAGCAGTAGAGGTTAAATATTGCAATGATCGCATATTCTCTCCTTTTTGCCCGATTAAAAATCCATTCAAATGGGTGCTTGGTACACTGAGTTGAATTACCTCATCGTCACTAGTTGCATAAACATCAAGATTTAGAGTAAAGAAAGATAGTAGGTCTTCAAGATATTTTTTAGCATAAACAATAGCTTCGTCAATTTCTTTATTCATTTCTTCTTTTTCCCTTTTTTAGGTTTAGACTTCTGGGAAGTGTTTTTGTTCTTAGCTTTATTTTTTTTTGCGACACCCTCAGGCTCTTCGACAACTTGACCTTCGGGAATTTTAGCTAGATCTCTACTGGACGTGTCGGCGATTGCCTCAAGTTCTTCTTCATCTTTATGTAGAACCAACCATTGTTGTCCAAAAGCAATAATTCCTCCAGCCAACCAATATAAGGATAGTGCTGCTGGTAAGTTTACGGTCACTATAAAGATCATAACTGGTAACAAGAAACGAGTGCTCTTAGCGACCGAGGCGCTGATTTCTGATTGATCGGCTTTTTCACCACTACTACCCGCATCCTTAAGGATATCCCGCAACTTACGAGCGTCTTTTTGGGAGGGCATCAATTGTTTGCTTTGGAAATATTGGGCTATGGCACTAGCTAGCACAATAATCATCGCTGGCCAATAAACACCGGCACTGGAGTTTGCACTTTTACTTAAATTGACCACCCCAAAAAGCGTATCGTCAAAAAGATGAATATTATGCGACAAGGTCTGCATCCAAGGTAAGTTATGTATGCTGCTATAAGATAGAGTTATAAGTGTATTCGAGTTAGATGCAACCTGGCGCAAAGCATCATAAAGTCCAAAAAGAATAATAAATTGGGGGATTAATATACCAATTGATCCAATAGGATTAACCCCTTTTTCTTTATACAACTCCATTAACATTAATGATTCTTTTTGTCTGTCACCACCTGCCTTTTTTTTAATTTCCTTAAGTTTTGGCTGGAGTTCACGCATCACTTTAGCTTGACGTAGTTGTTTTTTTACTAAAGGCCACATCGCTAAACGAACTATTAAGGTAAAAATAATCACCGATACACCAAAATTATGTCCTGGTATTAGGGCATAAATAGCTACCAACAGGTTGAAAAGTGGCTTAACTACAATCGTTGTAAACATATATTTCTAGGTTAATCTATACTTTCTCTTAAAATACTATAGCAGACAGGTCACGTTTCGGTCTTAATTTAAGCCATATATTGTTGATTATTAAATTACCCCTGCATTAATAAGTAAATTTCTTATTGTCGATCTTAGCTCTTCGAACTTAATATTTCCTAGCTCATCATTATAAACACTAAAAACAAGGTCGTAGTTTCCTTTTATTTTTTCATTAGCTACAACTTCATAGATACGACGTCTAATCCGGTTGCGTTTAACAGCAGACTTGTTAACTTTTTTAGACACCACAACAGCTACACGACAAGAATCTTGTCGTGAGTTTACCACATAACGTAGTGTAACCCTAGGGTCTCTCGTGCTTTTTCCGTTTCGATAAACAAAGTTGAGTGATTTATGCCCATGGAAACGGCTATGTCTACTAAGCATAGAACAATCTTATGGTCCTAGGCACTAAGTCGAGAACGTCCTTTTTGTCGACGACGAGCCAAAATATTTCGTCCGTCTTTAGTTGACATTCTTTTCAGAAAGCCATGTTCTTTAGATCGTTGTCGTTTTTTTGGTTGATAGGTTCGCTTTGGCATAAAATTCCTTTTTTAGTGAAAATAACAATATTTAGCCCACTAATCTTAGCAAGTTTTCCACTATCAAACAAACTTTAACCACAGTTTTATAGATATCCAAAACGCATGTGCATAAACTTACCTCAGTTTAGTAGAATATGTTAGTGAAGAAATTTTTGGGTGTGGAAAAACTTAGGTTTTAGGAATAAACTTAATTTCACAAGAGAGAACAGAGAGTAAAAAAGAAATGACTAGTCCTTTGTGGCAGGCGGTTTTGGGAGAAATTGAATTGTCGGTTTCTCGAGCGAACTATATGACCTGGTTTAAAAACACCAGCTTAGTTCAACAAAGTGACGAACTAATTATTATCGGTGTGCCAAATATATTTATAAAACAACAACTTGAGAAAAAGTTTAACGATATATTTATTACAACTCTAAAAAACAATGGCATAACACCTAACAGAATTGAATACAAAATTGTTGCCCCTGAGGCTAAGAATCTAGAAATTGAACCGATTTTAAGTGAAAAAATCGAACCCAATCGTATGTCTAATAATAGTTCTATATCTCAGGCATACAGGCAGGGTTTAAATGAGCGGTATAGTTTTGATAATTTTGTCGTTGGTGCTGCTAACGAGCTTGCTTTCGCCGCTTGTCAATCTATTGCTGCAGTGCCAGGCAATAAATATAATCCTTTATTTCTTTATGGTGGAGTTGGTATAGGAAAAACCCATTTAGTTCAAGCTGTTGGTAATGAGCTAGTGCGAAACAATCCGGGCTTTAAGGTTCTTTATATTACTACCGAACAGTTTGTTCAGGAGTTTGTTGAGTCGTTACGCACTCGCAAAACCAACGAATTTGCTACTCATTACCGATCTGCTGATGTTTTAATTGTTGACGATATTCAATTCATTGCCGGAAAAGAGAAAATTCAAGAAGAGTTTTTTCACACCTTTAATTCCCTTCACCAAGCCAATAAACAAATAATTATTAGTTCTGATAGGCTACCGAAAGATATCCCAACCCTCGAAGAAAGACTATTAAGTCGTTTTGCCTGGGGAATGAGCATAGACATGCAAAACCCGGACTTTGAAACCCGTTGTGCAATAATCCAAATTAAAGCTCAAACAAATGACGTTTTTCTGCCAAATGATGTCGTAGATTATTTAGCAACCAACATTAATACAAATGTTAGAGAGCTTGAAGGTGCACTAAATCAATTACTGGCGTTTTGTGAAATGAGATCGTTGGAACCCAATGTAGATATAGCGGTGAGTGTTCTTGGTAATAGCCATAATCGACCAAAACACCTTTCTGCCAAACAGATCATTGAACGTACCGCTAAACATTTTCAGGTTCCTGTAGAAGATATTCTTGGTCCCAAAAGAGATAAAGATATAGTAATTCCAAGACAAATAGCTATGTATATCCTTAGAAGTGAACTTCATTTAAGCTTTCCTAAAATAGCTCGCGAGCTAGGTCGAAAAGACCACACAACTGCAATTCATTCGGTAGAGAAGATCCAAAAAGCCGCACAACTAGATTCCTCTTTAAGAAGCGCTATATCTGAAATAAAGGAGCGGTTATATGCCTAATAAGATGTTTAAAATATGTTTATATGCTTACCAATTCTGTGCACAAACTATTGATAAAAAACGGAAGGAGTTGTTTTTTCTACAGTCTATTGTGCAACTTAAGACTTATTTAACACATTTTATAACCACCAAAATCACTGTCTTTGTGGTTATTTTAACTTCTCTAAAGAAGTTTTTATACACACTTTTCACACCCCCTATAATTAAAACTAAATATATTAATATATTGTTTTTGTTTAATAGTTAATTAGAGAGGAATTTTAGAATATGAAATTACAAGTAACCCAAGAAAACCTAAATCGTGCCCTTTCTTCTGTCGGAAGAATTGCTAACAGTCACAATACCCTTCCGATACTAGCTAACGTGCTAATTAAAACAACTAAAAATCGGCTAAGTTTATTAGCTACAAATCTAGATATAGCAATTGTTCATCACATCGGTGCGAAAATTCAAGAAGAAGGAGCGATAACAGTACCATCAAAGCTAATGCAAGAATTTGTAAATAGCCTACCTCAAGGAGTCATAGATTTAGAATTAAACGGTACTAAGCTTGATATCAACACTGATCAATACCACTCCATAGTGAACGGTATTATTGCTGATGATTTTCCTGTTATGCCATTAATTAACAACGGACAGAGTTGGAAAATTAACTCACTAGTTTTGAAAAAAGGATTACAGCAGGTTGTTTTTGCTGCCAGTAATGACGAAACTAGACAGGTTTTAACTGGTATATATATACACACCAAAGACAAGAAGCTATATATTGCAGCTACCGACAGTTACCGATTAGCAGAAAAAGAAATAGGAAAATCGAGCAACGACATATCTGTACTAGTTCCAGCAAATGCTATAAATGACCTGCTTAGGGTTATAGGTGATTATGATGGTGAGGTTGTTGTTACACACGACGATCAGCAAATATTATTTCAAACCGGAGAAAGTGAACTCACAACCCGTTTAGTTAATGGAAACTACCCAGACTACCAAAAACTAATCCCTAATAAATTTACGTCAACAATTGAACTTAAGAAAAATGAGCTATTAAACGTAACTAAAGTATCCGCTCTTTTCGCTAGAGAAAGTGCAGGTAGTGTTACGATCGAGCTAAATGAGGAAAAAAATACACTAAATATCCACTCCGTAGCCTCTCAGTTAGGAGAGAATACAGCGACAGTAAACGGTAAAGTTAAAGGTTCAGGTGATATAACACTAAACTCTAGATACCTCCTGGACGCACTAAATGTAATTTCTGGTGAGAACGTAGTTTTTGGCTTTAATGGCAAGCTGGAACCAACCTTATTATATGATCCAAAAGCTCCTAACTATCATCATGTAATAATGCCCTTAAAGAGCTAGAAAACTGAATGATCGCCGAAGTAAGACTTCAACAATACCGATCACATAAAGATTCGTTTTTTACTTTTAGCCCCGGGGTAAATATTATTATTGGTCCTAACGGAAGTGGTAAAACCAATCTCCTAGAAGCTTTATTTGTCGCATGTTCCGGGAGATCGTATCGAGCACCAGACAGTGAATTAATTATGCACCACAAAAAGTGGGCGAGAATAGATCTAGACACGTTTAACACAAAAAGAGTTGTTAAAATAGAACCCCTTAAAAAAGACTTTATTATTGATGGAAAAACATACCATCGTTTAGGATCAAACCAAATAATACCTACGGTTCTATTTGAACCAAGCCACACAAACCTTATTACCGGATCTCCCGAAATAAGACGCAATTATTTAGATAATATTCTCAATAATATTAAACCAGGGTTTAAAAAGACCAGAAACGACTATTCTAAAACACTTAGACAGAGAAACTATCTTCTAAAAAGCGGCACGGCTAACAAAATAAACATATTCCCATGGAACGTTCGTTTAAGCCATTTAGGAGGGGTTATAGCTGCGTGTCGCACGGAACTAATAAAAGACCTAGGTGATAATATAAGCGATGTCTATGGTGCCATTTCTGGCCGCAAAGAGCTAATATCACTTAGGTATTTATCAAATATCGGGTTTGGCTCTTATGAAAGCCAAATGCTATCTAAACTAGAACAAAACATGCCTAAAGACTTAATTAGACTACATACTAGTTACGGTCCACATCGTGACGACTTAGAGATATTAATAGACAACAAGCAGCCGTCATTTATTGCTTCAAGAGGCGAAACTAGAACTATAGCTATAGCACTAAAAACCCTGGAAGCAGAAAATATCCAAAAACACCTAGGGGTTGAACCTATAATTTTTCTAGATGATGTTTTTAGTGAACTAGATCAAAAAAGGTCCGCAACCCTAGCTTCTCTTATAGAAGATCGTCAGACGGTTATAACCACAACCGTGTTGGTGAAAAACTTAATACCTAAAAATATTATTCGAATAGAAAATGAGCCTATAAACTAGGACTAGGAGTATTAGACATACTAATCTCTCCACTGTCCGAGGAAGTGTTGAGATTAATTGATCCCTGGTTCTGAATCGATTTTGGAGTTGTTGAAATTAGAGAAGTTTCCGTAGCACTAGCTATTACCTGTATATGAACATGGTTGGATCCAGCGAAAAATAATCCTTGACCAACCGGAAACTGACTTAATCTTTTTTTCTCCTCAGATGTTAGTTTAAAAACATCAGCCAGAACATCAACCGCCGAAGGAGACTGTTTCATTAAGAATTGCATTGACGAGTTGGATACTATAGCTCTACCCAAACGACTTCCCATAAAATCTTCCACATCCTGGGTGATGGTGGTTATTCCAAGTCCATATTTTCTTGCACGTTTAGCCAAGCTGAAAAGAAAACTGGCCGAGTCTTCGTATTTCATCAACTGCCAGGCCTCATCAACTATTAGAATTCTTTTTTTCTTGTCTGTTTTAGTCTTATTCCAAATATAGTTTAGGATAATATACATCGCAACCGGACGAAGCTCATCTTCTAAATCTCGAACATTAAACACCGTCATAGGATTATTGATGTCTATGTTGGATTGATGGCTAAAAATCCCAGCAAAAGTCCCACTGGTATATTTTCTTAACCGCTGTGCCAACTGGGGGCCATTTCCTCCCATATGAAGCAAAATGTCATACAAAATAGGTATTGTAGGAGGAGTTCCTGTATGGGTTAAAGGATCGTTAGTTATTCCAACCTTAGCATAAGTGTCTATAAGTGCTCCATCCAAGTCAGCCTCTTCTGAGGGGGATAGGGCTGGAATGAGGGCTGCAGCACCCCCCATCATCTGAGTTTGAGCACCTCCCATCATTAAGCGTAATAAACCATGCAAAGTAATAAGGTTAGATTTTAAGGCGTTGTCAGCTTCTTCGTCATCCACAACCCCTGGTAAATCAAATGGGTTAAGACGAACTGAGCTATTTAGGCTCAACCTAACATATGACCCTCCAACAGCCTCACAGAGTCGTTGATACTCATTTTCTGGATCAATGATTATTATTTCAGAACCAAACATTAATGAACGTAAAGCCTCAAGTTTAACGGTAAATGATTTTCCAGCACCAGATTTAGCAAAAACAACCGAATTACCGTTCTCAAGAGAGAAACGGTCAAAAATAACTAACCCAGAATTATGCATATTAACTCCGTACAAAATACCGTTTTCCTGGCTAAGATCAGCCGAAGTAAAAGGAAAGCTAGTGCTAAGGGCTCCGGTGCTCATGTTTCTGCGAATTTGGAGTTTGTCGGTTAGTTGGGGAATAGTAGAATTAAACCCCTGTTCTTGTTGAGAAGTGGCGGGTTTGCTATATATAAGCTGTTGTCCTAGTATGGTTTCGACTTTGTGCGATACGAACTCTAGTTCATCTTTTGAGTTTGCATAGATAGTAAAATATAGACCAAACCTAAAGAAACGCTCTTCACCAACCTGAAGTTTGTCTCGCATTTCTTCAGCATCTCTAATTGCTACCTCTTTTCCTGGGTCTCTAACCTTACCTTTTTCCATATCTATTTGTATTCCAGCTTCGAGTTGGGTAACTTTTTTGCGAAGATTTTGGAGAACAACCTGACTTTCAACAGGATAGATATACATACTTATATCTAAAACCTCATCTAGATTAACAAGACCCCCTAACCATCCCGTGTAAACCTGTCTTGGATAGCCGTATACGTAATAGCTTCTTGCGAACCTGGTTCCTATTTGAAAAAAAGAATTATTTAAAACCAATGAACTTGGAGCTATAAAATCTCGTAGAGCAGTTATACCTTTTTGAAACGCCTCCTGAACTTCTTGAGCCTCTTTTGCCCTCTGTTGTCCAGCCACAGCTATAGGATCCACCTTTTTTTTAAATAAACCCATTGTTATTGTAGTTCCTTTTGTAGGTGTGGCTGAATTGCCGTACCTACCCCTTTCGTAATTACGTCCGCCGTAAGATTATTTATGTCGGAGAGTTCCTGTCTCGTGGCTGTGTCTGGATTATAAACACCATAAAACAACTCAATTAATTCCTGGGTGTCTAGCGGCAATCCTTGAATGCCGGCCTGCGACAGAGACCCAAGTATCGATTGAGCCCTATTTCTTAGTTCGGTTTTCGCCGCCTCTAACTTAGTCTCGTTTATAACTATATGAGTTTTTTTATTACTAAACATATCTGCAAGACCGCTAACAAAGTTTTTTCCTTGTGATAAAGTTTTTGACTCGTCGATTGCAGTGCTATAAAACGGTATGACCACATAAAACTTTTTATCCATAATATTTGTTTGTTGACTTAATGAATCAATAAAGTCTATATAGTCGTCCATCAACATGGCTAAAAGCATATTGTCATGTTCGCTTCGTATTTTTTCTAGTTTATCAATGTATGGCTGCATGTCTATTCTTTGGGTGCGTATAAAAACTTGAATAGGAAAAGTTAGCGAATTTAAAAAACCCTGATAAGAGAACTCAACAGCCTCTTGTTCTTGCTGACTCATTAGGTCAAAATTAATACTTTTGACCATAAGCACACAACGAAAACTACCGTCATTCATTATAACTATACCATCTCGAATTTCTGCAATTTCAAGCATGTTCTGGGTGCTATTAGGGTTAGATTTACTGGTCTTTGTGTTCTTGATGAACGGTATTAAAGGTTGGCGAGTGACACTTTCTGGCTGAGCTACTGGGCCAGAGGCTTGTGTAGTTGAGTATTCCTGATTGTTATTTATTTGTTGTGGATTCATGATTTAATATTTGCCACTACTAACGTAGCTTTATGGTAACCTCATTTGCCTTACTTGCTTCATTAGCCAATGTTTTTATGGTTAGGTTATTGCTATTATTGAGCGCAAAACTGATTTTATCAGGATCTGCGTGTGTTTCTGTCGCAACTTGTTCTTTTTCCTTGTTATGAACCTCAGAATCTACCGAAGACTTTACCGGGAATGTTTTTAGATTTGAAGTCGAGAGTTGGGAGTCTAGGCGCAGCGATTTTAACTTCTCACTAATAATGCTTTCGTTTTCTTTAGTTGTTTGAGGGTTTTGGGTAGTGTTCATAGCCTCAAAAAGAGCTCGATGTCTTTCTTCGTCTTTATGTTTTATCATTTGATCCATAAATGATGCACCACTATTCGTATTGTCAAACATATCATCGTCATCTTGGGCATCAGATTCCACCGGGCTAGGCAGGTCTGATGTTTGCAATAATCTATCCGACGAAGTATCGTTCGCTTGAAGTTGATAAGTAGAGTCTTTCAATGACCACCCACGGGTGTCAATTGTCATCGCTAACGACTCTAGTTTGTTTTTTATTTCGTCACCGGATAAATTTTTTGTTAAAGGGTTTTCCTGCTTTGGGGGGGCTGTTACGGTGAGAAATTCTTTTACGCCACTTTGACTCCATACGCGCACGCGTGGCTTCAATGCATAAACAAGTAAAGCTAAGACCCAAAGTTCAGTTGGTTGATCTCTCTTTGAGGGAAAGGCAAAGAGGCCAGATATTAGTGTAGGGGGTAGAAAAAGCGCCAACAAGAAAACCACATGCTTTTGAATTACCACAAAACACAAATATACTAAAAATAAAGTAACAAGAGAATATATAAACTGCCTAAGGGTCAGTGGTCCCAATATGTGGTCTTCTGCTTCAATGTCCTGAATTAGTTTATAAGTAGCCATTGGTTTTAATTATAACAGAGTAAAGTTGTTAGATATATCGATCTATGAATTATGACATAGACACTACCTTTAATCGATCCGTTTTTTGTTTAACAGAGCATATTTTGTAGTAAGCATAAGTATTGCCCAGTTACAAAAATAAGTAAAATCACCATTTTGATTTTATATAGTAAATTATGGGCTTGGAGTGGCTACGACATATTGAATATTAAGTACTGAAGGATTAAACCCAAGAGCTTTAATAACATTAAGTGCATCGTTGCGATAAGTGGTGTTTGGTGCCGTTATAACAATTATTGGTAAATTAGCTTTTTGCATAATTTGATATTTGTAGTTTATTTCGTAGTTAAAATTTGGACCAATAAATGGCAAACTAGCTATCAGTTTATTTCCATCAACGCTAGAGATTAAATACTCGGGACTAAGCGTTTTTTTAATACTAATACTCTTTACGGTTGTTTTTTTGGCTACTATAGAAAATGAACTACTTGTTTGAGAGTGGCCAGAGCTAGCCAAGAGTAGATACGATCCTGGACGAAGCTTTACTTTCGCCGTCGACCACCCTAGGTTAACTAGTTTATCTTTCCCCTGCTCTATGGTTAGAAAGTTCCCGGGAGAGTTAGCTATCAATGTTCCAGTGACTTGATTTATGTAAATAGCATCTATTAGGTTATATACTGTGCCCAAGACCAATAAAATTATAATAAAAACTAGTAAAAATTTTATCTTTAATTGAATATTATTAATCATTGTTTAAATTTTTAATATAATTAATGACATTTGGCGGAAGTTGGCCTACGATTACACCCCCCAAAAGAGAGTTAGATACAGAACCAACTGATCCGATTACACTTACATAGGAATTGCCTATTTTATGCAATACCATTAAACCCGGATCCGCCGATGCTCCGACTGGTTGAACGCCGACAACTATCCACGAATTGTTGTTCAAAAAATGCGTCGACGTTATAGTGTAGTCTTTTCCTTCTATAGGTGTATAGTTTTCGTGAGATTTACTTTTTAAACCAGCTGAAACCGCCACGTATATTGGCTCATTGCTAAGCGTTACATATTTTGCTCCACCCAGCAGAGTGTCCTTAACTAAAAAGCTAATTATAAAAATAAAGAAAACAACCGATAATACTATTAAAGTATTTTTCATGAATTACTGCCTGGCCCTATATAGCGCCAAGCACCTCCGTTCCAGTAATTAATATTTCCTGGGGGTGTTGCTGGCCCAGTCTGTACCCCAGGCTCATGTGAACCAAAAGTGTAAACAGTATTACCGTTTACGGACTCCACAATCTCAACATGTCCATCTCCAGGAGCATAGTGCGTAACAATATCTCCCGCTTGAGCCTGGGATATGGGAATTTGTTGCCAGTACTGCGAACCACCTCCTTCCATTGCTCCGTTAGTTTCTGAAACTATCCAGTTAAAATCTTGGTTATATACAGCGTCTACAGCAACACTTACTAGACCACTACAGTCAGTCGCGCAGTTACCGGGGTTTGAAGCAGTACTTGTACTAGCCGCTGCCGATATTGACGATTCGGGACACTTTAACCTGAAAGAGTTATATCCATGACCACCCCCCCATAGATAATATATTCCAGAGTATTGTTCCGCCTCACACAGAATGGCGGCATTTGGACCGGTTACCGTCTTAGAGCTTCCCGAACCTATTTGGCAGTCATTAGCTAACGATGAACTACAATTGTTTGAAGTTAAACTAGTTGCAGTGGAGGTTCGCGCGGTTGGAGCTCCACCATCTTGAGCTAGATAGGTGGAGAAATTAGGCGCAGATGAATAAGATAAGCTTACAGAACTTAGTGTCGTATTGTTAAGGTTGCCCGTGCTTACTGCGTTGGCTATGCTGGTAGCATAATCAAACACAGTAGTCTTATTGCCGGCACCTGGGTCTGGAATTGCGTTAAGTCCAGGTGCGTTTTTGTTGGGATAGTATTGGTCGTCAGTGGGGCTATACCAGTTAACAGCTAACCAGAAAGGATCCCCGTTAAACTCTTTATAAACAGGTATGTTTGCTAGATACACAAGCGCGTCCTGAATATTTGATGGAGCGAGATTTGCGGTTGGATATTTTTCGGCTGGAGGGTAAAAAGCAACGGCGTACCCTTCCCAGGTGCTAGGAATTATTTGATATTT
Organism: bacterium; assembly: GCA_021804085.1. Taxonomy (GTDB): domain Bacteria; phylum Patescibacteriota; class Saccharimonadia; order Saccharimonadales; family UBA4665; genus JAJZWH01. The sequence continues at coordinate 13,247 of JAJZKM010000008.1, read as the reverse complement.
TCCATATGCCAAATCTCCACTGTTAGACTTTGGATTGTTGCCACTTTCCATGATTGCTTCTGCCTGCATCCATGAGTCAAGGCTGTTGCCAGCACTAGTGCTTCCCGAACAGGCGTAGTTACTAGAATCAAAATAAAGAATATTTGACTGCAAAAGATTAACTTGACTTTGGCTTAGTCCATCGACCACCGCGCCAGGTACATTTGTCACAACAAGGGCAATTATTAAAATAAAAATAACTTTAGCAATATTATTAATAAGCCGTTTCATTTTAAAATCCTGTATTGCTGCATGACTGCTGATTTCCTCTATAACAGGCATATGCATCCATTGTTCGTGAATCCAAAACAAACAGAATTATTCTCTGCCAGTTATTATCACTTAGGTTGTTGCAGTCTGCGTTTATATATGATGAAGTGTCAGGGTTAACATCACTTTGTGGGATCACAGACCACTGTCCTGATATTTTTTCAATACTGACACCAAAACAAGTGTTCGCGCGGTTTATCATGTTTTGAGCTTCTGTAGACTGTGTGTTCAGTAGTTGACTAACTTCGTTTGCGTTTGCGTAAGGGTTTTGCATGGTTGGATCACTACTATCTAGAATACTTGATGGTATGCCATATAAGGGAAATTCCCAGTTATATGGAGTACTGGCGGCGCTAGCCTTAGGCAATATGGAAGATACAATTCCTGAAAAAATATGACCAAAATTAAATAATCCCAAAAAAGTGTCACCAACGCTTTTAATGCTTGGCTGAATATAATCAGCAAGTTTTCCGAAAAGGGAATTATTGCTATCAATGTTAAAGATTCTTGCGAAGAAATCTTGTGAAGAAAATTGTTTTTTACTTTGGGACTGATCATACGCAACTACTTTTTGGGTGTCAGAACTAGACAATGCAACCCCTCCTTCCGAACGAGCACCCATATTTCCAGCCTCCCTGGCCCCATATGCCATTAAGTTGCCGCCCAGTGGTCCACTAAGAACTGCAGGGACTACGGCCTTATCTTCAAATACCTTTTCTAAAATTTTTTGCAAAGACATAAAGAGAACCATTGTGGTTCCAAGCTCAGTACCCTTAACCGCATAAAAACCTGCTAGAGACGTACCATCGGTTGGTACGGCGGATAAAAGAGCAATTAATCCAGTAAGCCCCTGAATAACTTGCCCGATCGGGCTACACGCAAAACCAACTATGGCGCCTCCGGCATCCATTCCGTTTATAATATTGTTCGCAGTGGTTTTTCCAGAAAAAGCTTGCGCATATTGAGTGGGTAAATTAGGACCTGATGGATTGGCCATGTTTGCCGTTACCTGCAGAGACTTTGCGCTCCAGATGGATTGGCCGCTACTATTAACGAAACTTCCAACTGTAGCTCCGACCTGAGAAAGCGACACGTTTTGACCAGACTCAACTTGATTACCCGCAGAAACTAGGCGAACCGCTTCCAGTGCCGCTGGAAGTACTATTGCAGCCCTATTAAACTCAACTACATATTTAGCCGCAGAACGTATAGTACAGGCGAAAGCAGTGATTAGTAGTGCCTTGGTGATGGCTTTTCCTGCACTAGAATCTTTAAAAAACGAATCTAAATTACTTTTTATATTAGTTAAATTAGTTGCCTGCGCTTCAGGGTCGACAACATCTTCCTTTACAGACTTTTCCTCTTCTGCTTTATCTGTAATTTTTGTGATAGCTTGTCTAGTTTTGGACTTAATAACCTTATATGGATGAAATAGTGAAGGAGCATCAAAATAGTCCTTAAAAACACGTTTAGTCATGGCAGTAAGAATCTTGCTACTTGGCAAGTCGTCGGTAAACGAATTGACGATTGATCTCGATAGGCTTGTTGTAAGTTCAGCCGAAGAACCTCCTATTGTCAAAGTCCCGTCTCCATTATTGGTAATCTCAGAAAGATTTAATCCACTTATATTGTCTGCCAAATAGGATCTTAGTTCTTCAGGAGTATAGCCTTTGACGTCTGAAATGCTATTTGTGTATTTTTCTGTGTCAATGGTTGTACTTTTTAGTCCCCCAGACGAATTAGTGTTGAATGTAACACCAATATCTTCCATAGCCTTGAGCTGGGGTCTTAAGTAGAGTTTCCCTAGAACACCTAATCTTGTTTCTCCGATGTCCTGAGATCCAGAATAACGCAATAAACTACTATATCGCAATGAGGTGGCTCCATCCATAGTAGACAAATCACCACCAAGAATATTAGATAGCTGAATTAATTGAGCAGGACCTGCAGCTAGAAAAATCATCGAAAAAACAACACTAACAATTGATCCTACAATACCAGTACTGGAGGTGGCGATTTTCCTTTTTTTTGTGCCCCAAAAAATATTTTTCATTTTCTGTGGCATTTTCATGCTTTTTTGAGAAGAATCGCTAATCGATGAATCTTTCTCTTTTTTGTATAGGCCATCTGAACCTAAATTTTCTTTAAAATTCTCTGAGTCTCGTGCGCTGTCTGACGCTTTGTTTTCTTGCTCTTTAAGTGACTCCGCAACACCAGCATGTTTGTTTATGTTTCTTTTGTTGGGTTGAAAGTCGTATAAACCGTTATTTTCTTGGCTCATGGGTTAGAGTTGGGTTGATTTATTGGACCTGATGGGTTTCTAGTACCTTGCTTCACATCTTCTGAGTTTAGTATAGTCTGAATTCCTCCGTCGGGCTGTGTTGCTATATCTAACATTTGTCTTATCCGGCGCTGAGCTGCCAGGGCTTCGTCACGCATTATTCCCGAACCAGCGTTACCAACAACCCCGAGTTCGTTGTAAAATATTCCAGCGGAATTAAGTGCAATCTTTTTGACATCTTCAGGCTTATTGAGACCTCTGCGTTTTGCTTCTGCAAAGAAACTAGCATCTCGGCCATTTTCTTCCAAAGTGCCTGCACTAGCCCGATTGATTACACCAGCATAGTAGTTGCTGCTACCACGAACAGTTTTTGGACTTCCCTGAGCAATGTTATACAAGCTTTGGTCGTTCCACGCTGCCTGACCATCATAACTGACATTACCTTCTTTGTTGCCCAATTGGTCAAATCGGCCAGCCGCCTTTGCTTGTGCTCGATACTCATTCATTATTGAGCGAAACTGAAACTCATCACCACCGCTTATGTCGTGCATAATACCTACAGCCTTATTCCACCCTTCTTCACCCTCAGCAGCTTCAAATTTAATATAGTTTGGATTAAGTAATGCTGCGCGTCTAGTGGCAGAATTGAAGCCAATTTTTTCTGCCGCCGCGATTGCTGACATTTTGCTAGTATATTTTTTATTGATTAATTCCTTTTGGTCGTCAGAAGCTCCCCGTAGATTTGTGTCTCTCCAGTTATTCAAAGCATTTCTGGCTTCCCCTGCGCTTCTGTGCTCCGCTAGCACTTTATTAACTTCAGAATCATTTTGATATATGTGCCACAACGGACTCTCTTGGCCCTGTCGTCTTAATGTTTCGAGACCGGCTTGTTTTTGAGCACTTAGTCGAGACTTAGCTCTTTCTCTAGCATCTTTGGAGTATATCTGTCTAGGATTGATTCTGGTTCCTAGTTGGGAGCCTGTTAGACCAGCATCGTTTCGCCGGACAGCAAACTTTCGTTTGGTTCGATTTTGCATGCTGTATGGATCGTTGGGGTCACCCAACATGCCCGCATGGGCTTTATTGGCTATATTAGTTATTGCTCCATGCATAGCGGTAATTGTTCCTCCAGCAAACTTAAAGGCAAAAGGAACCAAAAATAAAGGTGCGGTAACAGCAACTATGGCCAAAAGATCTCCTAACCAAGTAATAGTGGTAAAGGTAGTTACGACAACCGCCCCAATGTCACACATAGCGAAGATAACCATCACGACCGGATAAACCATTAAGGTTTTCGTCAATAGGTTGAGCCATTTGTGGAAATATTGTTCAGTATTGGGTAGACAATATAACGCAAATGCAACAGGAGACACCATTAAAAGCAGCACTATTAATATTGATCTGAAAAAGATAGTTAAAAGTACACCAAGCAAGGCTAATACAGCGGGCACAATAGCAAACATAACCAAAAAACCTATAGCATCACCAATAGCGGCACTACCGCCATGGGCAAACAGAAGCCAAAAAGTTCCAGCAGTGAAGATTGCCATTAAGCCACCCGTACCAAATAAGAAGTTACCCCCTGAAGTGTTAAAGTGAAGTGCATATTCACCACTTGCCTTAAAAGGTTCTGTAATTATACCGAAAATCCCCTTACCAATTATGTTTGTTATGTCGACCAATCCAGCCATTAAGTAAATCGATATATTGATAAGTATGGCGGCCAATAAAATCCTAGGTAAAATTTTTCTTATTTCATATGCCTCAAAACCACCACCACCCATGGCTTCTGCAAAAACTACCACCAAAAGAGCTATTACTAAGACTATATTTCCAAAAACCCTAAATTCTGACCATACATTATATATACACGCTGTATAATTTTGGCCCGCACCTGTACTTCCGTCAACACATGCGTTGGGGTTTAGGTCAATTGGTGGAGTGGCAAGAGCATACGAGACAAGATTTTCGATATATGTTTCTGCTCCTGTTAGGGCATTAATAATTGGACAGAGTAGCCAGGCAAACGCTCCTCCGGAAATACACGATGGAGTTGATGAGGACGCAGAAGGGTTTGTTATATTAACTAAATTTGAAGATCCACCCAAATTAAGGGGATAACTTCCGTTTGCATTTTCGGGGTGATAAGAACATGTGTTGTTAAAGTTACTGTCATTAACAGGATTAATCGAACCTAGAACAGAAGGTGATTGAGTTTGACAATTAGCGTTGTTGGTTGCCCCTGCAGGACCATCGATATCCGTATTATCATTAGATACGCTGCAGCCGTCAGCTTCAATATTTGCCGGGAGCTGATTATTGCCAGAACCTGAACTTGGCTGTAAATTCCATAAGGTAGCATTATTTTGGGAGTTAACATAAATACGATCACTACAGATTCCACCAGAATTCAAAACGTATAAATTTTTATTAGAGGATGATTGATTAAAAATAAAATAACTACTGTTATCTACGCGGACTATGCTGTTGCCGTATATGGCGAACACTATATTAGCGTTTTGTGGTTGACCTATATGAATACCAGAACCGGGAGAGCTTAAGTCTATACTCCCACAAGAGGAGTTAAGACCTGGTAGATTATAATAAAGAGTTCCAACGGTTACTATTTCTGCGGGTACATAGGCACTTATTTTAAGATAGGATTGTGACGAGACATTCTGGCAAGTATTGCCGTTTGATTCATAAGTATGACCCGATCGTACTACGTTTTTACTCTTTATCCCGTTCTGATCCCAGTTTTGTATACAGTTTGCATTGTTTAAGACCAGATTGGTTGTTCGCTGATTTCCGTATTGGTCAGTATAGATGATAGATCCAGATATATAACACTCATTAACCCAGTTCAAATTAACCACAGGGCCATTAGTTACATCAACGGTGCTGTTGTTTGGTGGACCTGATGTTGTGGCTGCTAATGCGTTTTTAACAAGCGGGCCAAATACTGTTATTACGACCAACAAAAAGAGAAACAGTAGCGTAACAAATCTTTTTGTTTTTTTTCGAAACATATAATTCATATAATATCAAAGAATAAGAATAAGAATAGCAAAATATACTATCTTTTGCGTCACGTCATAAAATGATAGAATCTTAACTAGGTAACATAAGTGAACAAAATCAAAATAACCATTCTGCAACCCCTAACAGTCATATCGTTGATGATCATGGCGATTAGTTTTTTTCACTCCACAGCTACGACCTATGCTTTACCTATCTCGAATAGTCACTTTGCCGCAACCTATGTCTGCGGTAGTGGAAGCGATACAGTTAAGACAAGTATAGATTTTGGGTGTGTTGGCAAAGGTAATCCTATTTTAGATTTATTGTTTTCTATTATTCGATTGCTTTCTGACGGTGTTGGTCTGGTAATAATTGCTTCGATTACTGTTGCTGGTATTCAATATATCTTTTCATCTGGTAATCCACAAGCAGTTGCTGCCGCATCAAAGCGGATTCAGAGTTCGTTTACGGCACTTATATTATTTCTTTTTATTTATGCCATCCTTAACTACATTGTACCGGCGGGTGTTTTTGGATTATGAGCAACCAGATGCTTAAGTATAAATTTATTAGTGTTTTCGCAATTCTCGTGATGGTACCTTTTGTTTTCTTTGGCAAGACATTTGCGCAAACAACTGTCGCAGCATTTAATGTCAGCTGCAAAAACAACACATCAATATTTGGACTTCCTACGTGGTACGAGTTTTTACCTATGCGCCAAGAAACGATACAAGGAGATATGGGGTTCAACACTTCGTGTGTTCCAGTAATAAATAACATAGCGGATATTTGGTTAATTGTTGCGGCAATAATAGAAATTCTTCTTAGGGTAGCAGGAATCGCTGCAGTTGTTATGATAATTTACGCGGCGGTTAGATACACTACAAGTATGGGCACCCCCGAAGTAACTGCTCAGGCGTTAAATACAATAATATATTCCCTAGTCGGGTTATTGATTGCTATTTCTGCCGCCTTTTTAGTTACTTTTATTGCAAAAGGGCTTGGAGCATAATAATGCATTACCTTACAACAATCTCTAGTTTATGTTCAGGGAGCGAATATGGTGTTGGGGGAAATTGCTATAAGACCAATATTCCAACAGTGTCCGCATCGTCAAGCGAGCTTCATACTATATTACAAATGTTTTTTGGAATATTGGCTGCTATTGCTGTACTGTTTGTTGTTATTGGCGGGTTCAGGTATACCATATCTTCAGGAGACCCTAAATCTATGCAAGAGGCCAAAGACACAATACTGTATGCTGTTATAGGACTTGTGGTTGCTCTTTTTGCCGAATCAATTGTAACGTTGGCGATTAGCTTTATAAAATGAATAAATTATATTTATTAATTTCAATTGTGATTCTCGGACTTATCGCTTTTGTGTCCCTAGGTATTCCAATTGCCGCGTCCGCAGACTCCACCTATCTGCCTATTTGCCAAAAAGGTGAAATAGCTCAAAATACCTCTGTGTGTAAGAACGTCTCTATACAGAATGGAAGTAATACTAATGTTGTCATCGAAATTATCAAGGATGTCATAAATGTTCTCTCTTACATAACCGGGACAGCCGCAGTGATCATGCTGATAGTTGGTGGAATTAGGTTTGTCACAAGTGGTGGTGATTCAAGTTCTGTGGCTGGTGCTAAAAAAAGTATAGTTGGGGCTTTAGTCGGTATTGTGATCGTGGTGTTGGCCCAAACCATAGTAATATTTGTTTTAAACAGCTATAAATAAGGAAGAATATGAGAATATCAATATTTTTTGCTACTGTCCTTTCAGTGTTTATGTTGATGACTTCTATGCATATAGAGGTTTTTGCAGCATCGATACCAAACAATACTATCAGTACATTAACTAACGCAAGCGCTGGAGCTTGTGCGGGAATAGCGGAGCTTAGTGGAAACACACAAGGTTGTGGAACAGGTGGCTCTAGCCTCAAAGGCGCTGTTAGAACTACGATAAATATTTTAAGCTATGTCCTGGGCGTGATTGCAGTGATTATGATAATAATTGGCGGACTTCGTTTTGTTACTTCGGGCGGAAATCAACAATCTGTATCTTCAGCCAAAACGACGATTGCTTATGCTCTTCTAGGCTTGGTGGTTGCTGCCCTTGCCCAGGTTTTAGTTCATTGGGTATTAAACTCATCGATTAATGTCGCAAGTAGCCTAATTAATTTTCAACCACTATCACTATTGATTTTGCGCCATCTCGTGTTAATATAAAAGTAAGAATGAAAAATAAGGGGTAAGATACCAACATGATAGGAAAAATAAGGATTTATATTACCGTAATTTTAAGTGTTTTTGCATTTAGCATGCCTATGCTGATTCCTGTGGCGGCATCAGCGGCAACAGCATGTACTGAGATCCAGAGTGAAGTTAATAGTGGAGTAAACGATGCAACAGGAGGACAAACTACATGCGGTTCTGGTTCTACCATAGGTGGTGGTATCAAGAGTGCTGCGTCGACTGTCGTAAACATATTGTCTGTAGTGGTGGGTATTGTAGCTGTAATTATGATCATTTATGGCGGTTTTCGATACATAAGCTCTGGTGGCGAGAGTGGCAGTGTCCAGTCAGCAAAAAACACTTTGCTTTTTGCAGTCGTGGGTTTAGTAATAGTTGCATTAGCTCAAGTATTGGTACATTGGGTATTAAATACTTCTAACCAATTAGTTGGTAGCTCTGGATTTATTCGTTTTTAAGATTTTAGAGTAAAATAAAAAGAAACACCTCGAGGAAATAAAACTCGAGGTGTTTCTTTATTGTCTGTCTTTATAGAATATCTATAATACCTGTATTTTCTTGACAGTGTCTTGCTTAACTTTTCCAAAGCTTATAGTAAGAACGCCATCTTTCAACACGGCTTCGATCTCATCTTCTTTTACCGGAACAGGTAGTGCGATAGTGCGAGAAAATTCTCCCCAATAACATTCTTGAAGAAAGTAGTTCTCAACATCATCTTCGTTACCAGCACTTAATGTGCCGCGTATCGTCAGTTGATTATCAGAAATACTAACGTCTAGTTCGTTTTTATTAACGCCAGCTGTTCGAGCTTTAACAACTAAACGTTCCTTGGTTTCATATACGTCTACCGCTAGTTGTCCTGGAACTGAAGCTTCATCCTCGTCCCATTGTTCATCAGCTGGGTTACCAGCAGACGTTTGTATATTTTCCGTAACCATAGAGGATCCTGAATTGCTATCTTCGCCCAAAAAGGCAGCAGTCAACTCATCTTCCTCTAGCAGCAAATCATCATCGTGATTTCGACGTGCCATATAATAATACCCTCCTTTAGAGTTGTTTTGTGTTTAGACGTTCTTGCCTTTTTATGTTGATTACAGTATAGCTTAGAGGTAAGTTTTATGGCAATAATCTAGATGTTTATTTACAACACAATAATAACAACAATGGTATTTTTAATTTGTAATCTGATATAATTTTCTACTGTCGCTATGGAAGGGTGTCCGAGCGGCTTATGGAATCGGTCTTGAAAACCGTCGTGCCGCGCAAGCGGTACCGTGGGTTCAAATCCCACCCCTTCCGCCACGTAGATATTCATTTATGCCAGAAACAATAAAAGTATCGGCAGAATTTGTTTAATGGCTTAGCTTTAAATCTTATTTCTTTAAACTTCTTACAGATTTGTTTTAAAAATAAATCAATAACGCGCCTTGTTGAAATGATAATACTAGCTAATTTTTTATTTCTTATGCCGGTTTACTGATATAATAACCTATCGATAATGATAAATTGTCTGGAGAGGTACCCAAGTGGCTGAAGGGGTCGGTTTGCTAAACCGATAGGGGGGAGCAATCCCTCGCGAGGGTTCAAATCCCTCTCTCTCCGCCAGAATAGAGCTTGAACGTGTTCCAGGCACACACAGGGCACGAACAAAGTAAAAGCCAACCATATTTGTTTATTTTTGAAGAAAGAGTTTTGAGGTATAAGTGGAATTTTGTTATACCATGTGCCTTACGTAGAGTTTGTCATAAAATTAGAAATCATTAATTTCTATTTATTTAACTTAACCGGTTTGGCTTCAAGGTTTTTATTTGATTAAATGTATTTAATGCAAGATTCCAATAATAAAGATGGCTACATAACTCCGAACGAAGTTGAAGTAAGTAATCAAATCGATCCACTCTTTAGCACAATACCACCAAGTGGATCAGAAGGTTCTGTAAGTTGGAGTGCTAGTGAATTTGTAGCACATCAAAAGAGTTTTCTATGGTTTGCTTTAGTTACACTAGCTACCATCATCTTAGCCGCAATAGTCTGGATTCTAACAAAGGATAAAATATCCACTGGGACCTTGTTTGTTGTTGGTATGGTACTGCTGTTTTACGGCTCCAAACGCCCGCGAGATCGAAGATACCAAATTGACAGTAAAGGTATTCATATAGACGAAAGGTTAATTTCCTACGATGATTTACGCTCGTTTTCTTTAAACAAAAGAGGGGCGTTTTCGAGCGTGGTATTGGTTCCACTAAAACGTTTTGGTTTGGTCGTAAATGCTTATTACGATCCTCGTGATGAACAAAAAATCATATCTATCCTGTCTTCTCATATACCTATGGAAAAAGCTCGTAAAGACTTGCTAGATGATCTAATGTGGAAAATACATTTCTAACAAAAACATAACCGTACCAAACTTCTTGATACGGTTATGTGTTTAATGAGACGTGAATTATTTATTTGGAGCGAAAGTTATGAAAAGCTTTATCTCTCTTAAACATCTTTCGTTCCATTCTTTCAATAAATTCATGCTTGGCTCGTTTGTTGTCCCATTTTTCAAATTGTTGAGTTATTAATTCTGCTTCAATTTCAGACATTTAAAGCCCTCCTCTTAAATTGCCTTTTACGGTTGCTATACCGTACTTAACAGTATTACTTAATGTACTAATAAAAACCTGTAAAGTTGATTACACGTCGATTTTTTGGTTCAAATTAAAGAAAACGTCACATATTTACAGGTTGTTAGCTGGTGACTTGGCGCTAACCACAGGAGCTAGCTTACTCGGCACTACTGGATGCTTTGAGCAAGCACCAAGCTCCAGCCATCTAGCGCGGCGACCAAGGCTCCGAGTACTTGAGCTACAAACACCAATTACTCTGCGAACGTCTGGAGATATGGTTTAGTGCTAGCAACAAGGATAGTACCTGGCAGAACGACTTCATGGAGCGTTGGTTTGATGGACTCAAGCAAGAACTGCCACCACTTAGCTAACTTAAAACTGCTTGCGTCATGATTAACGCATTTAGTGGTTTGGCAACTATATATACCGAATATTGAGACTATCTCAATAACTGCCAATGCGAAGCTAAGGAATAAAATTATAGAAATAATTGATGACCTTTATGTAAACCCTATGCCTGATGAAGCAAAAAAATCAAAGGCTCAAATAACATCTATCGTATAAGGCAAGGGACCTATCGAATTGTTTATCAGATTTACAAATACGAACTACTTGTCATAGTTGTCAGAGTTCGCCACCGCAAAGACGCTTATAGAGGCTTCTAGCCATAGCGATTATAGGAAGTAGAACCTACTGTAAGGAGTTAGAGGTTACTCATTGCAAAAGTACTAAAATGTCAGAACCAACCTGAAAGATGTATTAGAAACTAATTACTGTTTGGTACTTCGCAGTCCGAGAAGTCAGAACCGCTATTATTAGGGATTTAGGCTTTGCTTTATCTGTTAGCTAGGTGTTTTATACTACCCCCTAGTCGTTCCCGCCCTGTATAACTGAGAACCATAGCAGTAATCAAAATTCAAGTCCATTTATTTATTGATGACATCTTATTAAATAATAAAATTACGATATTTTAATATTAGGACACCTATTACAGTTGAAAACACCGATACAGAAATAAAAATTAAATACGACGAATTTGATATATGGTTGTTTACTAAAGAACCGTTTACATTAAAATAATGAAAAAACGAAAAATACTTAAGGGCAACAAGAGAAGGTTTAAGAACTGCCACTGCATTAATTACATACATCATAAATAATATACTGCCTATCAGACCATATAGATAAGTTTTTTCATTTAAAAGAGCAGAAAAGAATAGCGCCAAACTATACACAGCCGTACCAAATAAAAAGCACAGGAGAGCTGTCATAGCAAAATGGTTAAACTCTAAGTTTATGTGACCGATTTTAGCTATTAGTATTATGGGAGTTATTGTAGTTATGACAAAAATGGCTATCGAAATAATCCCAGCCAGATACTTTCCTAAATATATAGTCGTACGTTTTAAGGGTAAAGCTAAGAGCATACCTAGTGTACCTTTCTCTATCTCTCCAGATATAGCAGCTCCCGAAAGACTGGCAGCAAAAACCGTAACTAGTATAGGCCAAGTTATCGCAAACATTTCTAGAGCCATATAGCTTTGCAGCGTACTGAAAGATACTGTGCCCACCACCCCTACATATTTATATACATTACCTATAGAATTTATTAATTGGGAGGCTTGGTGTTGTAGTGCTGGATAAATTGAAGTGTAGAGAACCGCCAAGAACGCCACAATAATGCAAAATATAATTACACTATTGCGCCTTAAGCTGAGTTCTCTACGAGCAACAATCACAGCTTTCATTTATAGAACTCCATAAACACATCTTCCAGAGAGGCGTGGGTAACTTCAATATCAATCAGTTCATTTTGACTTAATTCTTTTAGTAAGGGCGCAACATTTCCCTGTAATTTTATGACAAGGCTTTGACCATCTTCGCTTACAATTTGAATGTTGTTAGCTTTGGGTATTTTAAATCCAGCTTTTTTGAAAGTCACAGAGATTATATATGTTTTCAAATTGTGAATATCTGCAAGACTTTTATCGGCGACAATCCTACCTTCTCTTATAACAGCCACATTTGAACATAAATACTCAGCCTCATTTAAATTGTGGGAAGATATAAATACGGTTCCGCCAGTAGCTACATAATCCTTAAGTATTTTATAAACCTCGTTTTGTAAAAGCGGGTCTAGGCCCCGGGTTGGCTCATCTAAAATAAGAAGTCTAGGGTTTCCTATTAGCGCGAGTATGAAGCCAAGCTTCTGTCTATTACCCGTGGACATATGTCTGACTGGTATACTATCGTCTAAATCCAGCTCCTCAAGAAACTTATAAGCAGATTTATCGGCCTGCTTCATGGAGCAGTAAAATTCAATATGTTGTTTCGCGTCCCATTTTTCAAGAAGTTGATTCTCGGCAGCAAAGTAACCAATGTACTGCTTAATATCGGGACTATTTGCAATAGTTTTGTTTAATATCTCAACCTTACCTGTATCAGGACGTATAAAATCCATCATGCAACGTATAGTGGTAGTTTTGCCAGCTCCATTTGGACCTAGGAATCCAAATATCTCTCCTTGAGTTACAGTTAGTGAGACATTCTTTAGTGCTTGTTTATGCCCAAATCGTTTACTGATAGAGGATAGAGAGATTACAGGTTGCATTAGGATATTATGTCACAACAGCATAAGAACTTTAATGTATCCGTCCATAACATATTGGACTGCCGTCCTTCTAATTGTAACCCATCTAGCATTGCTTTCATGGGGCTTTTTAATCTAAGAGTCCAATGAGGCCGTTCTGTGTTATACCAAATCAACCAATCC
>JAJZKM010000007.1 GCA_021804085.1 bacterium | reverse complement strand
TGACGGATTGGTTGATTGGTATAACACAGAATGTTCCCATTGGATCCCTAAATTAAAAAGCCCCATGAAAGCAAATGTTTTAGATGGGTTACAATTGGAAAGTCCAATATGTTATGGACCGATACACTACCAGCTGATGGATTGGTTGATTTGGTATAACACAGAACGGCCTCATTGGACTCTTAGATTAAAAAGCCCCATGAAAGCAATGCTAGATGGGTTACAATTAGAAGGACGGCAGTCCAATATGTTATGGACGGATACACGCACTTGACTATATGTATATTGTTGTTGTATACTAAACTATATGAAACATTCTAAAGAATTTAGTAAAGCAAGTTTAGCGGTTTGTATGAGTGTGTCTTCGTTAACCGGATTAGGTAAGGTTGCGGTTGGTATTGGCCATGAGGCTCCAGCTACAGCTCATGTCGTGAGTAACTCTAATAAAAATAAAAGTCGTTTTGCTAATGAATATGCTGCTATAGGTGAGAAGGTACTATTAGTACAAAACAATGCGCGCAAAATTGGTCTGAATTATTGGTCTAGCTTTGGTAGTAGAGTCAAAGCTAGTCAGGTGATTTTTCCAGAAAAAAACGGATTTACATTAACTATAAGTGAACAGTACGGGATGCCACCTAGTCTTAAGAAGATTACAAGATCCGAATTACCATATTCAAAAGATATTGAGACATTAGGTATTGAAATAATACAGGCTCATGGGCAGAAAAATGTAGTCGACGATAATATTCAATTCAGTGTCCCAAATCCTGGTAGTCACAGCTACATCCCAAGTGCTTATGATTATTCGTGTTCGGTTGGTAATATTAATAGTACGGTTGATAAGAGTGGTGAATTTGATCAGATAGTTAGCGTAGGTACTAAACCAAACGATTATACTGTTGTAGGAGCTAAGACTGCAGATTTTTGGTTTCAACGTAATGTAGTTGAGGTGGATAGGTTATTGTCTAAAGTGGGAAATTTTGAGAAACAAGCCATGGCAGAGGGGTCTATTTCAAAAAAAGATCTTATATCTCCTATATCAGCTGACACTCTTTGTGGTACCCCTAAATAAGTGTGGAAGTTTTTGTGAGTCTGAGGACTATTAGAAGATTTTTGCTTTAAATGCCGTTCAGGTTCTATTTACGAATATTTGATCTATTCAATAATTTTATCGATATTTCTTAGGTTAACTTGGATGATTTATTGGTTTTAGCCTATAAATTCATGAATGTGTAGATTAAACTTTTGAAGTTTGTTATTTAGTTATTGCGACAAATAATGAGTGAATAAGGATGTATGAGATTATTTTTAGAACATAACTAGAATAAACATACAGTTCTCTTCGTCTAATTAGGTATCTTTCTTTATTTGGTATTTCTATATCAGTTCAATAGCTGCTATGCCAATATGTTGTCGGGCATGTGCGAATTGGGTGTAGAGCAGTAATCAATAATTGTATATGCACGTAGACTAATGTTAGTTTCCAAGACGTATGGTGGGTCAACAGGGTGTTCGGCAATAATCTTATTCGTCAATTACGAAAAGTATGCATCCTTATCTAGTCTAGCATAAAATAATTCAAATATTTTATACCCATACACCCAATGACAAACCACATGTAGAAAACATTATTGGCAAGTTGCAGCAGGAGTGCCTGGATGAGGACAGGTCAGCCGATAGTGTAGCTAAACTACAGACTCAGATTAACCGCTGGTTGAACGATTACCACTTCTACCGTCCTCACCAGGCACTAAACCACCTAACTCCTGAAGAATTCTTATGCTACATTAAACATAACTATTCCAAGAGTCGAAGTGTCTACGATGTAGTGAGTTAAGTGCACTACGCTCGGTTAAATTAACCAAAGCAGCCAAGAACCGACTTAGAGTAATAGACTATTACCTAAGTTGTAACAGCATCTCTCTTACCTGTAGACACTTTGGTATCTGTAGAAGTTATTTCTACAAATAGTATAAACGGTTTAATCCTAGAGATCTTAGTTCGCTAGAAGATTTAAGTCGCAAGCCACATAGAACTAGAGTAGCTACCTATAACATTAACTTTGTATCTCTCATTCGTAAACTTAGGACTGACTATCCTTATCTTTCTTCTAAGAAATTAGCTAGGGTAGTATTTAGGGATTATGGTATTACCTATTCAGCTGCTACCATAGGCCGAATAATTAAACGCTACAACCTTTATTTCCGAGCTAAGATATTAGCTGCTAAAAAAAGAGCCAAGAAGGCGACCTTAGTCTGGAAACAACGTAAGCCCTATTTACTTAAGGCAGATAAGCCCAAGACTGTTATTGAATTCGATATGAAGCATATTTATCTTGGGGGAGTAAAGCAATATGCATTTGTAGCGGTAGATATTTACACCAAGGAAGCAGTTATCCATCTAGGCCGTCAGCCTAGCAGCTTCCAGGCCATGCTAGCACTAGATAAGACCGTAGATATATTTGGCACAGAAATGGTTATTGTTAATGACAACGGCAGTGAAAACTACAAACACGCCTACAATTATCTAAAAAGCCATAGCATCACCCAATACTTTACTAGACCTCATACACCAAAAGATAAACCTCATGTTGAAAACCTAATCGGTAAGTTGCAGCAGGAGTGCTTAGATGAAGATCGAAGCCATATGACATTAGAAGAGAGAGAAGCTCAAATAATTACTTGGCTTAATGACTACCACTACTTTAGACCACATCAGGCATTAAACTACCTAACACCTGCTGAGTTTTGTGATACATTAGGAATAACCATTCTACGTAGAAAAGTGTCCACGATGTAGTGAGTACGTGCACAAGACTTGACGATGGTAGACCAATATTGTATACTGTCAGTATTATGACCCTTAGAGATTGCTTAAGGAATATTCTAAACGCTAAGGTTTTTGCGGGTGTACCTGATCAATTAGATAGAGAAAAGAAGCCTGGATATGTTCCTCAGCCCGAGGGATATGAAACTTTATTTTCTCTTGGGAATTTAGTTGTTGATTTTGTGACTGGTGAAGCTCAATTAACGGAGCTAGACCCACAAACTGTTCGTGCTATCAATGATTTCGGGCAAAAAGTTGCCGAGCGTATTTCTGGTGTACTGAGCGATATAGGTGAGCAAAGATCAGTAGGTTAGGCACCTAAAACAGCTAATTTATGACAAATCCCGAGATCCACAATCCGACTCTAGACACAACAGTTAATTTAATGGAAGCTTTGCTTGGTGACGTAGAGCCGCTAGTAATAGAGGAGGCGGGATTAAGGAACCCTGCTTTACATCAGAATATAAGGAGGCTCATCCCTGACCTCCCTGAATTAGTCGAATGGCATGTAGATGATGGTTACCACAATGTGCCACCAACAAGTCTTATAAGAAAATTACTGGAACGAACTGGGGTAAGGAGAGTAGAAAGGCTTTCAGACGATTTTACATGCGAAGAATACGAGGCTACATTTAGGAAAGATTACGGGGGGCCAAGGGTAAATGACCTTAGGTTAATAAAAAGATCCTACACCGGTTCAGTAATAGTTGGTAAAAAGGAATATGAATTTCCACCAAATGGCTCGGTATATAATATTCTGTTAACAAGTTGGCTAGATATACATGAAAGACCAGAGTTGGCAGCAGATATAGTTCATGCTACAGGCGAAGTTCTTGCTCACGACTTAGCACATGGATATCCTTATAACCCAATTGCGTTGCAACCAAATGAAGAACAAGCTTACCTTGAAAAAGTCAACGAAGCTCTAAGTGGCTTTAGTTCAAACTAGTCGATTGTTATTTTTCCTTCTGGACCGACTTAGCCTTATCAATCTACTTCAAAGCTTCATCTAAAGTCATATCGATCTTTAATGGCGATTGTCTAGGCTTCTTAGGCTTAGGTTTGTCCATACAATTAATAATAAACAAGACTTAGAAATATAGCTAAGTTATTCTTTTATATATAAAAGGAGAGAGAAAAAGTTATAATAACAGAGGTAAAAGTGAAAAGAAAAGGGTAATATCGATATAGGGTATTTTTGGTTTAATCTACAAGGGTTTTGTAGGTTAGTTTCTTATTACTACTAGAGTTAAACCAGTTATCAAAACGTTGACCGACAGTCATCTGCCTAGTGTTTTATTTATAAACAAATTAGCACATTATTTAGATAAGTGCTTGCTTAGGGCTAACGCCCATGTAGATGGCTTTAAGTCCTATATTTAAGTGATCCCAGATGCCGCCCTCAATCGTATTTGTATGAACTGTGCCTCTACCGAACTCTAAGACAGAGTAATTAATGCTAGCATAAGCATAGCCTCTTCTAGTTAGAGTTTTGTAGGCATTCCATTGATCGCTATAGATGGTAGCTTTAGGGCTAATATTTTTTGCTATTTCGGGTAGCAGAACTCTAGCCCCTGGACTTCTTACGTGAGAAAGTTTATCTTTGCCTTTTCGCTCTACCGCTCCAAATATTACAGCCTTATTGTCGTACTTAATTCTTTCTTTAGTCTTACAGCCAATGTATGTCTCGTCTACTTCAACAATGCCTTCAAGTGGCTTATCATCAACAGTTGACTTTACACTGTGTCTAATTCTATGAAGCATATGCCAAGCTGATTTTTGAGTCATACCTAAATATTTAGCTAATTGTACTGAGCATATACCTTTCTTAAGACTCGTAGCTAAATAAACTGCTAGAAACCAGCTTTGGAGTGGTATAGCTGAATCCTCAAAGACAGTACCGACTCTTACGCTAAATGGTTGTCTACATAAAGCACACTTAAGTAGTCTAGTATCTTTAAGTTTATATATCTTACCGTCAACCACACCGCATTTGGGACAAGTTGAGTTATCTCCCCAACGAGCATTTTGTAGATAATCCCGACAAGACTGTTCATTAGGGAACTTTTTATAAAAGTCTATTGGGTTAATACCCTCTGTCGTACTTCTATTTTCAGGGTTAGAGTGGTAATGTCTAGTATATAAGTGCGGCCTGATTGATAAATGAATGGTTTGATGCTGAAACACTTAGTTTATAAAGAAAGTCTGGTTTATAATAGATAATACGGTAGAATTCATGCAGATTACAGAATTATACGAAAAATACATAACCATTCATCCGGACGATACTGTTAGCCTTGGCCTGTTAGCTGAGCAGCTCGATCAAAGTGATCAAGATATCACTTCTCGCAAGAATTTTGTAGGTCATATAACAGCTAGTGCTTTTGTTATTAACAAACATACTCAGAAGATACTCCTCTTGCAGCACAAATCGCTCGGTAAACTACTGCAACCAGGTGGACATATTGAAAAAAGCGATAGTTCTCCGATCGAGACTGCCTTACGTGAGTTAGAAGAAGAAACAGGTCTGAAAGTCGAGGATCTTGCATTACAGCCTGTTCTAAACCGCTATCCGGACGTACCATTCCATATTGATAGCCACTACATACCTGAAAATTCTCGCAAAAAAGAACCTGGACATTATCATCACGACCTTCGCTATCTGTATATTACTGAAAAATCTGATATCATTATTGACCCTAATGAGTCAAACAACTTCAAGTGGATTGATTGGGAAATTTTTGCTGACGACCCCCACTTTATGCCTGTAGTTGACAGGATCGAGGAATTACTCGAGCCAAATCCTCGCGACTTTTTTAAATCAATTGCGGATAATCACAGTAAAGAAATATCAGTGATTGCGATATCGCATATTATTCCTAGTTCTGAAAGCTATATCCTTGGTTTGCAGGAAAACTTTAATCTTATTGGTGTAATTCCAAAACCAAATTCAATTAACAAGAAGATGTTAACTTCCTTAAAAGAAATAGGTTTACCTATACTTGATCAATTTACCCGAGAAAGTATCTCAAAAAATCCAAAAGAACTGACAGACTTACTAGCAAAATACGATAACATTTGTATGGTTGACATAGGGGGGTATTTCTGTGAAAGCATCAATTTTATCAAGAAGCGACTTGGCAAAAAGCTACTGGGTGTCATTGAAGATACGGAAAATGGTCATCAAAAATACGAAAAGAACCTGCCGGAAAATCTCCGTGTTATATCGGTGGCACGTAGTCCTCTTAAAAGCTTTGAGGATCAGCTAGTTGGTAATGGAGTTGCTCATGCTGCAGAAACTGTGCTACGTAACCTGAATACATTAATCACTTATAAAAGCTGCGGTATTATCGGCTACGGAAAAATAGGCAGAGGTATCTTTCAATATTTGCAGCAACGCGGCATTCAGCCGTATATATGTGATATTGACCCGATGCGAGCGGTACAAGCATCATGTGATGGAGCGAAAGTTGTACCTATTGAACATCTCCTTAAAAACAGTGACGTAATTTTCTGTGCAACTGGATCTCACGCAATAGACATTTTAAAGTTCAGACATCTGAAACGAGGATCATTTTTGGTATCTGTCACATCATCTGATGATGAGTTTGATTTACGATTTATTGACAATGAATATACCAAGGATAAGATTACTGATAACATTACACGATACTCGAAGCGTGGCCATTATTTCCATCTCATGAATGATGGAAATGCTATTAACTTCTTATATTCAGCAGCGGTTGATAGATATATTTTCTTAGTTCAAGGTGAACTTGTTGTTAGTATCGCTAGACTTTTTAGCGAACGAAAAGATAAGCTTAAAGGTAAAAAACTTCTTTCGAACACTCAAGCAAGTCAAAGGTCAATCGCTGATGCTTGGCTTAATTACATTCTTAAGGACAATGTAGTACTCTAGGCCGCAGTCAACAACAAACATGCTTATGCAAGCATCTCATTACAATACAAATTGTTTTTCTTAAAGATTGTGCCTTTTGATAAAATTTTGCGCTAAATTATCTATATCAGTAAACACGAAAAAGCTATGGCTTACTTACTTGGGAATAAGAATAAATATCTAAAATAAAAGACCATAATTCATTACAATCTAATCATAGTTAAATAATATTTGCCTAAGTAAGTTCTGAGTGTCATAATTATGATCTATTGATAGGCATGAGCACTGATTGATAAAATAGTATAGTTAATACTCTTTACAAAGATAAGTGCTTTAACTATACTATCATCGGTAAAAACGTATCAAACTATAATAGATTGAAACGAAATATAATATAATCTAAATTTGTCGTAAATCATTCGACCAAAGGAGCTCAAAAATGGCTATATTTGACCGTACTAAGCCACATATTAATGTTGGCACAATGGGACACGTGGACCACGGAAAAACGTCTCTAACTGCTGCAATCACTAAAGTTTTAGCGAAATTATTACCTAGCGACGTAAACAAAGCCGTTCCCTACGATCAAATTGATAAGGCTCCTGAAGAGAGAGCGCGTGGAATAACCATCGCTACAGCTCATGAGGAATATGAGACAGAGAAACGGCACTACGCACACGTAGATATGCCAGGACACGCAGACTATGTAAAGAATATGATTACAGGTGCTGCTCAAATAGATGGTGCAATTCTTGTAGTTAGCGCAGCAGACGGCCCTATGCCTCAAACTCGTGAGCACGTATTGCTTGCACGCCAAGTTGGAGTTCCTAGTATTTTAGTATATATGAACAAAATGGATCTTGCAGACCCAGAACTAGTTGATCTTGTAGAGGAAGAAATTCGAGATCTTCTAGCTAAGTACGATTATGATCGTAATTGTCCAATCATTCGCGGATCTGCAACTAAAGCACTAGATGGTGATGCGGCTAGCGAAGATTCTATTATGGAGTTAGTGCATGCTATGGACGAGTACTTTCCTGAGCCTGTCCGAGATCTAGATAAACCATTCTTAATGCCTATTGAAGATGTATTTTCGATCAAGGGACGTGGCACAGTAGCTACTGGAAGAATTGAAACCGGCATAGTAAAGATGAACGAGGAAGTAGAAATCGTCGGAATTCGACCTACTGCAAAGTCCGTAGTTACTGGCATCGAAGCATTCAAGAAGCAGCTAGACGAAGGTCGAGCTGGAGATAATGCAGGAATTCTCCTTAGAGGAATTGAGCGTGATGATATTGAAAGAGGTCAGGTACTCGCTAAACCTGGTACTATTACGCCACATACAGAATTTGAGAGTGAAGTATATATCTTAACGAAAGAAGAAGGCGGTCGTCATACACCATTCTTTAAAGGTTATAAGCCTCAGTTCTATTTTAGAACTACAGACGTAACCGGCGAAGTTGAATTGCCAGCAGACAAAGAAATGGTTATGCCGGGTGATACGATTACATTTAATGTAAAATTGCTTTCCCCAATCGCAATGGACCAGGGTCTTAGATTCGCCATACGTGAAGGTGGTCGCACAGTTGGAGCGGGTGTTGTTACAAAAATTAGCAAATAATATATGGTAGAACCTAAAACCGATCCTAGACAAAAGATTAGAATACGCCTAAAGGCTTATGACCATAAAGTGATTGATCAAGCTGCTAAGCAGATCATCGACACAGCTTTACGTAACGGCGCAAGTTTAGCAGGTCCAATACCATTACCTACACAGAAATCAACATTTACGGTTATTAAAAGCCCACACGTTTTTAAGAAAAGCCGTGAACAATTCGAGATGCGTACACACAAACGCCTAATTGATGTTTTTGATCCTACAGCAAAGACAATAGACAGTCTCATGAACCTTTCTTTGCCTGCGGGTTGTGATGTTGAGATAAAAATGTAAACAAAATGACTTGAAGTAATATTATCAACGCATTGACATCGTATAATAATATTGCTACTCTTGTATGGTATCTTTGTTGAATTAATTTGGTTAAACTCCCAAGTAGTTACCAGAAAATCACTAAAGCAACGGCCAAGCATTAAATTAGGCCGTTTATTAATGAAAGGACGTCTAGCCTTAACATAAAGGTTGAGATTAGTATCAGATGAAAGCTTTAATAACCAGAAAACTTGGAATGAGTTCTTTGATTGGCGACGAAGGGAAAATAGTACCCTTAACTTTATTGAGCGTTGAATCAAATATTGTTGTTGGTAAGCGCACACTAGATATTGATGGGTATGATGCAGTTATTATTGGTGCAGGCAATAAAAAGAAACTAAGAAAGCCGCAAGCAGGGTTTTTAAAAAATTCAGAATCAAACGCTTCTATTATTAAAGAATTTCGAAATATCGATAGCGACACAATGAACATTGGCGATAAATTAAACGCCAATGTTTTTAATTTAGGCGATAAAGTATCTGTGACCGGTACTAGTAAAGGTAAGGGTTGGGCTGGAACAATTAAAAGACATAACTTTCACCGTGGCCGTAAAACACACGGTGGTAGAAGTTATCGTAGAGTAGGGTCTATTGGGTCAATGTACCCACAACATATTTTTAAGGGTAAAAAAATGCCCGGAAGAATGGGACACGTCAAGGTAACTACTCAGGGATTACATATAGGTTATATAGACATAGAAAATAATACTATTGGAGTCGTAGGTTCAGTCCCCGGACCTAACAAGGGTATAGTTATTGTAAAGGAAATGAAGTAATGTCAGCAACTACATATACTAAGACGGGTTCTAAGTCCACTACACCAATTAAGCTAGATCCAGTAATTTTCGAAATAGAACGAATTAATCAACAATTACTTCATCAAGCATACGATGCCTACCTTGCTAATGGCAGGTTGAACTTGGCTCGCACTAAAACACGTGGTCTAGTAAGTGGTAGTGGAAAGAAACCTTGGCCACAAAAAGGAACTGGACGCGCTAGAGTAGGATCACGTACTACACCAGTATGGAGAGGTGGTGGTATAGTTTTTGGTCCAACGGGTGAAGAGAATTATTCACATAAACTTAATATTAAGTCTCGACGTACGGCAATTAGACACGCTCTTAGTGCCTTAAATCAACGCAATGCAATAATTGTTATAGAAGATATTGAACTGAAATCATGCAAAACCAGTGAATTAAATAAATTATTGGCAAAAATTAACATTAAGGGATACACGCTAATTGTTAGCGAAAACCTAAGTAAGGAATTAAAGCTAGCAAGCCGTAACAATCCAGACGTAAAGGCTGTCTCAGCAAATTACCTAAATGTTGCCAGACTACTAGACGCTGAAACAGTTTTAATAACGAAACAAGCATTAGAAGTTTTAGCTAATTGGTTAAAACCAAGTAATCCAGTAAAGGCTACCGAGAAATGAATAAGCCAATAACTATTAAGCCAAGAATAAGTGAAAAAGGATACAGCCTTAAGGACTCTAAGGTGTATGTTGTTGAGATTGAACATGGAGCAAACAAGCAAACTGTGAAAAGAGAAATAGAAAGAAAGTTTGGCGTTAAGGTAAAATCAGTTAATAAGGTTAACATTAAGGGCAAAAAACGAAGAACAGTAATCAAAAAGGGACGTTCCTCGGTAACCGGCAAAGACTCTAGTTTGCATAAAGCATATGTAACTCTACATGAAGGAAGCTTGCCTTTTTACGAGGCAATCGAAGAAGAAGAAAAGCACGAGCAAAAGGTTCAAGCTGAAATTGATAAACGACAGGAAACTGAAAGCAAGCCAAAAAAGCATATTCATCGTGCGAAAAAAGTAAGTGAGGCGGAGAAGTAATCATGGCTATTGTTAAATATAAGCCCACCACTAATGCACGGCGAGGTATGACCAGCCAAGATGTTGATCAGATAACTACTCATAAACCATTGCGGTCGCTTACCCATAGCATCAATCGCAGCAGAGGTAGAAATAATCAGGGACGTATTACTACTAGACATAAAGGTGGCGGAAACCAAAGACTCTATAGGGATATAAGCTTTATTTTACCAAACGACTTTAGTGGCGTTGTTGAGCATATCGAATATGATCCCAATCGTAGTGCGCGCATAGCAAGAGTCAAAGACGTAAAAGGTGTATATTTTTATATTTTGGCCGCTAAAGGTATGAAACAGGGCCAAAAAATTGAAGCCAGATCTGAAGCTCCAATAGAAAATGGAAATCGATTAGAGCTTAAGGATATGCCTGTAGGTAGTTTTGTGCACGCGATCGAACTAACACCAGGAAAAGGTGCACAGTTAGTTAGAAGCGCAGGGACCTCTGCACAGCTAGTAGCTAAGGATGATAAAAACGCACAAGTAAAACTACCTAGTGGTGAAGTCAGAATCTTGAGTGTTGAATGCACTGCTACCCTGGGCTCAGTGGGCAATGAACAGCATCAGAATATTTCCATTGGTAAAGCCGGTCGAAATAGACATCGCGGCATTAGGCCAAGCGTAAGAGGAGTAGTTATGAATGCCGTTGATCACCCGCATGGTGGTGGTGATGGTGGAAGACACCGAATGGCGAAGGCACCAAGAACACCTTGGGGTCAAAAAACACTTGGTGCAAAGACAAGACACAATAAATCAACCGATAAATATATAGTCCGGAGCCGACATCAGGCTAAGAGGAGATAATCAATGAGCCGTTCACTTAAAAAAGGACCTTTTATAGACTTTAAACTAGCAAAGAAAATTTCTTTACTAGAGTCAGACGATCGTACCATAATAAAAACCTGGGCAAGAGCCAGTACGATTGCTCCTGATTTTGTTGGTCATACGATTGCAGTTCATAACGGTAAAGTGCATGTTCCCGTTTTCATAACTGAGAATATGGTAGGACACAAACTTGGTGAGTTTTCACCTACACGTAAATTTCGCTCTCATGGCGGAAAATTAGCTAAGGCGTCAAGGAAATAATTATGTCTGTACAAGCAATTGCAAAAGGAGTTAAACAGAGTCCTCGCAAAGTAGCTGTTGTGGCTGCACTAGTTCGAGGTCGTACAGTTAATGATGCCTTGATTATACTTGAACACACACCTCGAAGAAGTGCTATTGCTGTTAAGAAGGTCATTGAAAGCGCTCGAGCTAATGCTGATTATAACCACGGATACAAACCTAACACTTTAAAATTAACTGAAATTTCTGTAACTCCTGGGCCTAGACTAAAAAGAATACGACCAGCGGCAAGGGGCAAGGCTAATCCTTATCAGAAAAAGACTTCACATATTCGAGTAGTAGTAGATGGCGAAATTAGACAAGTCAAACCTAAAGAACCACTGAACAAGGTTGCGCCTAAAGCTAAGGCTAAAGCTAAACCAATAGCTGACGACAAGAAGGAGAAAAAGTAATGGGTCAGAAAGTTAATCCGATTAGCATGCGTTTGCAGCTAAACAAGGACTGGTCAAGTCGTTGGTTTGCTGGTAAACGATCTTACTCAAAAAACTTAGAAACAGATCTTAGGGTTCGCAAGCTAATAGTAGACAAACTAGGTAGTCGTGCGGCTATTAATAGGGTCGAAATCAGTAGAACACCAAATCTAGCAACTATAACGATACATACCGCAAAAGCTGGTGTAGTAATTGGACGTGGCGGGACTGGGGCACAAGAACTAAAAGATGCTATTGAATTTATATACAAATCTCCAGTTAGGGTAAACATCGAAGAAGTAAAAAAGCCAGATCTTTACGCAAAACTAGTTGCCGAAAACATAGCCCATCAATTAGAACGTAGAATGAGTTTCCGTAGAGCAATTAAAAGCGCGAGTGCTGCAACAATGCGCGCTGGAGCTAAAGGAATTCGTATAGAAGTTGCCGGACGACTTAATGGAAATGAAATGAGTCGTCGTGAAAAAGAAATTGCCGGTTCCGTCCCGCTACACACTATACGCGCTGATATTGACTATGCCTGCATACCTGCTCACACTGCTACTGGATTAATCGGTGTTAAAGTCTGGATTTATAGGGGCGAGGTCATATAGCATGTTAATTCCATCACGAACAAAATATCGTAAAGTAAGGAAAGGCAAAATTAGAGGTGTCGCCACATCTGGTAATTATATTGCCTATGGTGACTATGCTTTACAGGCACAAGGACACGACAGAATATCCTCTAGGCAAATAGAAGCAGCGCGTCAAGCTATGACTCGACATATCAAAAGAGGTGGTAAAATATGGATAAGAATATTTCCTCATACTCCTGTCACACGCAAGCCATTGGACGTAAAGATGGGTAGCGGTAAGGGTAGTCCAGAATTTTTTGTTGCAAAGGTTAAGCCAGGAACCATTTTATTTGAGATGCAGGGCGTAAGCGAAGAAATCGCTCGTGAAGCGATGCGATTAGCCGCACACAAATTATCCGTTAAGACTCGTTTTATAGTTAGAGAGGAGGCATAGAGTATGAAAATTGTCGAAATTCGAAAACTTTCAACATCTGACCTAGCTAAAGAGAGTTCTAAATTACGTGATGAAATAGTAGATCTAAAAAGAAGCCAATCATTAGGCGAAACCACTAACGTTAGGCTGGTTAGGCATAAAAAAAAGGACCTAGCTAGAATTTTAACTGTTTTATCTGAACAACTAGCTAAGGAGAAACTATAATGTCTAAATCTATTACCGGTATAGTTAGTTCTAAATCGAGCGACAAAACCATTATCGTAAAAATTGAACGTAGAAAAACGCATCCGATCTATCATAAGCAGTATTCTGAAAGTAAAAAAATTATGGCTCATGATGAGAAAAACATTGCTTTAGTCGGAGATAAAGTAGAAATTGAAGAATGTCGTCCATTGAGTAAGAGAAAACATTTTTCATTAGTAAAGATAATAGAGAAGCCTGATTTAAGAGATGACTCTCTTGAAGTAATTAAACCTCAAAAGATCGAACCTAAGGAAAAAAAGAAATGATTCAGCAAGAAACTAGACTAGTAGTAGCCGATAATAGTGGCGCTAAAGAAATTCTATGTATACGTGTGCTAGGTGGTAGCCGTAGGCGTTATGCAAGGGTAGGAGATGTTATTGTAGCTACAGTTAAATCGGCAAATCCAAACGGCACAGTTAAGAAAAAAAGTGTTGTTAAGGCAGTAGTCGTACGAACTACGGAACAAATTAGACGTAGTGATGGTTCAACTATTAAATTTGATGATAATGCGGCTGTGCTTATTACTGACGATAAAACACCACGAGCTACACGTATTTTTGGACCAGTTCCTCGAGAATTACGTGAACAAGGATATTCAAAAATTATAAGCTTAGCTCCAGAGGTACTTTAGTATGAATAAACTTAACACTATTCGTATAAAAAAGGGAGATACCGTTATTGTTAGAGCCGGAAAATATAAAGGTAAAACCGGGAAGGTTATCGCAACACACCCATCAACTAACGAAGTAACAGTTGAAGGAATTAACATTATTAAAAGGCATATGAAGCCAAACAAATCATATCCACAGGGTGGAATAATTGAAATTACCAAACCAATTGACATATCTAAAGTAGGAATTTACGAACCAACCCTTAAGAAAGCAAGTCGAATTCGCTATATCGATAAAGATGGCGTTAAGGTTAGAGTATATTCAGCTAGCGGCAAGGAGATAAAGTAATGACTTCAAAATCTACTGCGACTAACTATAGAGCACGACTTGGTGTTCTTTATCAATCTCAATATGCGCCAGAGCTACTCAAGGAATTGTCTTTAAAGAATATAAATCAAGTTCCTAAAATTGAAAAAATTATTGTTAATACCGGTCTTGGTAAAGCTAAAGATGACAAAAAATTAATGGAAACAGCAACCAATACTTTGACAAAAATTACAGGTCAACAACCAATTCAGACGGTAGCTAAAAAATCAATTGCATCTTTTAAACTTCGAGAAGGTAATAAAATTGGCCTTAAAGTAACTCTTAGAGGCGAAAGAATGTACGAATTTCTTGATAGGCTAATTACTATTGTGCTACCAAGACTGCGTGATTTTCACGGCATTAATGTTAACGCCTTTGACAAAGAGGGTAATTATGCGTTAGGATTAACAGATCAATCCGTCTTTCCGGAGTTAAGTTTTGAAGAAACATCTCCAGCGCACGGACTACAAGTGATAATTGTTATTAAAGCTCAAAAGCGCGAGCATTCGAAAGCACTACTTATGAAAATGGGTATGCCTTTCACTAAAGGAGAAAATAATGGCTAGGAAATCTATAGTAGTTCGGGACGAAAAACGCCAAGCTATGATATTGCGTTATAGCGCTAAACGAGCTGAACTAAAGCAAATGGGCGACTACGAGGGTCTGGCTCGACTACCTAGAAATAGCTCACCTACACGCTGGAAGAATCGTTGTATTGAGACTAAACGTCCACGAGGTTATATGCGACAATTTGGTCTAAGCCGTATCAGTTTTCGAGAACATGCTAGTAAGGGTGAAATCCCAGGAGTAACTAAATCAAGTTGGTAAATAACTATGAGTAAAGTAAGCACAGATCCAATAGCCGATATGTTAACACGCATTAGAAATGCGATAGGTGTTAATAAGCACGAAATCACTCTACCCTATTCTCGTATTAAAGAATCAGTGGGCAAAGTATTAGTTGATGAGAAGTATTTAAAAAGTATTAAGACTATCGAATCCGAAACAGGAAAGAACCTTAATATAGTTATCACTGACGAAGGACAAAACGCTAAAATAACCGAGATTGATAGAATTAGTAAGCCAGGCCGACGTAGCTATGTATCATCTAAAGAAATTCCAGTAATCAGACAAGGTAGGGGTATGGTAATAATTTCTACTTCTCAAGGTATCATGAACGGGTCAGAAGCAAAAAGTAAGAAACTCGGTGGCGAATTAATTTGTAGGGTGTATTAAATTATGAGTCGCATAGGAAGATTACCAATCAATATCCCAAATGGAGTCAACGTGACTATTGATGAATCTCTAGTCTCGGTAAGTGGAGCAAAGGGTAAATTAAGTCAATCAATACTTCAGGGTATAAAGATAATTCAGGAAAATGATGTCCTAAGAGTAAATAGGGATAACGAATCTAAGCTATGTAGATCAAACCATGGCTTAATGCGAACACTAGTAAACAATATGGTCACTGGAGTAACTGAAGGTTTTAATAAAAAATTAGAGATTAATGGAGTTGGGTACAAAGTTAGTCAACAAGGTTCATCCTTAAAGTTTAACTTGGGCTACTCTCACGATATTATTTATAATTTGCCACAAGGAATAGAGGCTCAATTGGAACAAAATACAATTACTATATCTGGAATAGACAAACAACAGGTCGGACAAGTAGCTAGCGAAATTAGAAAATTACGAAAACCCGAACCATACAAGGGAAAAGGAATACGCTACCAAGGAGAATATGTGATTCGTAAAAGTGGTAAAAGTGGTAAAGAAAAATAATGAATAGAATAGCTCACAATAACCGTAGTCTGAAACTTCGACAAAACCGCGTTAGAAGTAAATTTAATGGTACCGAAACAATCCCTAGATTAAGTGTCCATATATCACTTCAACATGTTAGCGCTCAGCTAATTGATGACGAACATAGTACAACACTTGCCTATATTTCAACTCAGGGATTAAAAATTAGCGGAACTATGACTGATAAGGCGCGACATATAGGTACTGAAATAGCTAAAAAGGCGAAGAAAAAGAATATTAAACGAGTAGTATTTGATAGAGGCGAGAAGCTATATCATGGCCGAGTCAAGGTTTTAGCAGATGCTGCTAGAGAAGAAGGATTGGAATTTTAATCATGACTAATACGCATAGTCTCAGAGGAAGTAACCAAGAACCAGAAAGTAAGCAATTTGAAGAGCTGACATTAGACATTGATCGGGTAGCTCGAGTCGTAAAAGGCGGACGAAGATTTCGATTTCGTGCATTGGTTGTAATTGGTGACCGTAAGGGAATGGTTGGAATTGGCATGGCCAAAGGTGCAGATGTAACAGCCGCAGTCACAAAAGCAAACGAAGTTGCCAGGAAAAACGTGATTAAGGTACCTTTACATAAAGGTACCTTACCCCACGAAGTAGAGGCTAAAGTTAGTGGTGCAAAAATTATGCTTAAACCTGCATCTGCAGGAACCGGACTAATAGCTGGTGGTGTAATTCGTAGCATTTTAGATGTAGCGGGCGTGGCAAACGTATTGAGTAAGTCGTTTGGTTCATCAAATAAGGCTAACACCGCGTACGCTACAATTGATGCACTTAAGCAACTAAAAGCACAGAAAGACTGGCTTAATTACCATTCTCAAAAGAAACCTGAAATTTTGGAGAAGGTTAAATAATGAAATACCACGAATTAAAAGCTAATAGACAAATTAAATCTAAGCGTGTAGGCCGGGGGATTGCTGCTGGACAAGGTAAAACCGCAGGTAGAGGAACTAAAGGACAAAAAGCTCGAACCGGGTGGAGCAAGCGACCAGGCTTTGCAGGAGGCCAGAACCCCTTAATGCAGCAATTACCAAAGCTACCTGGGTTCAAAAGCCATCGGGCAAAGAGCTTAAATGTGTTTACGGATCAACTAAACAAAATTAAAGTAAATAAAATTACCGCAGAGACATTGTTTACGGAAAAGTTAGTACCAAGTGCACATGAAAATATTAAATTACTCTTTCGCGGAGAAATTACTAGAAAAATTGAAGTTTGCCTACCTAATGCTTCCGCTAAAGCTAAACAATCAATTGAAGATGCCGGCGGTAGCTATTCAAAAACTGATCGTATTAAAAGACCTGCAAAAGATAAATCCGCTATAATCAAATAAAATATATGGGAGGGTTTTGGTTTTACGGTAAGCACATGCCATACTAGCATATAAGACTAACGAATAGATATAAGATCTATAGGTAGCATTGTAAAACCTTTGGAAATTTAATGAACTGGAAAGTTATATGGCAATCACTAAGCCAAAAGGATATGCAAAAGCGTATCCTTGCTGTTATTGGTGTAGTTTTTGTCTTTAGAATTTTAATTAACATCCCCGTCCCTATAGGAAGTTCCCAAAACCTACACCAGGTTTTAACTAATCTTTTTAATTCTAAACAAAGCCCTCAATTCCTAAGCTTTATGAACGTTCTGTCAGGTGGAGCGTTGGCCAACTTTTCTATTATGCTAGCCGGATTGGGTCCATATATTAATGCCTCAATTATCATGCAATTACTGACAAAGGCTATACCACAGCTAGAGGCCCTACACAAAGAAGGCGAATTTGGTCAGAAGAAAATTAATCAATATACACGAATACTAACATTTCCTCTTGCCGTCATTCAATCCATTGGGTCTATTTATCTGATTCAAGAAGTAGTTCAAAGCACCGGCGGTACAATTAATATAGCTAATAACGCAACTATACTACAGTGGATCATAATGGTTGCAGCTCTTAGCGGGGCTTCAATGCTATTGATGTGGTTTGGAGAATTAATTACAGAGCAAGGAATAGGAAACGGCATATCACTAATCATTACAATCGGTATTGTTAGCCGCTTACCGTCTAATGTTTATCAGATTGTTAATTCTGAATTAGGAAAAAGTCGTTGGAAAGTATTCGGAAAATCTCTTCCCATGGACACTCACGCCTTTTACTATCTAATCGGTATCATTTTTGTTACCGTGTTTTTGACATGGGTAGTAGTTAAACTAAATGAAGCATCACGCAACTTAACAGTAAATTACGCTAAACGTGTCCAAGGAAATAGAGCATATGGAGGCGTAAAAACAACTTTACCCGTAAAGTTAATTACTGCAGGAGTAATACCTATAATATTTGCAGTTGCATTCTTGAGCGTCCCTAGCTTTGCTGGGCAATTAATGAGCGGATCACATAGTCTTACCCTGAGCCATATCGGATCCAACCTTGTAACCTGGTTCCAAACTCCATCATCCACTACATTTGCTACTGAAGGATGGAAAGCATATATATATCCTGTTGTATATTTCTTGCTAGTATTCGTATTTACATTCTTCTATACGAGCATAACCTTTAATGCTAAGGAGATAGCCGAAAATCTTCAAAAACAAGGAGGTTTTCTTGAAGGTGTTAGAAGCGGCAAACAAACTGAAAAATACTTATCCAAAATCGTTAACAGATTAACTCTATTCGGTGCTGCTTGTCTTGGCGTACTAGCACTATTACCAATTATTGCCCAGATATATATAAGCGTTAATATTACTATCGGGGGAACATCCATTCTTATATTAGTATCTGTTGCATTACAAACATTAAGAGCAATAGAATCTAGAGCTCTAATGGTAACTTACGATCAATATTCACAACCAGATTTCTTTTACGATTCTGAGACGCCCCTTGAAGCCGCTACAGGCTCACGAAGGCTACGTTTTGGACAACGTCGACCTCGTTTGTATAGAAAAAAATAATATTTATTAATACTCCAGACAATAAAAATTAAAAAAATTATTTCAGCTATAAAAATAAACTAATGATGGTATTATATAGGCAGATGTTATGCGACTATTTGATATATATTAGTCGCCAATATTTAAGTTGATTTCACTCTTTACAAACATAATAAGCAATTGGTATAATTACACATTAGTTATAGGTATGGCCAACAATAAGGAAGTAATCGAACTCAGCGGGACAATTGTCGACACCCTCCCGGGTACACAGTTTAAGGTTGAGTTGGAAAATGGTCATCAAATTATAGCCCACGTTGCAGGGAAAATGAGGAAGCATTTTATCCGCATAGTTCCTGGCGACAGCGTTACGGTTGAGTTGACCCCTTACGATCTTACAAAGGGCAGAATCACCTATCGCAAATCATGAATTAATTAAATAACGGCAGAGTGTCGTGCCCAAGCAAGAAGGAGCATCAGATCCGCATGAAAGTGCGTGCCAGCGTCAAAAAGATCAGTCCAGATGATAAAATAGTCCGCCGAAAAGGAATGGTCTATGTTATTAATAAACGAAAACCTAAGCATAAGCAGAGGCAAGGTTAGATAATGGCAAGAATTTCTGGAGTAACTATTCCTAGCGAAAAACAAGTCTGGGTATCATTAACTTACGTATTCGGTATTGGTCCGAAAACTAGTATGGATATATTGAAATCAGCGAAAATTGACCCTACAGTCCGAACTAAGGATTTAAATGACGATGAGATTTCCAAAATACAAGAAGTTATCAATAATAACTACATTGTAGAAGGCGAGTTGCAGAGAGTAGTAAGTGGCAATATAAAGCGTCTAAAAGACATTAAAAGCTACAGGGGTATTAGGCACGGGTCTAACTTACCAGTACGTGGTCAAAGAACCAAGACGAATGCACGAACTCGTCGAGGCAAAAAAGTTACCGTATCTGGTACCGCAAAGAAAGTTGCGGAGAAAACATAAAATTATGAGTATTGAAGGAATATTTTAATGGCAGAAGAAGCTATTAGCGCTATAGAAAATATTGACGACAAGGCGACGCCTGTTGTTAAAAAAAGAAAGATCAAAAGATCTGTCACAAATGGACAGGTTCACATTCAAGCAACCTTTAATAATACAATTATTACATTTAGCGATTCTCAAGGTGCAGTTATAAGCGCATCAAGTGCTGGAGCATGTGGCTTTAGAGGTTCAAAAAAAGGTACTGCCTACGCAGCTCAGGTTGCAGCCGAACGGGCTGGACAGATAGCTAAACAGCAGTTCGGATTTAGCTCAGCTGTAGTTCAAGTTAAAGGTATAGGCCTGGGTAGAGACTCCGCAATTAGAACTTTGGGGCAATTAAACATTAACGTTGAATCAATCCAAGACGTAACCGGTATTCCGCATGGTGGAGTCAGGCCAAGAAAGGCCAGGAGAGTGTAATGGCAAGAGATAGAGGATCAATTGTTAAAATGAGCCGACGGGAGGGTTATGCTCTTCATCCAAAAGCTCATAAAGCTTTAGTAAAACGTCCAACACCACCAGGACAGCAGTCCTCAAGAACGAGGCCTGCTAAATCCAGCCAATACTCATTGCAGCTTCGAGAGAAACAGAAGGTAAAGAGGTTATACGGATTGCTCGAAAGGCAGTTCTCTAATTTAATGAAGGAATCAAATCGCCACCAAGGTCAATCAGGTGAAATTCTTCTGCAGTTATTAGAAAGCCGTATCGATAATGCGGTATATAGAGCTGGATTCGCGCCATCACGTAGAGCAGCAAGGCAATTAGTGAGCCATGGACACTTTTTACTAAACGAACGTAGAGTGGATATACCTTCAATTCAACTAAAGCCAAAAGATAAGGTACAATTTCGACCGCATAGCCTATCTTCATCATATTTCAAGAACCTTGACGATATCAGCCCAGCACCACCTAGCATACCTGATTGGATTAGTGTAAATCGGAAAAAGGGTGAGGTTTTGGTTCAAACATTACCGACAAGGGATGACGCAGAACCAGACATTAATGAGCAATTAATAGTTGAGTATTATTCACGATAAACGGAGGAAGAAATAAGATATGTCAAACCTAATTCATACGCCAGGAGTAGTTAAGATTGAGGAACATAACCCGACCTCAACAACATTTACTATTGAACCGCTGCATAGCGGTTATGGCATGACTCTTGGCAACTCCCTTAGAAGAGTTTTACTTTCCAGTATTTCAGGAGCGGTAATTACTTCTTTTAAGGTTGAGGGATGCTCCCATGAATTCACTACAGTCAAGGGAATTAGAGAAGATATTGTTGACATTATGATGAATTTAAAAGGAATCCGCTTTCGAGTTTACGGTGATGAAGTGCAGACACTACGCCTAAGCAAGCAGGGGAAAGGTCCTGTTACTGCAAAAGATATTACACTGAACGCTGATGTGGAAGTTGTAAACAATGATCACCCCATAGCAACTATTGAAGACGAAAAAGGTAAGCTAGTTATAGATATGGTAGTTGAAGTTGGACGCGGATACAGAACTATCGAAGAGGGGGCAGAAAAAAAACCAAGCGATATGATTGCGCTTGATGCGGTCTTCACACCAGTTCTAAGAGTAAGATATAAAGTAGTAAATACGCGTGTTGGACAAATTACAGATCTCGATAAATTAATTTTAACTGTCGACACTGATGGTACTATTAGCCCATCTGATGCTTTCGAAGAAGCTGCCGCTATCCTTGTAAACCAATACAGTGCATTAGCAGGCAAAACACGAATAGCCTTAAGTCCAGCTATTGGATCTGAAGAAGCTAAATCGGAAGATTACAATAGTGATATTATAGGCGAAGAAATCTCAGCTTTAAATACGTCAATTGAGGATTTAAATCTTTCTGCGCGAACTACTAACGCGCTAATCAACAATGAAATTCACACGATTAAGGACTTATTTAGTCTAAACGATGTCGAGCTAAGGGATCTTAAAGGTTTCGGATCTAAAGCTTTAGATGAGGTTAAAGAGAAGATGGCAGAACTTGAACTTTAGACAAATTAAAGGATAATAAAATGCACCGACACGGATATAAGGGAAGAAAATTTCACCGAGAAACAGATCAAAGAGAAGCCTTGATTAAGGGTCTAGCTGATTCTTTGGTTAAACATGGGAAGATTGAGACTACTTATCCAAAAGCCAAGGAATTGAGTTCTTATGTTGAAAAGTTAATTACAAAGGCCAAGGATGCTAATTTGCACGATCGTAGACAAGTTATTGCTAAATTAAGCACTCTTGACGCTGCTCATAAACTAGTAGATGACATAGCCCCTAATCTTAAAAATAGGAATAGCGGTTACCTAAGAGTGGTTAAGACGCATATGCGACGTGGAGACAATACTCAAATGGCAACTATAGAATTTGTCGACGATATTTCGGAATATCCAAAGCAACCAGCCTTAGAAGTAGAGGAGAAAACAACTTGAACCATACCTATTCAGCCAAACCTAAAGACGTTAAACGTAGTTGGTATTTATTAGACGCCAAGGACGATACACTAGGCAGACTAGCAAGTATTGCCGCGACACTACTTTTAGGAAAAAATAAGCCTCAGTTTACTTCGCATATAGACTGCGGAGATTATGTTGTTATAGTTAATGCAGGTAGCATAAAAGTTACAGGTAATAAACTAACAGATAAGAAGTATTATCGGCACAGTCATTATCCTGGTGGACTTCACCAAAGAAGCCTAAAGGAACAACTTGAAATTGACCCTACTAAGGTATTTAGTGATGCCGTGTGCGGCATGTTGCCCAAGAATAAATTGCTTGATGATCGTATGAAGAGGCTTAAAATATATGCAGGTAGTGAGCATTCACATCAAGCACAAAATCCACAAACACTGAACGTCAAAAAAGGAGACCTGAGTTAATGAGTGCGCCAGATAGAAGCGATACCTATTACTATGCGCTTGGGAGAAGAAAAAGCGCTACCGCCCGAGTTCGGTTATTTAAGGGCAAGGGAGAGATCATCGTTAACGATAAGCCTGCAGCAGATTACTTTTCTAATAGTAAATATTTGCTGAATAAACTAAACGAACCTTTTTTAGCAGTTGATCTAATCAACAAGTTTGATGTTAGTGTTAAAGTTTTAGGAGGCGGCCACGACGGTCAAATAGAAGCCATACGAGCTGGAATATCTAAGGCTTTAGTCGTACATAATTCCGATTTAAGATCTACACTTAAGCGAGCCGGACTTCTTGGACGCGATCCACGAGAGAAAGAAAGAAAGAAGTTTGGTCTTAAGGGAGCTCGTAAACAAAGACAGTTTACAAAACGATAATTTTATAGCATTTAGTTGCTATACTTAAGATGATGAGCAACAAAACTATCGTTCTTACAGGTATTAGATCGAACGGCCCACTGACATTAGGAAACTATTTAGGAGCAATACTACCGCTAATCAGGTTACAGAAAAAGCGTCAATATCAAGTAAATTTATTTTTACCTGACCTGCATAGCATTATTTCATCAGTAGAATATAACGAGCTGTACAATAATACATTGTCTACGTTACGCTATTTTGTTGCGGCAGGTCTCGATCTGAACGACCAGTCAACATTCATATACAGGCAAAGCTATATACCTGCACACAGCGAACTAACTTGGATACTTGATTGTTTTAGTTATTATGGCGAACTAAAACGCATGACACAATTTAAAGAAAAAAGTACACATGACGATAACATAAGTGTTGGGATATTTAACTACCCTGCATTGATGGCCTCAGACATTTTGCTATATGATGCAGAATTTATCCCAGTTGGAGAAGACCAAAGGCAACACCTAGAATTAACCAGAGACATAGCCTTACGCATCAATAATCAATTCGGAGATTTGTTTACGATCCCTAAAACTTGGAAGGAACAACTCCAATTCGAAAACCTACAAAACGGTATTAGAATCAGAAGTCTAAAACATCCAGAAAACAAGATGAGTAAAAGTATCTCGGATCCTTCCGGGACTATTCTATTGATGGATGATGTTAATACTGCAAAGAAAAAGGTTTATGAAGCAACTACAGATTCATATAACAAGATAGACTTTAACTTCGATACTCAACCTGGAATTAGTAATTTATTGCAAATACTTACATTAATTCAGGACCGACCACTAAACGAAACTATTTTGGAATGGAGGGGTAAATCAAACTATGGTGAGCTTAAGCAATGTGTAGCTAATCAAATTGAAATTTTATTAAATGAAGTTGGGAATAAATTCAACTCCATTACGGACGACAGTCTCACTGAAACATTATTGCGAGGCGAAAGCGCTATGAACGTAGTAGCCAATCAAAAATTATATAAAGTTCAGCAAAAAGTCGGCTTAAGACCAATCTCATCCTAAGAAAGTATGTCATTCATTAATAAACAATACCAAGACAATAAACCGATGCGGCTTGATTCATATTTGAAACAACTTTATCCAAGTTTTAGCCGTAGTTATATAGCTAAGTCGATTACCAATAAGCCATTTAAAGTTAATCAAAAAGTAGCGAAAGTCTCTCAAATATTACACAAAAGAGACATAGTATCCTTCGACAGTAAGACTTTTATCACAAAAAAACCAAAAGAAATTAAGTTACCAATAGTATATGAAGATAAGAATGTAATAGTAATCGACAAACCCTGCGGCATTATTACCCACAGTAATGGAGCTCATAATGATGAAGGCAGCGTAGCTAGCTTCATTAAACCATATCTAAATGGACCAATGCAGGGTGACAGAGCAGGTATAGTGCATCGCTTAGATCGAGGCACGTCCGGAATAATAATAGCTGCAAAAAATCCTGAAACATTACAATTTCTACAACGTCAATTCTCATCACGAAAAGTAAAAAAGACATATTTGGCAGTAGTCCAGGGGACACTTGAAAATGATCAGGCAATAATTAATATGCCAATAGAACGAAACCCGAAGGTTCCTGCAATATTTAGAGTAGGAGCCAATGGAAAATCTGCTATAACTAATTACCGTGTTGTATCTACGAATGGAAATTACACTCTTATTGAACTTAGGCCTGAAACAGGCAGAACTCATCAGATACGTGTGCATCTAAAAGCCATTGGACATCCTATTGTTGGGGACAATATCTACGGCGGAGCAACGAATTCGCGACTAATGTTGCATGCAACCAGCTTAGAGCTTACTATGCCGGATAATGGAAAACAAATATTTAATTCTAAACCTGCCGAAATCTTTTATGAATTAGTTAAAAATTAGTAGATGGATAAGCCACTATTTAACAGAATTACTGAACATCAAATAAATGCTTATATTAAAAATCCTGGCCACAGTTTATTACTAATTGGGCCATCAAGCCGCGAAAACTCAATTGTATTAAACTGGATTGCTGGAAGGATTTTAGACTTACAGCCAAAGAGTTTAGATAAGTATCCATACATCTTACGTCTA
Organism: bacterium; assembly: GCA_021804085.1. Lineage (GTDB taxonomy): Bacteria > Patescibacteriota > Saccharimonadia > Saccharimonadales > UBA4665 > JAJZWH01. The sequence continues at coordinate 13,766 of JAJZKM010000007.1, read as the reverse complement.
AATCTTAAAGATGAAAAAATTACTATAGATAGCGTAAGAGAAATTGAGCATTTCTTATCTTTATCGGTTCCTGGAGTGAAATCAGCTATAAGTCGACTCATATTGATTAATAATGCTGATGGTATGCTTTCGACGGCTCAAAATGCTTTGCTAAAAAATATAGAAGAACCACCCTTAGATACTGTGTTTATGATGTCAGCAAGTGATACTAATTTAATATTACCAACAGTAATATCTCGATCTAGTATTATTAGATTAACAAATCCTGACAGAGAAGATATTATCAGGTATCTAAAAGATCAAGGCATGCCTGACGAAGTAATATCAAGGTCGATTGCAATATCAGGAGGGAGTATTATATCAGCTGATGAAATTGCTAGAGATCCATCTACGCACCCAATGAGTATCGCGGCAAACCAACTAAAACAAATACTTCAGTCAAACACAACGGAAAGACTAGTCATGGTAAATCAAATAGTTAAGAATCCAGAACTTATGAGGAACATTCTAATTTTAGCTAGAAATATATCAATCGCCGGTATAAGTTCTAATAAACAAATCAGTCACTGGGAACGAATACTACAGACGACCTATCAAACCCAAACCTTCCTAGATAACAAATCAAACTCAAAATTAGCAATGACTTATTTTATGATTCACCTAAGTTCAACGAATTGATATATAATGGTACATATATAAATTTATGTATGAATTATTGATCATATTAGCATTTGGGATTTTGGCTTACTATAACACAACTCTACATGGTGATGAATTTGTTAATGCATCACGAAAAATTGGCGACAGAGTAGGGAAATTATGGGACATTGCCCATGATAGTATGCGTGAAAACAGATTGTTACGAGCAGAAAAAGCTTTACTCACCATTTTAAAAATAGATGAACGAAATGCTGCAGCCTACAACAGACTAGGCATATTATATGCCAAACAAAAAGAATACCGTGATGCTATAGATTGTTTTGAGATAGCAAGCAGTATTGAGTCAAGTTCATCTTCTCTGCATAACCTAGGACTCATTTATTATGAAACAGAGAACTACGACAAAGCTGCTATAGCATTTGAACAAGCGATTAAACTTGACGAAAGTATGGCTGCAAGGCATGTCGCGTACGCCAAAGTTCAGGAAAAAATAGGAAATATTAAGTTAATGATTTATGAGCTAGAACGGGCCGTCGAACTGGAGCCCAATAAAGAAACTTATACATTACTATGCAAAGCGTACCTAGCAAATGGAATGCAAAAAGAAGCTGATCTCGTAAGTGATAAAATTAAAAATATTGATAAATCTAAAAAACCTAAACGAATGCACAGGCCAACGCGAAGAGTTGTAGTGTAGGGTTTTAAAAAATAATTATTTTTCTATAGAAATCTTCTGAAATAAATTAAACTTTAATTTGTTCATTAAAAAATGCTTTTTCAGTAAAACTAAACACACTCCTTGGATTAAATATTAAATTATGTAAGATAAATAATAGATTAATCAAGCCATAAAATGCAGCTAGTCATTCAAATGATAAGATTTTGTAACTAAAATAACTTTAATTAATAATTAGTAAATATACTAAACCAATTTATCAAGTAAATGACGATATATTAGCTTTTGTACTATTAAATCAGTTAATCGCGAAGCCGCACAGGCATTGGGGGGATTTGTGTCATTCTCAGTATATTGTCAACCACGGCTTTAGTTCGGCCCATAAGTTTGACTTACATTGGTCAAAAGTATCCACTTAATAATCTAGCTTGTATAAGTGCCTGCTCAGCCATCTGAGCAATGGCATTTGAGCATAGAATTATTATTCCTTCTATGCTAACCGCCTAGGATTAATTATATGATTACTATAGAGACATCGGTTTCATTTTATTTCAAAGATATAACCTGGTCACTTCAAAAACAATAACTAATACTCCATAACATGAAACTAGGAATGAAGTCATAACAATTTATCTGTGCGAAATAAGATTAGCTAAGCCAATTTCTATAGATGTTCCAGTCAAGCATGATATTAGATGCTAGTATTTAACAATAGTCCTAACTGAAAAATCGGTAATCGCTTAGTATATTTTCCTTATAGTGGTCATGGTTTGGTGCAGGGAGAGGGATTCGAACCCCCGAAGGCGAAAGCCAGATGATTTACAGTCACCCGTGTTTGACCGCTTCACTATCCCTGCATGTGATGTCTGGAGCCACGACCGGGGGTCGAACCCGGGACTTCATCCTTACCATGGATGCACTCTACCAACTGAGCTATCGCGGCATATGCAACCGATTTAATATAGCAAATTATGATAGTTTTTGCTACACTTCTAAAAATGATATTGCCGCCTTAGCTCAGTTGGCTAGAGCGTCAGTTTTGTAAACTGAATGTCGTCGGTTCGAATCCGACAGGCGGCTCCACGGCATTTACATAATAATTCTAATCTGTTAGGATAAAGATCTATGGCAAAAGGCGATAAAAGGAAAATTATTGGATTAGTTAGTGAAGAAAGTGGCGAGCGCCTCTATTACACTACCAAAAATTCAATGAATACACCTGAAAAACTAAGTTTAAAAAAATATAGTCCAAAACTAAGACGGCACGTTGTATTTACTGAGACCAAGAAAAGCTTGGGCAGAAACGAAGCGCCAAAGAGAAAATAAAGCTATATACCGTAATAGTCAAGCAGCGTATTGATTAGTTCTGCGTGGCTCCATACTAATGGAGCTACGCTAAGAGGTTGTGCGGTTTCTGGATCAAACTGCTCGGCAATAATTCCGCTAGGTAATTGTCTATCTAGCGACCATTGTATATATTTCATAGCTTGATCTTTTTGATTCACGGCAATGAGATATTGTGCAAACCAGAGAGTACAGACCACCCACGGATTTCCCGCATATTTGTTCTTACTCAGGAAATAATTGTCATTCTCATAACGTATTACACCACCTATTGGGGTTACTCCGGCAAGGCGAGTTTTTACTTGCTCAGCAGTTTTGACAATCATTGGGTCGTCAAGCGGCAAACCACTGTACATATAAGGTCCATATAAAGATGAAATATCTAAGACGTCATCATTAATTAAAGGAGCATCCTTGCCGTAAAGAAAACCTTTACGCAAATAACCGTCTGGATGAAATAGCTTATATAAATTCGAACGAATATTATCTGCTGATTTTTTCCAGATTATTGCATCATCATCATGTTCGATTAATTTTGCAAAAATAACAGCAGTATCAAGACCGGCAATGACGGTGCTAGCCGTATAGGTTGAAGTCATAAATTTTTCTTCCCAAAGATCGTAGCTCGCATGGGGTAATTCCGTATTCGGATCAATATAATTAGCAATAAAATGCGCACACGGTGCAATGAATGAATCATAAAAATCTCGTATTAATGCTTCATCTTTGCTAGCCTTATAATATTCACCTAACATAAATAGAACACCGGCAGTCTCATCTTCTTGAATAGCTAATTCCTTGATACGGTTGTGGACAAGAGGATGCCAGGTTGAACCTATGGCTCTATCGGGTTGATACTTATGCATCATATAGCCCTCATTATGAAGCGTATCTCTGGCGAAATTAAAGAAACCCTTAGCTTCGCTATACATACCAAGACGAATTAATGGCCAGATAGCGTAAGCTGCATCCCTTGGCCAACAATAACAATAATAATCTCGTCCGTAATTAAAAATAGATGAATCTCCGCTAGCAAGTATCGAACCTCGACTGTCACAGTGAGCCTTGATAACAAGAAGACTTTTAGTAACTGCTTGATGATGCTCAGCACTAAACATACCAAGTTTTTCGGTAACGGGTGTTATCCACTCATGCCAAGAGATTCGTACGGACTCTTCACGTTCACTAATATCGTAATGCTTAAGATAAGTATGTACAAGTTGAGCGTCATATTGGCTTTCCGCGGCCACGACCCAATAATCAACTTCGTAACTACTTCCAGCCCCTAGACGTCTCGCGAAACGTATAACACTATCAACTCCACCATGTTCAACAGCATTATTGGAAAGTTCTCCATCTTCGGCGTCACGAAATGTTCCTTCTTTTCCTTCTATCTCAAAACTACCAACGGCATATTGATCATAATTTCCAGAGTCAACAAATTTTCCAGCAATTAGTAGACAACATCGTCCCTTATAGTCAAGAATATAATGATCATCAGGGACATATAGCACTGTGTCCGCTCGGCCACGCCTAGATATCTCAAATACTTGATGCATAAATATCCGAATTTCACGCTCTTTGGTATACAGATTTTTAACCTTTATTCTTCGCACAAGAGCTGTATATTCTTGATCCACAAAGTCCCTAAACTCCAGGCTAACCCCTAGTTTATCGCAAGTCATTGTAATGTGGCTAATCAGGGCCCTATCTTCAAAATCAGTTTTAATATCCCACGATCCATCGTCGACCCAGGAAAACTCTCCATTTACCCATATTCCGATTTTATGGGGGACGCTTCTTGCGTTAGTAAGATTGTCGAGGCCAACGTATGGATAATAAAAATCATGTACTAGACCATTATCGTCAAGACCAACAAAAAGTTGCCCATTACTTAATACTACTGGTCGTGCCATTTTCCCACCTTTTTACTCATAGTTACACGCTAACACCATTTTCTACAAGTCTGGACTTTAAGTCGTGATATACATTCATAAAATTAATATATGCGTCATATGGCGAATCGTAAGGACTAAAATACGCATGTATATCCCCATCCTCAAACCATTTAACACACATATAATAGAAATGGTCAGAGGTTTGGAGTTTACGCCAATCATCTATTAATGACCAATCATTAAGATCTAGTAATGGTCTTTCCAGACGATAAAGAGCCTCAATGGCTTGGCGTTGCATAGAGTTACCAAGCCATGCACTTAGATCTCGTTCAGTGTCAGCCCAAGTTACAGTATTGGGGCTATCAATATCACCAACAGCATCAATTGACTTAATTGCTTCACTCACGGTCATGAAAGTATGCTCGGGGGTCTTTAACCATTCTTTAGGCAAAGCTTTAAGAAACTCTAATATCCCGGATTCTTCCCATTGGTGTTCGCCAAATGTTTCATAATCCATAAATAAATTAAAATTTGTTGCATCTTTATCTTCACTTAACCAATGAGAAAACTTATCAGCAGTTAAGGGCCACTCACTCCAACTCGTATCTCCGAAACGAAACGCTATATCATCACTAAGGCGATAATTCTTAAGTAAAAGTTTTGTATTTTTAGCACTTATGGGGGTATATACGTAATTTGGACTTCTCCAATCAAGATACTGGTCCCAACCTTCAGCGATTACTCCCTTATAACCTGCATCTTGAGCCCATGCAGCCAAATCATTATTATATGCAAGCTCAGTATTACGAAAAATAGTCGGTTCTTGATTAAACAGTCGCTTAATTATGTCTCGATGCATTTGTACCTGAGTCTCGAACTCGCTGCGAGAATAAAAAAAAGCCAGACTGTGATAATAAGTTTCAGCAACTATTTCAACTCGACCTGTATTACTCAATTCTTGAAACGACTTCAAAACCTCAGGATGCCAGGCTTCAAGCTGTTCCAATAAAAGGCCAGATATTGATAGGCTAATTTTAAATTCTGGATAATCTTTCAATAATTGAAGTAAACGCTTATTGGTAGGTAAATAACTTTTCTTCGCTACTTTATCCAAAATTTTTCGGTTAGACATATTTGGGTCATTGTCTGAATTAAAATAATCATGGCTTAGTCCAGCATCAAATATAGTGTAATGTCGTAACCTGAATGGTTGATGAACGTGAAGATATATAAGAATTGATTTCAAGCCGTTACTCCCTCAAGGTGACGATTATATAGAGTCTTAATTTTGCGAGCTGACTCCGACCAGCTAAGAGACAGTAGCTCTTTATCTAGTTCTTGGCTTAATGTTTCCCTTAAAACATCACTCTTGATAACAGCGGTGATTTTATTTGCAATCTCAACAACATCCCAAAAATCGACTTTAAGGCAATTATGCAGTATTTCGGTTACACCAGACTGTTTGCTAACTACCGATGGAACACCATAAAAACCAGCCTCAAGAGGAGTTAATCCGAATGGCTCAGAAACTGAAGGCATAACAAATAAATCAGAAATTGAAAACGAATCACGCCAATTTTTACCGCGCTGGAAACCAGTAAATATAACATTGGCGCCTATACCTAGATCTGAAGAAAGAGTTACTAGCTCTTGATATTGTTCGCCACTTCCAACTATTAAAAAAATCGTTTTAGGAACTTGGTCAATGACCATTCGCGCAGCATGCAGAAAATTAACAAGACCTTTCTGCACCGTAAGTCGTCCAATATTAGTTACTATCTTGTAACCCTGAGACTTCATTTGATTCAAATACCTATAGGCATTGTGATCATCTATTGGGTCAAATATATTACGATCAATGCTATTATGCACAACCTCAATCTTATCCCCAGGAATACCGTACTCTCGAATTATAGATTGTTTTGTTAGATGACTAACCGCAACTATCACATCAGCTGCAAGCATTGATATTTCTTCGATCTCTCTTACTAACGGATTACCGGGATTTCCACCTGCACGATCAGATTCTATAGAATGTACGTGCAGCACAACCGGGCAACCCTTTATTTGCTTAACTCTTAGCGCTGCTCTGAAAGTTAGCCAGTCATGAGCATGAACAATATCAAAACTAATGTTCTTAGACATGTTAGCGACGGCATTTTCGTAGAATCTTACTTGCGAATAGATGTCGTTCCATTCTTCGTGGCCGTCACTATAAATAAATTTATAACTATCGTATGCAATTCCAGATTGTATAATCTCCAAAACACCAGTTGGACTGGCTGCCGAGACTTTCATGAACTCTATGCTATGCTCAGCTTTGTATGGCAGGATAAATTCAAGATCAACTTCATCTTTAGACAAAGCCTCACATAATTGATAACATGCTACCCCCAAACCACCACTATTATGTGGCGGCAATTCCCAGCCAAGCATTAAAACTTTCATTATTTTTTTAGATTTTATTCAGCCCTCTAGAAATTATAGAAAAATCAAAGCTTAAGCGCAACCCCCCAACTCCTAAATACTGCTTTTGGTTATTTTATAAATAATAAATATCTATTAACAAACCCTTCTAACTAGTTATTATTGAGCTATTGAAATTTAATCATCGATTAAAAATAAGAACAAAAAGATAGTTGGCAGGGGTGGTCGGATTCGAACCGACAGCACAGCTTTTGGAGAGCTGCCGCTTAGCCATTAACGGACACCCCTAATGTTACTGCATAGACTATAGCATTTAATTAAAAAATTTTTAATTAAAAAAATAAACACTAACACTTTTCAATTAGTCTTATATCTGCTATACATAATATATAAATGAGTAAAATTGATCTAACGAAACCGCTACTTATAATGCTTTACGGATATCCGGGTGCTGGAAAAAGTTATTTCGCTAGACAATTAGCTCAGAACTTACGAGCTACACATGTACAAGGCGAAAAGATACGTAACGATTTGTTTGAGCATCCTCGTTACGACAAACAGGAAAACAATGCTGTGTCTCAACTAATGGATTATATGACAGAAGAATTTATTGCAGCTGGGATAAGTGTAATTTACGATACGAACGCGCTACGTGCAGCTCAACGTCACAGATTACGCGATGTATCTAGAAAATCAAACGCCCAACCACTTGTTGTTTGGATACAAATAGATGCTGAGTCGGCGTTTTTGAGAACACAAAAACGCGATCGACGCCGTGTCGATGATCGCTACTCATCACCAATAGATCGCACCACTTTCGATTCGATACTAAGTTATATGCAAAACCCAACAAACGCGGAAGACTATGTAGTTATAAGTGGTAAGCATGAATTTTCTACTCAATTATCGGCAATCCTAAAAAAACTTCATGATATGAATATGCTGCATGTTAACGACGTAGGTGCCGGGCTGCCAAAGCCGGGATTAGTAAATTTGATTCCAAACCCCTCCGGAGGAAGAGTAGATGCTACCCGTCGACGAAACATTATGATCAGATAATTTTCGGAAAGATAAAAATGCCTAGCAAAACGTTTGTGCTTGAGAACGTAGGACCAGTAAAAATAACCAAACGGCGTTCCAATCAAAATTTAAAAATTACATTATCTCCAGAAGGTGTTATTAGGGTTTCAATACCTACGTGGACTTCATATCAAGCTGCAGTCGATTTTGTCAATTCAAGAAAAACATGGATTAACGAACGAATTACCAGGACAAACCCACTTTATGACGGACAGCAAATAGGAAAAGCACATCATCTTACTTTTAAACCAATAGATAATGTCACCTCTAAACCTCATTCTCGCATAAGCGGCAATCAAATAATTATAAAGTATCCACATCTTTTAGGCATAGAGTCCGAAGAAGTACAGTCAGTGGCTATACTGGCAGCTACTCGCGCTTTACGACTACAAGCAGAAAATCTACTTACAGCCCGTCTAATTTCTTTAGCATCAGTCAATGGACTAAATTTTTCGAGCATCAGCATTAAAGCCATGCGGCGTCGCTGGGGTAGCTGTGACCAGAAACAGAAAATAGTTTTAAATCTTTATCTAGTTCAACTACCTTGGGAGTTAATAGATTATGTAATTTTACATGAACTTACTCACACGAAACATTTGAATCACGGTAAAGACTTTTGGGATATGCTTGAATCTATGCAACCTAAAGCTCGTGAAAATAGAAGACAACTGAACAACTTCGCACCTATTATTATTAATAAAAATAATGAAATTAATTTAAACAAGATATAAAGTAAAGACTAATATGAACACACAAAACATAACGCAACCAAACATTGAGCCCACTGAGCATTTGTCCTATGGTCGTCTAATTAGCCTAATTAACAGCATGTCGGATGGCGTAATAGCAATAGATAAAAATATTAATATTGTGTTATTTAACGGTGCGGCTTTGAATATTCTTAACCGTAATAATCTTAACTCAGGCGAGCCACTCACTAATGTATTAAAACCATTGGATAAAAATAATCAGCCAGTAGATATGCGACAATTAATTAACGATATTACAATTCCAACTTCAAATCGAGACATGCACATTGTATATGAAGATGGTAGCATGTCTAATTTGTATATGAGCATAACACCTGTTCATCCAGGCTTCGGTGCTGACGGGCAAGAAGGATATGTGCTCATGTTAAGAGATATCACTTACGAAAAATCTCTTGAGGACGAGAAAGATGAATTTGTTAGCGTTGTGTCTCATGAGCTCAGAACACCGGTTACAATCGCAGAAGGTAATATATCTAATGCATTACTTATATTTTCGCAGCATGGACCACAAGAGACGATAGATAAAGCGCTCCAGGAAGCGCATCGCCAAATCCTTTATTTGGCCGATATGATCAACGATCTAGCTACGCTTAGTCATGCAGAGAGGGGAAGAGAAAACTTTGATACTGAAAATATTAATGTCCCTGATTTAATAGAAGAGCTAGTTCGCAATTATCAAAGCACGGCAACAAACAAGGGATTATATATTAAAGCTATTATCGATCCAAAACTCGAAACCTTGAGATCTTCAAAACTGTATGTTGTAGAAATATTACAAAATATTATTACCAATGCACTTAAATACACCGCAAATGGTGGAGTAACCATAGCCGCGAAGCAGCATGAAAAAGGAATAGAAATTAATATCATTGATACGGGAATCGGCATCAGTAAACCTGACCAATTGCGAATTTTTGACAAATTTTTTAGATCCGAAGACTACAGGACTAGACAATCTAGTGGAACTGGCTTGGGGTTATATGTATCAATGAAATTAGCAAATTTAATCAATACTGATATAACTTTTAAAAGTGAACTTAATGTTGGTACGACTTTTAATATATACTTTCCAAGCCTTAATTAGGCTACGAAACATTGTCAGCTTGAGGATTCATAACAGAATGATCTATGTTTCGTCCTTTCCAAGATACAGTTCCAAATTCATATTTAATCATTGAAACATTAATCAACCATATATCGACAAGAACCGCCAAAGGCCAAAAAAAATATCCAGAAAAAACAAATCGCCGATAAGTTAACGAGGTAACGAAACCGAAAGTAAAAAAATAAAATACAATACCGACTAGGCCAATACTCATCAAAATCCAATTTCCATCAAGACCGGCGACCAACGACAGTGGAATTAAGCCAAAAAAATTAAATATTTCAAGCATCGTGAATAGTGCGACAATCTCAGGTCTTCTTCTGAGTTGTGGATATCTAACCCTTATGCTGGTTTCTAGTTGATCTTTTACTGGTTTATTACTAGTAACCAGCAATGTTCGTAAAAATTTATATTTATGGCTACGAAAAGCAATTCCTGCAAAGTAACTTTCAGGAGAAATACGTCTCGAAATAGCCTTAAAGCTTCCTGAGCCAAAAAGGAACGAACGTTTAGCCAGCCAACACGTTGACAAGACTGGTGGACGCCATAAAAGACGACGAGGTAGAGCAATTTCCCAGCTATACCTTAATGGTTGCAAAATCCTATATCTTACTTGAGTTGAGTAGACGTTAACCGGCATAAGAGATAACATCATTAATTCATGCTCCATCAATTCACTCACTAAATCTGTGAGTGCACTTGGATTAAACTTTGTATCTGCACCACAAAATAAAACTAACTCACCATTAGAAGAATCAAGAAGTTGCTGATAAGCCCAATTTTTAGCCAACCATTTCGATGGGCATTCTTTTCCGGGAATAAAGATAACACCATCATGCGCAAATGATCTGATTATCTCAGGAGTTCGCCTATCCGACGAAGCATCATCCAACACTATTATTTCTAATTTTGGGTAGTTACAAGCCAACAAAGAGATCAAACATTCGTTAAGCGAGTCACTCTCATTTCTAGCCGGTATCAACACGCTCAAAGTGGGCAGTTTACTCACAGCAAGTTTTTCGGCATTAATCAAGGAACTAGAACGCTTAATAGGCACTATGCTTATTGTCATAGCGATAGCGATCAATAAACCCAATAATGCATCAAAAATCCACAAATCATTTGAAACCCTAAGAGTATCCAAATATATACCAATAATTCCGATTATGATTTGAGCAAGGATAAGTTTTCGAGATGTATTTTGAAAGGAATACAACAAATGCTCATTACTAAACCTGTTTTTCAAAATGCGATAGATATTTACAGCACGGTAGAAAGATATTATTGAGATTATCCATACGTAAATATGGAATGGTTCCAAAAGCAACAGCCATACACTTTCTAATATCAATAATGTAAGTAATAACCTAGCAAAATTCCTCCGATGGCGCCAAATCGGTTTACACACTAAAACAAGCTCAACAATTACAGATGCAACCAATAAGACAATCACAAACAGTGTCACTAAAAATACATACTATCACTAAGTAAAGACTATATACATAGAGTAAAAAACAAAACAGGCACTTGTCAGGCAATGGCATGCAGTGATAAACTTGACATTAGATGCCTACAATGATTAATTGTAGGCTTTTTAATTAGGAAAGAGAGAATATAAGAATGGCGGAGAAACCAAAGCGCCGACTCAAACCACCACAATCTTTGAGAGAAAAAGCCAATGAGGCTAATCAGCCGCATAATAAAAAGAAGCGGAATTATCTAAAAACAAGATTAGTGATAACAGCACCTTTCGTTAAATGTTCTAAATTCTTTGGTCGCTATAAAGCTTTTCGGATTATCGGTAAAATTATTGTGCCGACTTTTTTTCGTAATAGCTGGAAAGAAATTCGGATGGTTACATGGCCAGATCGAAAAACTTCAATCCGCCTAACAATGGCTGTACTTGCTTTTGCTATTGTTATTGGCGCTATAGTGGCTACGCTTGATTACGGCCTGAGCCATCTATTCAAGAATATTATTTTAGGTAAACATAATTAAAAACAGAGGAGGATATCACATGACCATGACTACCACGAACAGTAAGAGATATGACACCAATAAACGTTGGTATGCAATTCATACATACAGTGGATATGAAGAAAAAGTCGCCGAAAGTATTAGACAACGAGCAGATAGTCTAGATATGGGTGATAAAATATACGAAGTGCTGGTCCCGAAAGAAAAAATGATCGAAATAAAAAACGGCAAGCGACGAGTAGTAGAAAAGAAAATTTTTCAAGGGTATGTTCTGGTACAAATGAAGCTTAGTGAAGATGCTTGGTATACTGTACGGAACACTCCTAGCGTTACTGGTTTTGTAGGTAGTGGCACAGATCCAACTCCTATAGAACAAGATGAAATTGAAAAAATTCAAAAGCGCATGGGATTAGAACAGCCAAAGCACAAAATTGATTACGAGATTGGAGACGTCGTAAATATAACAGACGGACCATTCAAAGGATTTGATGGGAGCATTAGCGAAATTGACTTACAAAAAGGTAAATTGAAAGTACTAGTAAATATGTTTGGTCGCGAAACACCTGTTGAATTAGACAGCTTGCAGGTTAAACGAGTAGGGTAGCATACTGGTTATTGTCTTAGCAGAATTTCTCCGTACTAGCAGTACTTAAAAAATATACCCATAACGACAAATTAATGGCTAGATTAACGTTAGTCGAAATCATACACTTATTAAATTCTAGCGATCGCAATTAATTTATAGTAAAGAGATAATATTATAAATTATATAGGTCGCTTAGATATGGATGTTAAATGCTTCCCGAAATCCAGTCTTGATTTCCGATTCGGAACTATACTCGAAGAACTCACTAAGCTTTCATGTATTGTCATCACAAACTAGCAAAATAGTTAGCAGAACAGAGCAACCTCTCAACAGCAATAACAATTAATCCTTAAATAATATGTCCCACTTTCATTCCTTTCTAGTTTAATGAAAGTGTGCAATATATATGGCGAGTAAAAAAAATTTTATAAATACTTGCTTGCAAATAATCGGTGTTGATAGTAGTATATTAATCTGTTACGTACTCGTTTTTAAGGAGTTTTTATGGCAACCAAACCCGTTAGGGCAAATTTAAAGATGAAAATTAAAGCCGGTGCGGCTAGTCCTGCGCCACCAGTAGGTAGTGTGCTTGGTCAATATGGAGTGAATATGATGGACTTCATTAACCCATTCAACGAACAAACCAAAGACATGCAGGGAGCTGAACTTACCGTACACATAACAGTATTCGAAGATCGTAGTATTAATTTTCGTGTAACTAGCCCTCCAGCTGATGACAGAATTAAGGCTGCACTGAAAATAGAAAAAGGATCGGGACGACCTAATAGCGAAAAAATTACAAAGAAATTAAGTCAGTCAGATCTAACAAAAATCGCAGAAGAAAAAGTCAAAGACATGAATACAGAAGATATCGATGCAGTAAAGAAAATGATTGCAGGAACAGCCAGAAGTATGGGTGTTGAAATCGAATAATAGTTTAATAAATCAATCATGCTGGGAGGCTTGGTATAAGCCGTTTGAACCACGAAAGGATACGAAATGCCCGAATTAAAGAACGAAAAGACTTCAGAAGAAAATGTCAAAGTTATAAAATCAGAACCTTTAGCTAAATCAGGTAAGAGAAGTGCCAAAGTAATTAAAGAAACTGAAGCCATAAAGCTCAAGGAAGAACGAAAATTAGCCAAGCAAACTATTGATAAGAAAAGTGAAAAAAATGCAGTAGTTAAGACACGATCAAAACTTGAACGACGATCAAAAGCATACCGGATGGCAGTAAAACACT
>JAJZKM010000017.1 GCA_021804085.1 bacterium | reverse complement strand
GCTAGGAGACTGCCACTATATCATTAGTGGTGACAAAGACTTATTAGATATTAAAGTATACGACAACATCAAAATAGTAACTGTCAGTGAATTTCTAGAAATTTTTAATACGATGTAAATATGGCTGAGCATTACGGTGTAGAACCTTTTCGGTTTTAGTTCAGCTCTGTTAAATGCGACAAATGAGACAAAAATACCGACTTTGAGTCACTTTTAGACGCAAGGAGGTAATTATGATAAAACAACCGAACTGAAAACTAAAACCTAGCAGAAATATTAGAGAGGAACCATCAATTAAAAACGCTTAGTTCCAGGTATCCATTTAGGATCCGCAATCGGGACGAACTCATCACCGTTAAACTGAAAATGAAGATCGATGGCATCATCGTCGCGAGGTATATAGTTTTTTTGAAATGATATGGCCTGATTCATTAATTTGTCTAAACTAAGTTCTTTATGTATAGCTAAAAAAGTTCCTGCCCAATATAAATTAATTGTAAATTGTTTCTCGTTTATTGTCCCCCTGATATTTGCGGCTATACCATTGGCGTTTGATGGGTGCCAGAATGTTGGTGAATCGAATATGATATGTGTCATAGCTTTGTTCTTCTATCAGAACCAATTTTTACTTCAATTGGATAAGATTCGGATGGTTTATTAGTAATTTGCGGGTCTTTAATAACTTGTACTACAGTGCCACTCACTAATCCTTCCCAGTTATCTTGAGGATCAACAAATATCGGGCTATAGTCTTTGGTCGACTCCGATCGGAGAATTACCATCCGGTTGGCATAATCGAAATATATTCTTTTTATATTAGCTAGGTTATCTTCTACTACAACTACGCGTTCTTCGTCTCTCGGAGTTCGTAGGGTGGAGTCTACTATGACAAAGTCTCCGTCATTAATAGGGTCGCCATGGATACTACTTGCGTTCATGGAGTTGCCCTGAGCTTTTAAAGCATATAAGTGACGAATATTCTTAGAGCGAAGCTTAGACGGGGACACTCTTAAGTAGCCCTCAATTCGTTCGTCGGCAAAGATATCAGCAGGACCACAGTTAGCACTACCAACAATAGGAATATTGGCTAGCTCAATTACAAAATCTGCTCTGCTGTTATCTGATCGCGTAACCTGGGCTTTTATTGGGAGTTGGCTGTTGGCAAGCAGTCCCTCGGCTACTAGCTGTTCTAGGTGGTAAATAACATTCTGTGGGTGAACCCGGGCGTAAGCATCATCTCCATCAGATAGCTGCCTTCCGATTTCTCGGTAGCTTAATTTGGACAAGTCTCTAACCTTAGATAGCTGTAATAACTTCTTTTGAATAGGGTGCATTATATATAGAGTATAGCATATATAAAACTTACAACAACATAAACACGCTAAGGTATTGACACCATATTCAATGAAGAGTTAAACTAATTACAACGTATAGCTAACTCCCGAGAGACTTAGCGAAGCGAACACAAATTAATAAATTTAATAAGAGGGTAAAAAGAAATGGGACCATTAAATCCACTATCGTCTTCAGATTCGGGATTAAATAACATCTTGAGTCATCTAGGCGCTATCAACACTAACAACCGTAACAGAAGGACAGGAGGTGGTAGCTTTAACGAAGTTGAAAAGGCTGCAGTGTGGAACAAAGCCGCCGTTATACCTGGTTGGGACGCTCGGTTTTGGAGAAAGGATGCTTGCGGCGCACATATCAAATGGAGCGACTATGGTAACACAAGCAGTAATTTTGGCTGGGAGATTGACCATATACGTCCGGTAGCTCATGGTGGCACTGACGCACTTGCCAATCTTCAGGCACTTCATTGGCAAAACAATCGCAATAAAGGTGATAGTTTAGGGTCAAACTATTGCATAGTAAGTTATAGGGGTAAGTAAAATGACTAAAAATGATCGAATAAGACAAATTAAATATTACGAGCTAGTTCAGGATAAGATACGTAAAGCCACGCAAAAATATAGTGGTGAGGCACAATATTCTATGCTACATAGATGGAAGATTGCGTATAGTAACGGTAAAATTGTGCCGGTTTTCATAAATAACTTTGTTCTTGCGCATCCTTGGTGGGTAAAACAAGGCATGCCTGATATGCAAGCAATAATAGATCATGCTCCCTCGAGCTTTAGAATCTATAACGATAATGCCAAACTCTCAGAAATATTACACAAAGCTTTTATTTACGATGAAAAAGGAAAGCTAGTTAAGGCTCTCCCGGAAATATACATCAAAAAATAAACCAATCTGACAATCTAACCAACTAGTCCGTTGCGGAAAGGGGACTTCAGGCCAGGTAGACTGGCTTCTCTCTACGCAACGGATTTTTAATATTAAAAGGGGTATATAAATGAAAGAAACAAATCTTAATGTTGAATATATAGATACCAAAAAGTTAAAACCGACAGAATATAACCCTAGAGTTTGGGACGAACAGTCGACGGCAGACCTAAAAGAAAGTATTAGTAGGTTTGGTTTAGTTGATCCTCTAATAGTTAATAACGCTCCAGGCAGAGAAAATGTAGTAATCGGTGGCCATTTTAGACTTAAGGTTGCAGGAGAGCTCGGTATTATCAAAGTACCAGTCGTATATATAAGTATTTCTGACCTAGAGCGTGAAAAAGAGCTAGTAATTCGCCTAAATAAAAATATAGGAGCTTGGGACTGGGATTTACTAAAAGAGTTCGACGAGAATCTACTAGCAGATATAGGCTTTACTAGCGAAGAGCTAGACGACCTCTTTGATATCGGAGAACTAGTTCCAGAAGAGTTTGATCTTAAAAAGGAGCTCGAGAAACTAGATATTAAAGATGTTAGCGTTCAAAAAGGGGATATTTACCAACTAGGAGATAGCCGATTAATGTGTGGCGATTCAACTATTGAATCTGACTTTACTAAGCTTATGAACGGCGAAAAAGCCGACATGTGTCTGACTGATCCGCCATATATATTGGACTATCTTCACGCCAAGCGGCATGGCAAGCCGACAGAAGGTTTTGGAGCTAAACGTAACCGACGCTACCTAGAAACAGATGTGCTGCCAGACAATTTTACCGAGCTATGGATGAACAATGTAGCCAGTAATGCTAAGCCAGACTTTAGTATCATCTGTTACGAAAACTGGAAAAACCTTAGAACTATTTGGAACGAGATGGAAAAACACTGGAAAGTGAAGAACATGATCGTCTGGCACCTACCTAATAGGCACCAAGGATTCAGTGCTAAATATAAATTCTTCTCTAAACACGATATAGCCATGGTGGGAGCTAGCGGCAATGTACCATATAACCATAACGAAGAGCTAGATGGGCTTCAGGAAGAATATGAAACCGCCCTATATGCTATAAGCGGTAAACCTCAATGGGAAGGTTACGACAAAGGAAAAAAGTATCAGCCGACTGATTTCATTGAGTTTAATGCTAGTGATGAAAAGAACTCCGGACAAGGAGTAATCTTCGGCACAAAACCAATTGAGATATTAATTCCATATATCAAAGTATTAACAAAAAGAGACGATTTAGTGGTAGAGCCGTTTTGCGGTAGTGGCAGCACTTTAATAGCTGCTACTAAGCTAAAAAGACGATGCTTTGTCATGGAAAAGTCACCAGTATATACAGAAGTTGCAATCAAAAGATGGGAAAAACTAACAGGGTTGAAACGAGTGAAACTGGATGGCCAAGAAAAAGGAGCGAACCAAGGCCTTGCTGATAAAGCGACTGTCTGAGGTTAGAATAGTTGAAATAGCCTGCAAGTCGGTCGGTATATCCCGAGCGACTTATTACCGTTGGCTTCAAGATGATCTTGATTTTGCTCAGGAATGCGCAAATGCAATTTGGCAAGGCACTGAAACCATCAGCGACCTTGCTGAATCCCAGATTGTATCAAGAATAAAAGGCGGTGACCTAAAAGCATCTACCTATTGGCTAGAGCATCACAGAGAAGAATACAAGAAACCAGGAAAAGGACCTCACGGGCCTGCACACACGTGGCAGGGCCCAGAGGATAGGATCCATAGAAATTTATCCGGTAAAGAAATTGATCACATGATTAATGCTTTAAATAACATGAAACGAACTTAAAGTAAAAAATATAAGGTGATTTGAAGTATAATTATATTTACTATGGGCTTACCAAAAATAATAGAAAATAATCGAAGAAATATGGGTAGCGTTTTACGCGAGCTATCGAATCAATACGATGAGCTCTCAATTGCAACTGGCTACTGGGACCTACCCGGCTTACTTGAAATATTTGAAGGCATAAAAACTTATAAATCGATTCGACTCATTATAGGACAAGAGCCATTAGCCCCCCGATTTGCAAGAAAACTAGACCTTACAGAGCCCGAAAAAACTTTCCCCGAGCTGGATTTTACTGCAGGCCTACAAGATCTGGAGCAGAAACAGGAGTTCAGGGATCTAGTATTTGCAACTAAGCAACTTATTGATGACAGTAAACTGCACGTTAAAGTCTATCGTCGAAGCTTTTTGCACGCCAAAGCATATATTTTTGGTTCATATAATAGCGAGTCGGCCGTAGGCATTATTGGCTCGTCTAATTTTACTAAGGCTGGACTAACTACCAACTCCGAGCTAAACACTCTGGAGGATGACTATCGAATTGTTAAATTTAAGCCACAAAACGACACGGATGAATACGGCCATCTCAGCTGGTACGACTCCATTTGGAATGATGAGCTTAACGAAGACTGGAACGGTAAATTTTCTCAGATACTTCAAGACTCGCCTGTAGGAGACTTATCTTTTGGGGCGTACGACTCGTATATCAAAACCCTTATGGAAGTGTTCCCTGATGAGCTAATCAAGAAACCAGAATTGGGCAGCCAGATAAAAGATATACTCTACGCATTCCAAAACCGCAACGCAGGCATCTTGATAAACAAACTAGAAAAAATGGGTGTAGCAATTCTTTCGGACTCAGTCGGTCTTGGTAAGACTATTACAGCAGGAGCTGTGATCCGCTATTATGTCGACAAAGGCGCGAAACGCATCGTAGCTGTTGTGCCAGCTTCGCTAAAAGAACAGTGGCGCAGTGACTTGGCACATGTTTTCGGTCTCATTGAAGGCTCAGACTTTATGGTTGTATCACAGCAAGACCTAGGGGCAATGGATCGCATGGCTGAGCTTGATAAGTACAAACAAGTTGACCTATTTATCGTTGACGAAGCACACAACTTGCGAAGTACCGGAAGCACTCGTTACGAGCATATCCTAGAGTGGTTCCAAGATAACAACGAATCAAAAGTACTAATGCTCACAGCTACACCTATTAACAACTCCCTCATGGACTTATTGAATCAGATTCAGCTCGGGCTTAAGGGCGAGCTGGACTCAGTGTTGGTCCCTTACAAGAATGCAACTAATGGAAGAATTGAAACTATAGACTTCTTTGATGCACTCGGTCGTATTCAAAAACGACTAAAAAACGATCAAGATTTTGACTGGGATGCAGTAAAGCCAACGCTTGTGAGTGGCATCCAACATTATTTAGTCCGCTCTACTCGTCAAGGGGTAGAAGCTGAAGGCTCACTAGTGGATGAGGATGGTAATAAAAAAACTTTCCCCAAGAGTATCGTTGGCCAAATTGAGTACAGTTACAATGAAGAATTAACTAGGCAAATTGCGGATAAAATCGCTGGCAAGGCGACTATGTTAGAAGGCATCGATACTAGAACAATCGATCTTGAACAAATCACCGAAGCAACAAGTCGTACTTCTCACCCACTTGATTTCGTTAAGGATATGCTGGGTGAATCTACAGATGGTGTAATTCAAAACGTATTCCAAATGGTCACGCTTTTTGGATTTGTTCCGTACAAACCAGAAATGTACCAGCATAAACTCTATCAAAAGACTTCTGAAGAAGTAAAAAATCTTGGGCTTAAAGGTGTAGAGTCGCAAATTATCAATCTGCAACTGACGGTTCACAACATGCTTCTTGTCACATGGCTAAAGCGTTTGGAATCATCAACAGCTTCGTTGCTTAAGTCAATTCAAACTTACTCAACTCGGCTAGAATCATACAGAGTTTGGCTGGAACGAGGTTATATTTTGTCGTTTCGAGACATTGCGATAGTAGAGCAAGAATACGGCGAAGATATTGAGCGGGCTTTCGAAGATTACGACTCATACGTTCCGGCAGAAGATGATAGTAACGAGGAATTAAAACGCAAAGGCGTAGAGAAACGTGCTGCCGATCCCGCCAAGTACAACATAGATGCGATGATGCGCGATATCTCGCGCGACAAACTCATTGCAGGTGCGCTAATAGACGTAATTGAAGATCTTACCTCCATAGAAAATGACAGTAAACTTAATGAGTTTGCCAAATTCTTAGAAGAAGTCAATTCCAATGGAGCTCACGGTAAAAAGGTACTAGTATTTAGCTTTTTTGCAGATACCATAAACTATCTGCGCGATAATCTCCCTAAACGTATCCAAGTAGCAGATTTTAGCGACAGGACAGAGTTTCTAAGTGGCCAGAGTAACTCTGTAGAGAATGTCGTTAAAAGGTTTTCGCCTGAATCCAAGAAGTACACCTTAAAATCAGATGAAAAAGAGCTAGACTTTTTGTTTGCCACCGATATATTGAGTGAGGGTCAAAACCTACAAGATGCTGGTGTGCTTGTTAATTACGATCTGCACTGGAATCCTGTACGTATGATCCAGCGAAACGGTCGTATTAACCGACTAGGTTCAAAGTATGACGAGGTACTTATTTCTAATATGAAACCAGAGGACAACCTTGAACTCTATCTCAATCTTGTAGCTCGTTTGCAGAAAAAAATTAACATCATTAAAAATACAGTTGGGTTGGACCAAGGTGTGTTGAGTGCGGACGATGTTAACCCAATCGAGTTCGTTGAAGATTTACGCAAATTATATAGTGGCAATAAAGAAGAGGCATCGAATACGCTAAGCGAATTAGAGGACGACAAAGATATATTGTCCTGGACGAACGATCATGTTTATAGGCTCCGCCAGTTCTTGAACGATCACACCCAAGAAGAGATAGATAAGATAAAAAGCATTCCTGAGGGTAAATGGAACTACCTCCCAAGTACAACCAAACAAGAACATGGTAAGGTACTGAGCCTACTTAGAGTTGACGGTAAAACTTCGATTACCGATACGCCAATTACGCAAACTTTCTTTGTATCAACAATTACAGCTGGCGAATATGCATCAGAGGTAATCGATGAATTTGAAGCCTTGCAAAATATAGCAACTCTGCCTGAAGATAATGAGCGTAAACGAGACAATATAGACGTAGAACGAAATACGGTTGCTCGAAGAACAAGTAGAATAGCTAAGATTCGCGCCGAAGCTGGCGACTCTGTATACATACTCAAACCTCGCCAACTAGATGCTCTTACTGCCGTTCAGCCGATGTTCCCAGACTTAGCGTTACGTCCATTGTTAGAAAATGGGATCAAAGATGCTCGCACTAAGCGACTCTTTGAGTCCACGGTAAGGCTTATAAACGGCGACATTAAAACATCTGGTTCTGTTACCGCGTCAACTGTCAGCAAGCTAACAGGACTGATTGCTGGGCTTGATAATAAAGAACAAGAAACAGTAAAGGCAGATAAGGTTACGAGTGTCCTAAACTATGCCAGGAGGACTACTTGATGTTTTCTGTGCTTGCTAAAAAGATCAACGAACTTACTAATGAACCAGACAACCGCAAATCATTAGATTTAGCCATCGAAACAGCTAATGAGTTGATCACTCTGCTAAATCCTCAAGCAAGTGGGCTTAAAACTGGTGAAGATGCTCTTGATGAGAATATCCCTATAAACAAATTCCCAAACTATAAAGCAGAGAGCTGGTTTGCCCAGCATCCTTATTTTACTGGCGAACGAGTAGCGCTTAATTTTTATGAGTCAGATACTGTCCAAATAAAGTTCTACTGGCTTGGCGATACAGCAACTAAGGCACGTGTATCCGCTGGTGTTATGCTCACGCCCAACTGGGAGGATAGCGATCTAACGCGCAATGACCAGTACAAGGTGGGCATAGACTTTTTCCTATCTGCAAATACCAACTCTCTACTAATGGTAGTAAGCAACAATGGTAATCTACGTATTCTGGAATTTAACGGTCATTTGTCAAATACCCAACAGGATATACTGCAAAATCTGCGCGGCGTATTAGCTCTTACTAGCAAGGAACAGATCCATAAAACCTTATGGGAGGCCTTAGCCCTCAGCGAGGTAAACAAGAAGTTCTACTTCGGCATTGCAGAGAAATTCAACGAGCTACTCAACCACCTTGTTGCGGATGGCAAAGATGCAGAAGATTCAAAACTATTCGCCAGTCGTTTACTTGGCCGCTTGTTATTTATATGGTTCTTACGGCGTAAGAGTATCATCCAGGAGCAATACGGCTATTTCGAGTTGCAGGGTACGGACAGCACTGAATATTATGATCAGAAGCTAAAGAAATTATTTTTCAAAACACTTAATACTCCGACCTCGGATCGGCAGCACCCTGACGATAAAACACCATACTTAAACGGCGGTCTATTTGAAGCGCACGATAATGACTGGGCGCATGAAAAAGTTAGTTTTCCGACTGGCTATTTTAACAGGCTTTACGAGCATCTAGAGCAATATAACTTTACAACTGACGAATCTAGCCCAGAATACGAACAAGTAGCAATTGACCCAGAGATGCTCGGTCGTGTATTCGAAAGCTTACTGGCTACACAGATAACTGAGACTGGGGATCAGGCACGCAAAGCAAAAGGTGCCTTCTATACACCTCGTGAAATTGTTTCATATATGTGTAAGGAATCATTAAGGCAATATCTATACACTAAACTTGATAACGAAATCCATAACGAGGGAATAGATAAATTACTAGATATATCTGATAGCGAGTGGGAACTTCAGCATACCAATGCTAAACGGAATCTATGGGGTGAAAGAGACCGCAACACTGTTCCTGCTAAGGTTCTTCAAGCTTTAGACGATCTGAAGTTACTAGACCCTGCATGCGGTTCGGGCGCATTCCCGATGGGCATGCTACAACTAATGCTAAAAACATACGAGCGTTTAGATGTCCGCTTTGATGCATATAAGACTAAACTTCAAATCGTGCAAGAGAATATCTATGGTGTAGACATAGAACCGATGGCTATCGAAATATCACGACTTCGTGCATGGCTATCACTTGTAGTAGACGATGAAGATGACTCAAAGGTAGAACCGCTGCCAAATCTTGACTTCAAGTTCCTATGCGCTAACAGCTTGTATCCATTAGCATTACAGACGGGTTTATTTACCGATTCTTATCTTCACGAAAAACTTGCTGATGTTCGCTCAAAATTCTTTAATGCTCGCGTACCTACAAGTAAAGAAAAATGGAGAGCTGAATACTATAAGCTTACTGGAAACGGTCAGCATAGCTTCTTGGGTGACCAAAGAGAGAGCCAGCTAAAAAGCTTTGATCCTTTCAAAAACTCGCACCCTGCTGAATTTTTTGATCCAGATTATATGTTTGGCATACCAGAGTTTGATATCGTTATTGGAAATCCACCATATGGTGCGAAATTTCAAAAAAAGGACAAGGAACAATTCAAAAAAATATATGTGAGCGCTCAATCGAAACAAGGAATTCAAAAAGGCTCACTAGACTCATACGCCCTATTTACCGAGAGAGGATTTAGGTTGCTTAAAAATAAGGGCAATTTGGTATATATCGTTCCACTATCAATAGTATCGAGTGATTCAATAACTGGTCTGCACAAGCTGCTTTTCGATAATTGCGAGTTAATTAAAGTATCAAACTATGCAAAGCGACCAGTCCCGATATTTAACAGCGCGTTAACTGCAAATACAATAATCTCCTTTACTAAAAACGGCTCGGCAAATAGAACCTTATTGACTACTAAGCTAAATAGGCTTTCCTCAAGTAAGAGCTTAGGTGATCTTATTGATAACCTTAGGTTTGAAGATGGTCATGAATACAAACTTAATGGTCGTATACCAAAAATTTCCAACAGAATTGAAATCGAAATTCTTGCAAAACTATTTTCCAGTGATGGAACTAAAATCGATGACTTGAGAACTGCTAGCGGTAAAAAGATATACTATCGATCTGCAGGCGGAAGATATTTCAACGTTGTAACTGATTTTGCAAATCATTTATCTTCTGAAAAGTCTATAACCTTGCACGAAGACATTGCCCCCGTGGTAGGTCTTATTCTAAGTAGTACTTTATTTTGGTGGTACCAGCAGTTATACACAGACTGCCTTAACCTTAAGGCTTATGAAGTAAATCAATTTATAATCCCTGTTAATAAATTATCAGAATCAAAAGCGGACGAAATAAAGACAATTTATGCCCAATATTTAGAAGACATTGAAAAAAAAGCAGACATACAAAAAACGACAACAAGCCAGACGTATAACGTTGAACAGTTTAAGGTTTATCGCTTACGTAAATCTATGGATTTCATAGATAAAATTGACGATCTTGTTAATAATCTCTATGATCTTACTCCGGAACAATCGAATTTTATTAAAAACTACGAACGATCTTTTCGATCTGACGACGAGGACTAATCACAAATTTTCTTTTAGATAGTTAGTAAATAATTCAGGCTAGACTTTGTGAAGACAAGGCGGTACCTTTGCTTTGCTATGGATCAAGTGGAACAAATAAAATACTGCCTATACGCGCGTAAATCTTCTGAGCAAGATGAACGGCAGGCTATGAGCATAGATTCACAACTTAAGGAAATGGCCGATTTGGCGCTTACTAAGGGATTGGAAGTGATCAAGGTCAAGCAAGAGAGCCATTCCGCCAAGATGTCCGCTCAACGGCCGGTGTTCATGGAGATGCTAGAAGAAATTAGAAGTGGCGAATATAACGGCATACTCACATGGGCACCTGACAGATTGAGTAGAAATGCTGGCGACTTAGGATCACTAGTAGATCTAATGGATGCCAAGAAACTAGCTCACATCAAAACACATTCTCAAGAATTCAGTAATAACCCAAATGAGAAGTTTCTTCTGATGATCCTATGCTCGCAGGCAAAACTAGAGAATGACAACCGAGCAATAAATGTTAAGCGTGGTATACGTGCTAAATGTGAGATGGGTTGGCGACCCTGTATGCCTCCGCTCGGTTACTTTACTAGAGCAGCAACAGGTAAAGAGCGAGACGTTATCATCGACGAAGAACGATCGCCGTATATTAGAAAAATGTTTGAGATGTCAGCTGAAGGCAAAGGTGGCAGACATATCAGAAGCTGGCTCGAGGATAACAAAATCTTAACTCGTAAAAACAGACATATATCGCTCAGTATGATTTATAAAATCTTGAATAACACATTCTACTATGGGGAGTTTGAATACCCCGCAGGCAGCGGTAAATGGTACAAGGGCAATCACGAACCAATGATAAGCAAAGAGCTATTCATGAAGGTACAAAAACAGTTGAAGGTTCCTGTAAAGCCAAAATGGGGAGCAAAGGAATTCCCATATAAAAGATTCTTGAAATGCTACAGTTGCGGAGCAAATGTGGTTGGTGAAGAAAAGTTTAAAACACGTAAAGACGGTAGTAAAAATCGGTTTGTATATTATCACTGCTCGAGGCAAGTATATCATGACTGCAAAGAGCCATTCGTCAGGGAAGCGTCAATAACAAGTGAGCTAATAAAATTCTGTGATGAGCTGATAACTGACGTGACGATTCTAGAGCCAGGACTAAAAGATGCGATAGATAAATACACCAAAATGATGAAATCGACATATAAATCTACCAAAGTTGATATGGTCGCAGGGTATGTGAAGTATGTACTTAACGAAGGATCACAGTTCGAAAAAACTCGACTTATACGAAACCTGGATATCAAACTAGCACTCCACGATAGAAAACTTGTAAAGATATAAAGGTTCCAGACCACGGTCTGAACAGATTAGGGCACCAACAAGGATTCGAACTAAAAAACCGGCCTTTCAGCCGGAATTTTAGACTAACAATTTGTTCGTATCTTCTTGGACAAGATGTGAACCATTCGGGTCACGTTTGGTGCACATCTTGGCTGGGGATGAGGGATTCGAACCCCCGATCACGGGACCAGAACCCGTTGCCTTACCACTTGGCCAATCCCCAATATTAAATAATTATACTAAATATAGTATAGATTAAACTAATATTTTGATCTA
>JAJZKM010000006.1 GCA_021804085.1 bacterium | reverse complement strand
TCATCATCTTCGAAGCATAACCCTTCAAGGCTCCTCCAATAAAGAGTTGTCCTGGTGTTTGACTAGCCATAAAAAGACTCCTGACTTTAATTAGTCGGAGTCCAATATGTTTCTGAACTTATGCACTTTAAATCTATGCAATAAAATTTTAATTGTGTCATTAAATTTTCAAAGTATAAACAGTCAAGAGCAAACAGGATTAGAAACTATTTTAATCTGTAATCAAAACTTTATGTCAAAGAGTTTAAAACATAAGAACCAAGCTGAAAGATGTATTAGAGACTAAACTCCTGTGTGGTACGCGTGATAGGGTTCGAACCTACGACCTTTGGCTCCGCAAGCCAATGCTCTATCCAGCTGAGCTACACGCGCATATTTCAAGAGGCTAGTTTAGCACCTTTTGTGTATATCTTCCATAAAAGTCATGAAGTAGTTTACAATGCTTAGGGTTAAGGAGAGGTGCAAGAGTGGTTGAATTGGCTTGTCTCGAAAACAAGTGTATCACGCAAGTGATACCGAGGGTTCGAATCCCTCCCTCTCCGCCAATTCTTAGATTCCATCATGTCTTTAAAAGCATTAAATGGTTCTTAATACTGATAAACTAGCCCGTGTCATCTAGTTAAAGATTAGCAACTATGGAGTCTAGTTGTCGCCGGAACCATAACCAGACATTTTCTTAGGTTTTTAAAAGTTATAATCTATCTGTTTTGTTTCTATATCTCCACTCAAAGCGGGATCGATAGAAGCGATAGTTTATAGAAAAGAGTAAAATGTGAACATGACTAGTATTTTTTCTAAAATCGCTAACCATGAGGTTTCATCCGTGATTGTTCACGAAGACGAACTAATAATGGCAATAATGGATATTAATCCTATACAGCCTGGTCAGGTGGTTGTTTTTCCCAAACAGCAAATTTCTACCATTTGGGATATGTCCAGCGATTGTTATTTGTCAATGATGAACGTTGTCCAAACATGCGGACAAAAATTACGTTTAGCTTTTCCGGAAAAAGATAGAATCGGAGTTATGGTTGAAGGACTTGAGGTTCGTGACCATGCTCACGTTAAACTGTTTCCCTTTTCAACCTTGGACGAGTTCCATTCAGCTCCAAACCCAAATAATCACCCACCTAAGACCGAACTAGAGCATATTGCAGCAAAACTATTATTTTGATAAAAATTAAGAGCCAATAACTATGTCAAACAATATAAAATCTATAATTCTTGCTGCCGGTTTAACTGTTTTAGCGTATAAATACATCGGTAGTCGTATCGGTTATTCTGGCAATACGGCTAAGCTATGGACAGTACTAGGGAGTGTTTTTGTTGTTGGTTATCTTATTTCGATCATTACTTTTACCTGGTTAATACATACATAGCACAAAACTTACACTAAAATGTTGGCTTAAGTGGGTACCGCTGGTATTATAAGGCTATGGATGAGAAGGGGTTGGGTAAACGCCTGCAAGATATGCGGCGTAAATCAGGGCTAACACAGCAACAACTATGTCAGCTGGCTAATCTTAGTTTTTCAACCTTAACTAAAATTGAGAGAGGTGCAATTAAATCACCCTCAATTTTTACGGTTCAAAGTATTGCCGCTGCTCTTGATATGAGCCTCGACGAGCTACTCGGAACAAAGCATAGCAGCAATCAAAATAAGCGATCTACAAGTTCGGGCGTAGAGTTTATATATTTTGACGTTAATGGATGCCTGGTTCGTTTTTATCACCGAGCATTCATACAGATAGCGAGAGACTATTCGGTGTCGCCGGATTTAGTAGAGATGGCGTTCCTGCATTTCAACGAAGAAGCATGCAAAGGTCAACTCACAATGACAGATTTTAATCATGCGATTGCAAAACGTTTAGGAATTCCTTCAATAGATTGGTCGAGGTATTATCTGTCTTCCGTAGAGCCAATGCCTGGAATGGACGAAGTGGTGCAGTGGGCTGCCAAAAATTATCGTATTGGCTTATTGACTAATATAATGCAAGGCTTACTTCGAGAACTTATAAGGCGCAAGGTGGTTCCCGATCTACACTATGACACCATTATCGATTCGTCCGAGGTAGGCCTAATTAAACCGGATAACGCAATTTTTAAGTTAGCGTTAGAGCGCACGGGTTTAACCCCGGATAAACTGCTACTGATTGATGATACGAGAGAAAATGTTGCCGCTACTGAATCTTTAGGCTGGCACGTACTATGGTTTGATTACGCTCAACCGGAGGAGTCAGTGGATCAGGTGCGAATGGCTATCGAGATGAAGCAAGGTTAAGGATTATCAAAACGAACTTTTTCCTGTAACAAGGCTTCAAGTTCACTTTCTGCCTCAATAGCTTGCGTTCGGCTTTGTTCAACTAAATCTTTCGGGGCTCGTTCGATGTAGTTTTTGTTGCCCAAACGATCCTTTAACTGATCTATTCGGCCCTTTGCTTCGGAAATCTTACTTTCTAGATGAAGAAGATAATCAGCTATTAATTTTTGGTCTACATCTAACCAACAGTTTAGGTTGTTTGCTACGGTAATCCCCTGCCCCGGATCAAGATATTCAACGTCCTCTAATTTTGCAAGCGTTTTTATAATATGACCATATTCTGCTATTAAAGGCTCGTCATGATAATATAGCTTAACTTTTTTAGCTCCAGTTGCCTTTTTTAGAGAGCGTACCGAAACGACTATTTCTTTGATTTTTTCGAAATCAAGTCCCCTTTTTACATCGGCCGGTCCTAGCCTTATAAACTCGTGTCCACTAAGTAAAGGGCTTGAGTCGGTCGAGGTGTTCTGCCAGATGGTTTCGGTAACAAATGGGGCAAAAGGGTGAGCGATAACTAAAGATGCTCTGAGAAGTGCTTCTAGTAACGGTACGTTTGGTTGCAATTTGCTTGCTTCGATGTACCAATCCGCCAGATCATCCCAAATAAAATGGTAGGCTATCTCATACGCTTCCGAAAAGCGATAAGCATCCATTAACTGACAGTATTTATTTAAGATATTTTCATATCGCCAAACAATCCAGTGATCAGCAATGTTATTAAGGAGTAACTTTGCATTTTCTTGATCTGTTTTATGTTGTTCTGCCGTAAAACGGGCTATATTCCATAGTTTATTACAGAAATTACGCCCCCCAACTACTTTACTAATAACAAAGGGCTGATTTTTACCAGCAGTATTACCGCTAATCATCCCAATTCTTACGGCGTCTGATCCATATTCATTTAAGATGTCCATTGGGTTTAATACGTTACCGATACTTTTACTCATTTTTCTTCCCTCGCCATCGGTAACCATTCCGTGAAAGTAAACCGTTTTAAATGGCACTTCATTTGTAACGTAGAGCCCCAGCATAATCATGCGACTGACCCATTGTTGCAGTAAATCAACCCCAGTTTCCATTAAGGACAAAGGATAGAAATCAGTAAAATCTTTTCCTTCTGGATAGCCAAGAGCCATGTACGGCCAAGATGACGAAGAGAACCATGTGTCAAATACATCAGGGTCTCTTCGGTAAGTCATGTTGCCTACGACTATAGTTTCTTGACTAACTCTTTCGTCATATATCCAGTCGTATGGTGCGTTTTCGTTTTGGAATGCCGGAATGGGTATACCCCAGACTATTTGTCTACTTATATTCCAGTCTTTTATTTGTTCGTAGTATCTTTTTAGTTGTTTAGATTTAATTGTCGGGTAAAACTTTATCTTACCTTCCTCGATTGCCTTTATAGCATTGTCGGCAAGAGGTCTTACATTAACAAACCACTGATCCATCAGCAGGTGCTCAATAGGATTGTCGCACTTATAGCATCGTCCAACATTATGAGTAATTTTTTCATCAGCAACAATAAAACCCTGATCACTAAGTTCGTTGAGTATGGCTTCCCTTGCCTGTGAAACCGTCAAGCCTCTAAACTTTTTCGGCACCCTGTCGCTAGTCATTTTACCGTCAAAATCAATTACGCTAAATCGTTGTAGGTTATGGCGTAAGCCCACTTCAAAATCATTGGAATCATGTGCTGGGGTTATCTTGACCACACCAGTTCCATAATTAGTGTCTACGTAGTCATCGGCGATGACTGGTATTTCTCTATCCGTAAGTGGTAGTTTTAATGTTTTTCCGATAAAGGATTGGTAACGAGGGTCATGGGGGTTTACTGCAACCGCGGTGTCGCCAAATAGCGTCTCTGGCCTAGTAGTGGCAACAACAAGAGCCCCATTTTCGTTAACTAGAGGGTAGGATATACTCCAGAGATGTCCCTTTTCTTCTTTGTGAAGAACTTCAATGTCCGCAAAAGCGGTTCCGTGATAAGTGCAGTAATTAACTAGTCTTTCGCCGCGGTAAATAAGTCCGTCATGCCACATTTTGGAGAATGTTGCATATGCATTTTTGACTACCGGTTCATCAAGACTAAAAACAAAACGACTCCAATCTACGCTAGCTCCTAAAGCTCGAATCTGAGAGGTAAAAATATCTCTGTTTGAGGCAACAAATTCATATATGTTTTTATAGAGATCTTCGCGTGAGTAATCAAAACGGCTTTTTCCTTCATTGGCCAACTTGCGTTCGTAAACAACTTGGGTTTCGAAACCGGCATGATCTGCACCTGGCACAAAGACAACCCTATCTCCTTTAGAACGGTGATATCTTACGGCGATATCTTCTATGGCAATCGTTAG
Organism: bacterium; assembly: GCA_021804085.1. GTDB lineage: Bacteria > Patescibacteriota > Saccharimonadia > Saccharimonadales > UBA4665 > JAJZWH01. Next base: position 38,471 of record JAJZKM010000006.1, on the reverse strand, counting down.
AGCGTGACCCATATGCAAATTTGCGTTCGCATTAGGTGGTGGCATTACAATCGAATAATCATTTCCTGTCGATTTTGGCAAAAAAGCACCGGATTTTTCCCATAGTGAGTATATTGAGGTTTCGTATTTGTTTGGCTGATAGCTTTTTTCTAACCGCATAAGACTAATATACCTTGTTACATCGATAAGTTAGGGTTTATATTCAAGTCAAAAGGGTTTATGGGTTGTATACCAAGTAAATACTGCCAACCGCCGAGAGCGGCAATCATAGCTCCGTTATCGGTACAAAGTTTAATATCTGGAACCATAATAGATTGACCGAGCCGTTCGGTCAAAGTTTTTCTAAGAAGTTCATTTGCAGCTACTCCACCGGCTAGAGCTATTCGTTTCGGATGAAACTCATTTACGGCCAATAATGCTTTATCAACTATAGTGTTGACTGCTGTTTGCTGGAAGCAGGCAGCAATATTGTTTCTCTGAGCTTCATTCAGGCGTTCTGGCAGGTTGTATGAGGGAAAGTCGTAATCTTCTCCAACTTCTTTTTGAGCAAGTCTTAAAACGGCTGTTTTAAGCCCAGAAAAACTAAAATCGTACTTCCCTACTTTTGCTATCGGTAAAGTATAGGTTTCAGGATCACCCATAAGAGCAGATTTTGCGATACTAGGACCTCCAGGATAAGGAAGGCCAAGCATTTTAGCTACTTTGTCAAAGGCTTCACCAATGGCATCGTCACCAGTGCGGCCAAGAACTTGATACTTGAGATGAGAACTAAATAAGACCAATTGGGTGTGGCCGCCTGAAACTATTATTGCCAGTAAAGGAAATTCGACTTTTTCAGTTGGCATGACATAATCCATTAGTTGGCTTCCGGAGATAAAGTTTGCGAAAACATGACCTAAAACATGATTACAGGCAATCAGGGGTAGTGATTTCACAATAGCTAATTCTCTAGCGCTAATAACCCCAACGAGCAGGCTTCCGCCCAGACCCGGTCCATAGGTTACCGCTATGGCGTCTATATCTTTCCAACCGCATCCAGCCTGATCTAAAGCATTTTCTATTACTGAGGTTATAGTTTCCAATTGAGCTCGTGCTGCGATTTCAGGAACTACTCCTCCATAAGGGGCGTGCAGATCAATACTAGTTGAGACGGAATTAGCTAATAAAAATACTCCGTCATCAACTATACCCGCCGCCGTCTCGTCACAGCTGGTTTCTATGCCTAAAACTTTCATGTCTATAGAGTAACAGAGGCGAATCTACCTGACCATACTTAACTAAAAAGACAATTGAAAGCGTAAACTAGAAATTAGCTGATTTACCATTTTTACTGCGAAGAATGTAATCATTAACCAATTACTTTCTGGTATCGTAGAAGATTTTGTATCATAATCGGTTTTCATGAACAAACGAAAAGTAGTTAAAAGCTTAATACCCAATAAGATATTTAAACACATAGAACCCTATGGACACTTAATAGAAGCCATCTTAACTAATTTACGGCACGGATTTCCTGCACGGGGAATAAAAGTGATCGGTGTGACAGGCACTAATGGTAAAACTTCAACTTGTTACTTGATTGAGAAAATGCTTCATGAGGCAGGCTATAAAGTGGGAATTATTAGTACGGTTGGCTATGGGGTGGGGGATCAAATAAAACCACAAATTAAGCATATGACCACCGTGGGGTCGGGGGAGCTACTGAACAGGATAACCCAAATGAAAAAACAGGGTGTTGAGTGGCTTGTTCTAGAGACCACTAGCCATGCTTTAGCACAACACCGAGTGTGGGGGATACCATACGAAATCGCCGTAATGACTAACATAACACATGAGCATTTGGACTATCATGGGAGCTTTGAGCGTTACCGAGATGCTAAGAGAATGCTGTTTAAGCAAACTAATCGATACAAAAAAGGTTTAAGGGTAGGAGTCATTAATGCCGACGACCCAAGCGCTGATCTATTCGCTAAGGACATTAATCAACCAATAACTTATGGTATCCTCGGGGGCGAAATGCGTGCAACGAACATCAGACTAAAACCTGACGGTATTTGCTATCAAGCCACCCATGGAAATAAAAACTACTCGATTACGTGTCAGCTTCCTGGAAGTTTTAACGTTGCCAATTCGTTGGCCGCTGTGTGTGTAGGTGAAGTTCTTGGGTTAAGTAGTTCTCAAATTGAGCAGGGTATTGCTGCGCTTAAGGGTGTAGAGGGACGTATGACATCGATAAATGAGGGCCAGAAATTTACTGTAATTGTGGATTTTGCGCACACTCCAGACAGTTTTGAAAAACTCTTTAAAGACATTCGGCCAGTAGTGAAAGGGAAGTTAATTGTTTTGTTTGGTAGTGCCGGCAGAAGGGATGAGGAGAAGCGAGAAGTCCAAGGAAGACTAGCGGGCGAATACGCAGACAAGTTAGTTATTACCGAAGAGGATGATCGGGATGTTGACGGCAAGAAGATCCTCGATCAAATAGCAAAAGGAGCTGAATCGGCAGGCAAAAAACAGGGAAGAGATCTATTTTTAATATCTGATCGCAGTGACGCAATAAAATTTGCTCTTACAATGGCGGATAAAGATGATACAGTCCTGTTGCTTGGCAAGGGTCATGAAAAGACTATCGAAAGGTCTGATGGAGAACATCCGTGGGACGAAATAGGTACGGCTAAAAAATTCCTGCAAGACTTAGCCTAAAGTCAGACTGCAGCAGCGAATATAGCCTCCACCTTTACTTAGCTCATTAATTTCTGGTGTTAGTGTTTCAATTCCAAGATTTTCTATTTTAGATTTTAACTCGGGGGCTCTATTGCTCATTATCACTTTATCTCCCGTGGAAAGAAGATTACAAGCAAAGCCCTTAGTGGCCTCGTCATACGATACGGTCAATTTTTGAATAGGAAGCGCTTCAATTTTTCTACGACTTTCGGGTAAAAATGCGTCTGGACACCAAGCAATTAGCTCTGAATTTATTACCGAAAGAGCAAGGTCCAGATCATAAAAATAGCTATCCGGCCAACCTGTTATTTTATTAATTAGGTCTTCTCCGGCAATATCTTTGGCTGGAATTGTTTTAAGGCCTATAACTTCACATTCGAAGACGTTCGCCAAAAACTCATGGATCTCAGGATCACTGCGATAATGACTACCGCAAAATAGATAATTTCCACAAGGTAGCGCATCTCCTTGCCCGCTAAACCTAAACGAAGGCGTTATAGGTTCATAACCAAGGTTTACTAGGGTTTCACGTGCATAAGGTTCTTCCGGTTGACGTCTATTTGGAAGTCGAGACAAGACGGCTTTGTTGCGCCAAACCAAACCCCAATTTGCTGTATAAATTCCATCTTGACAGTTGTCAGGGGGTTTTACTTGCTCTACTTCAATACCAGCGCTCTCGAAAACTTGTCTAAGATGGGAGTGCTCTTTAATAGCTTTCTCTCTATCTGGTTGAAAATCTACATTTTCATACGGATTTAACTCTTCGACAACGAAATGATCGGCTCCGGATATCAGTATTCGACTATTAATTTTTGTCATTCTTATTAGTTTAGCAAACAGGACGAACCGTGTAACATTTATGCTAGTTGCTTTTCGACAATCTGGATACAGGGCTTAAATTTATAAGCAGGTTAATCTTAAATTAGTAAACTGACTATTTGATCTGTAAAAAAGCGGTTCAATATCTAATTAATTACACAAAATCTTACACGGTTAGCTTTATATACTTGACATAGTTTTTAGCGCTCTATTATAGTGAGTGCTGATGTTAGCACTCGACTGCTATAAGTGCTAACGTATTAGTTAACTATGGAGGTAATAAATAAATGAGTTCACCATTGCAACCACTTGCCGATTATGTTGTTGCGCAAGCAGAAGAGGCAAGTAATAAAACTGCTAGTGGATTATATCTACCAGATAATGCCGCTGAAAAACCAAAAATTGCCAAAGTTGTGGCTGTGGGTTCAGACGTTAAGCAAATTAAATCTGGAGATAGAATAGTATATAAAAGCTATTCAACCACAGAAATTAAAGTCGATAAGGATGAGTACATCATCGTTAAAGAAGAAGATATTTTAGCTACAGTAAAACAGGGGAGTAAATAATAATGGCAAAAAAAGTTTTTTATGATGACGATGCCAGGCGCCGTGTATTGGCTGGCGCGGAGATATTATATAACGCAGTAAAAACTACTATGGGTCCTCGTGGTCGCAATGTAGTTATAGAAAAATCCTACGGTAACCCTACCGTAACTCACGATGGTGTTACTGTCGCAAAGGCTGTCGAGCTTAGTGACAGCGAAGACGAAATTCTTGGCCAAAAGGTTGGAGCAGAACTGATCAAACAGGCTGCAAGTAAAATGAACGATGTAGCTGGAGACGGTACTACTACCGTTACTGTCATTACGTATCATATACTTAGCGAAGCTAATAAATTGATAGCCGCAGGGCATAATCCGATGCTGTTGCGTAAGGGTCTTGAGGCTGCAGCTACCGAGGTCATCAATAAGCTAGGAACTCTAGCTGAAGGTATTGAGGGCAAGAAGAGCCGAGTGGCCGAGGTGGCGACTATATCAGCTGGCGATAAAGAAATCGGTGCTTTAATTGCCGATGTCATGGAAGCGGTTGGTAAAGAGGGTGTAGTTACCGTTGAAGAAGGACAGGGCCTATTACTAGAAAAGGAAGTTGTTGAAGGATTTACTTTTGATCGAGGATTTGTCAGTGCTTATATGGTCACCGATACTGCTCGCATGGAAGCAGCCTACGATAAGCCGGCGATAATCATTACTGACCGTAAAATTAGTTCAATCCAAGAGTTTTTACCACTACTTGAAAAATTGGCTCAAACTGGAAAGAAAGATTTGGTTTTAATTGCAGATGACGTTGAAGGTGAGGCTTTAGCAACTTTGGTTCTAAACCGGCTTAAGGGAGTCTTTAACACTGTAGCAGTTAAAGCACCAGCTTTTGGTGACAGAAGGAAAGATATTTTAACCGATATTGCTATCTTGACTGGGGGAGAGGTTATCACCGAAGATCGAGGTATGACCTTCGAAAATGTTGACCTCGATGTTGTTGGTAGTGCCAGAAAGGTAATTGTAGACAAGGACAATACTACAATTATCGAAGGTGATGGTAACGCTTCCGAAATCAGTGCTCGCATAAAACAAATTGATGCCCAAATCGCACAATCCACCAGCGATTACGATAAAGAGAATCTTGAAAAACGACGTGCAGCGCTGAGCGGTAAGGTTGCGGTCATAAAAGTTGGTGGTGCGACCGAAACCGAAATTGAAGAAAAGAAGTTTCGAGTTGACGATGCCGTAGCGGCCGTTAAGGCAGCTTTGGGAGAAGGTGTAGTTCCTGGCGGAGGGGTTACTTTGATTAATCTCGCATCGGCTATCAAAATTGACCCTAAAGACGACGATTCGTTCAATGCCGGAAAGCAGATTCTTTTGAGGAGCTTAGAGCAGCCGTTTAGAATTCTTCTTGCTAATGCTGGCCTTAATCCCGACGAATGGCTACCAAAAGTCAGAGATGCTAAACCAGGAACAGGTGTAGATGTTAATAATCCATCAAAACTAGTGGACCTGAAGGCTGAGGGAATAATTGATCCAGCAAGAGTGACTCGTGAAGTATTGCTTAACGCATCGAGTATAGCTGGGACTGCAATGACTATGGGTGCATTGGTTGTTGATCAGCCAGAACGAAAGTCTGCTCCTGCAGGTGGTGCCCCAGACATGAGTGGAATGGGCATGATGTAGGGTCTTAGGAACGGGTACCTTAAAGAGCCTGGTTTGAATCCGGGCTCTTTAATTTATATTCAGAATTTGGGTGTGTAAAGTAGTTGATTTCATTTACCACATCAAGCAAGGCTTGAGCTTTTTGTTTTTCATCACCTATTTCTAGTGCTGCTTGATAAGCCGACTTAATCAACGACTGGTCGTCACTAGCCTGGATCATCATCATTAGGGTTTGGAACTTTTCTAGAGGTGTCTGGTTTAGTTGGGTAACTAGAGGAGATAACTTAGTTAAAGCTTGCTGTTTAATCTTTAGGAGATCATCCTTGTTTTCTATATCGATTGATGATTGGGAAGAGTCAGTAATCGGCCCACCAGCGCTTACGCCGTTACTAGAGCTTATCTCGTTAATAACGCTGCTGTCGATAGGATCTTTTGAATCGTCCACATGAGTTATTGTGTCTCTAAGATTTTTTAGATCGTCGTTTTCATCTTGGTGCCCAAACATAATTACCCCCTGCATAAGCTTAACTAGTTTAGGTATACTATACTACAGTGTAATATAACTAACCAGAGAGGATGGTCTTATGCTTGACGATCAATCATATTTCCGAGAAATAGATAAGTCCGATGCTGTTGGAATTGCCCTACAGGAACCTAACCAATTGTTGCATCATTTTGGTGTTAATTTTGAACAATCAGAAATTAAAAATATAGTATATGCAGGCATGGGTGGTTCGGCTTTAGCGGCAACCCTGAGTCTTAGCTGGCCTCGTTTTAAGGATCCCTTTGAGATTGTTCGAGGATATAACCTGCCACCATATGTTAATGAACATACGCTTTGCATTGTTTCCAGCTACTCTGGAAATACCGAAGAGACATTGAGTGCACTAAACGAAGCAGAATCTAAGGCTGCCAAAATTATAATTATAGCCGGTGGCGGCAAGCTAGAAGAAATAGCCAACGAAAAAAAATATCCTTTGCTGTTATTGCCGTCAGCCAAGCAGCCACGCTATGGAGTTTTTTATAATTACCGGGCTTTGATTGAAATCGCTCTTTTTTACGGGGTTGCATTAGATGGGGATATATCTAAATTAGAAGGCACAGCTGCTTTTTTAAATGAAATTGTCAAGCAATGGCATCAACAAATTCCCGTTCAGGAAAATTTGGCAAAACAGATAGCTCTAGACTGTTTGGGCAAATCGGTTGTCGTTTATGGTGGACCTTTAATGGCGCCCGCGGCATATAAATGGAAGATAGATTTTAACGAAAATGCGAAACAAGTAGCCTGGAATGGTACCTATTCTGAATTTAATCATAACGAATTTATAGGTTGGAGCAAACAACCTACCGAAAAGCCGTATGCGGTTGTTGATTTACGTTCAAGTTTTGAGAATCCTATGATAATGAAGAGATTTTTTTTAAGTGAAAGATTACTTAGTGGATTGAGACCAGCGCCGATTGTTGTAAATGCAGTGGGAGTAGACGTTCTGTCACAGTTACTTTATTGTGTGTTACTTGGGGATTTCGTGAGTCTTTATTGTGCTATAGCGGCCGGAACAAATCCTGAACCGGTAGAATTGGTTGAAAAATTTAAGCAAATGTTGAGAGATCAATAGTGCGGCAGATAGCAAAGAAGCCCTGGTTTGATCTTGTTGTTATTTTGGCTTCCGGAGGTGTAGTTTGCCTAGGTCTATATCTGTATTCAATTGTTCTCAATCATGGGATCACTGATCCTTTTCTAGTTGTTAATTTATTGCTTGCAGGAATTCCTATCTTATTATCATGGAGATTGGTCGTTGTTTTAAAGAAAAAACTTTGGTCGGCCTGGGAGCCACTATTATATACATTCTTATGGATAATTTTTCTACCAAATAGTTTCTATATGGTTAGTGACTATATTCATTTAGAGTCTATAAACCCCAATGTGATTCTTTATAGTGCAGTAATGTATACGGCTTTCATCTTTCTGGCACTACTTTTAGGGGTAGTTAGTCTATATATAGTTCATCAGGAGTTGAAAAAGAGAATATCTAAACGGTCTGCAGCTATGGTTGTTGTTATTCTTCTGCTTGGGTGCAGTTTTGCTATTTATCTTGGGCGCGATATGCGCTGGGATAGCTGGGACATAGTTCTCAACCCAGGAGGGGTACTGTTTGATATATCAAATTTACTTCTCCAGCCACATACCTATCCGGACATGATGAGGACAATAACAAGTTTCTTTGCGTTGCTAGGATCGATTTATTTTATTATCTGGAGATTTGCCTATATTCTTTGGCGCAGTGGTGTTAAAGATATGGCCAGACATATTAAACAAGAACAACATAATCCCAAGTTGTCTTAAAGATACATAGTAAAGCTATATTTGTAACGAGATCCGGGAAGGCTTAAACATTTCAATAGAGTAACACCTAATTTTATTAGTTAACAAGGTGATCGTTAACCCCCGTTTCCATTGAATACTATAAGTAAATACAAAACTTAGTTATAGATTGGGGTATTTTATACCCCAATTAGCCATTTGTTTTAGTATTGGCAGTAAATCGCGTCCTTTGGAAGTAAGTGAATAACAGTTATTGGTGTCTAAAATCAGAACGCCTTGCAGTTTTAGCTCCTCGAGACGGTGTGAGAGAATTCTAGGTGTTATTTTTTCTATTGTACGTTCAAGTTCGCTAAAACGTTTAGGCCCGGACATTAGATCGCGCAAAATTAATGCTGTCCATTTTTTACCTATGATTTCCATAGCTGAAGCGATGCATCCGGGCTGATTTTCAATAACTTGACTTTGATTATTCATTCATATACTTTGTATAGTAGATATCTACTTAATTATATATATCACAAAAGGAGTAAAAATGAAATTAGCAGTAGTAATTGGGTCAACTAGAGAAAATCGCGTAACTCCTAAAGAGGCTAAATGGATAGCTAACACAGCTAACAAGATTACTGATGTTGAAGCTGAAATTGTGGACCTGATAGACTATCAGTTGCCTTTCTTTGCTGAGGCTGTAAGTCCACGCTACAACCCAAATCGACAGATTGATCAAGCGGTAAAAATGTGGCTCGATAAAATCGCTGAATTTGATGCTTATATATTTATTACACCAGAATATAATCATTCCGTTCCGGGTGTATTAAAGAACGCTATAGATTACCTTTCATCTGAATTGAATCGTAAGCCGGCAGCTGTAGCGAGTCACGGATCCGTAGGGGGTGCTAGGGCAGCTATGCATCTAAAAGAAATTTTGTCAGAAAGTCGTGCTGCGGTTATTCCTCAAGCGGTTGCTTTCAGTGGCCTAAATGACGCTGTAGACGAAGATGGAAACTTGAGTGAAGCATTTAAAGCAAACCCTTATGGCCCACAGGCAGCTCTTGATTCTATGCTCACAGAACTTAAGTGGTATAGCGATGCGCTCGCTAACGCAAGATAACAGTATCCAGCAATAAAGATACCCTGATATAATGACTCGCATGACTCGCGAGCTAAAAGAGCAAATACCAACAAAATTACTATGGGTTGATCTTGAGATGACTGGCCTAGATGTCAATAAAGATGTCATTTTAGAAGTGGCTGCCGAAATCACAGATTTTGAATTCAATACTATTGCTTCATACCAAGCCTGTATTAAGCGCAGTACAGAAGAGCTAGGGCGAATGAGTGATTGGTCAATGGAACATCACTCAAGCAGTGGGCTGATTGAGAGAATTAAAACGTCAGGTAGAGAAGAATCTGCTGTTCAACATGAACTAGTGGGTTTTATCTCTGCTCAATTTGGGAGTGAAGCAGCCATTCTTTCAGGTAACAGTATTCATAACGATCGTAATTTTATTAGGCATTGGTGGCCTGAAGTTGACGCCTTGCTGCACTATAGAATGCTAGACGTCTCATCTTTTAAAATTATTATGCAAGCAAAATACGGAATATTTTTCGAAAAAAAAGAGGTTCATCGAGCATTTGATGACATTCAAGCTTCGATTGCAGAATTTCAATATTATTTAGATTGGTTTAAGGGGAATGTTTAAGAAAAAAGAGGAAATAGCCATTCGGCGCTATCTCCGTACGCGAGAGGAGTCGATGCTAACTCATCCTTTTGGCAAAGCAATAGATGTATTTTCTATTAGTGGTGTAGATTTTGCTTATCTTGAACGGGACAAGCAACCGCTTAGGCTTAGCTTACGATCAGATATCGAGTTATCAAAGCTTCTAAGAGAAAAATACGAAGAAGTTGCTCCGGCTCATAAGCTAGATCAGCGTAAATGGAACACAATTATTTTAAGCGGTCAGTTAGGCTATGATGAGATAATTGTCCTAATCGACCATAGCTATTTACTAGCTAAGGAATTAAAAACTTAACAAAATCGCTTAACATTTATTTTTGGGTTGCAGCAAAGTCTTTAATGATCCTGGTCAATAAGTCTTGTGGGAATTAGATTAAGTAACTTTCATAAAAATTATAAAAACTTGGTTATATTCAACATCATAATCATTAGAGTTTCACAATTGACAGATAAGAATTTTATTAAATAGCGTACAATAAGCCTAGTTATGGATGTAATTGAGGAAATCAAAGATCGGCTTGCGGTTGAAGATGTAATAGGGGAATATATCCAGCTAAAAAGAGCAGGCAGAAATTTTCGTGGTTTAAGCCCTTTTAGTAACGAAAAAACTCCTAGTTTTATGGTAAGTCCAGAAAAGCAGATTTGGCATGATTTTTCGTCAAATAAGGGAGGTAATATATTCTCTTTTGTGATGGAAATGGAAGGTTTGGATTTTAAGGGTGCGCTTGATCTTTTGGCCCGCAAAGCGGGTATTGACTTGGAGCAGACAAGGGGATCAAAGAGAGTCGGGGGGGTCAATAAGGAACGCCTGATTGAGATTAACGAAAGAGCAGCCAAATTTTATCAGGCTCAGTTGGCAGCCAATAATGAAGTATTGGCTTATGCTATTCGCGAACGTGGTTTTAGTAAAAAAACCATCCTTGACTGGAGACTAGGTTATTCCCCAACACAAAACAATGCTCTAGTTACTTATCTGAAAGGTCTCGGATTCAAAGATAATGAAATCAAAGCTGCCGGAGTTGCAACATCCCATTCGGGATTAATTAGAGATATGTTTCGTGGCCGGTTGATGATTCCGCTACAAGACCCACAAGGTTTGATTATTGGTTTTACAGCACGCGTGCTGGATAAACAGGACACATATAGTCCAAAATACATAAATACACCACAAACTGCACTATATGATAAAAGTCGACATATATATGGCCTTCATTTTGCCAAGCAGTCTATCAGGGAGGTCGGTTATGTTCTAGTCGCAGAGGGAAATTTAGATGTAATATCTAGTCATCAAGCTAGTGTTTCTCAGGTGGTTGCAACCGCAGGAACAGCCCTAACCGAATCACACTTAAAAGGGCTTAGTCGTTTAACGAACGATATTCGTCTTTGCTTTGATAGTGATAAGGCGGGTATCTCTGCCACTGAACGTGCAATTACTATGGCAAGTAGGTTAAGGATATCTTTAGGTGTAGTTGATCTGCAAACAGGAAAAGACCCAGATGAATTGATTAGAAAAGATCCACAACTCTGGAAACAGGCGATAGCTAATAGTGTCTATGCGATTGATTGGCTAATAAAAATTCAAGAGGATCGGTTTGATCTTAAGTCTGCACAGGGCAAACGTGGCTTTAGTGATGCGATACTGCCGGTTATTCAACAACTTGATGATGCTGTAGAAAAAGATCACTATTTGAATCGTCTTGCTAGCATATTATCCGTTAGTAAGGACTCGTTATCGGATAAATTGAATCGTTCGGGATCAGAAAGAAAAAGTCTTAGGCGAAACAAAGTTAGCGTTAGTGAACATAAAGGTGAGCAGATTGAAATTGCAAAATGTGAAGATCACCTGCTTAGTCTAATGATATTTAAAAGTGATTTACGACCAAGGCTTAAAGTTATAAAAAATGAAATGTTAACTCGAGAATCTGCAAAGGAATTAATGCGTTTGCTTAAAGAGAAACCCTTGATTACCATAGATGAGCTGGCTAACTTGGACAAAGTTGCTGAGTATGTTAAAATATTGATGTTACAATATGAAGAACTCTATCAGGGTCTCGAGTTAGACGAACTAAATTATGAAGCAGCTCGATTGCAGACAAGATTGATAGCAGGTTATGTAAAACAACAAAAAATCAGTATTACAGCCGAATTGCAAACCGCAGATGGACAAAAAGCGGACAAGCTTCTTGAGGAGGCGCGTCGCTTGGATAGATTATTAAGAGTTAACCAGGGAGAGGGTATCAATGCCTAAGAGTAAGAAGAAAGAGGAGCGAGCAGCGCCTGATAGCCTAGAGGTACGTAAAAATACGTTAATCTCAAAGGCAAAAAAAGAAAAATCAATTTCTCAGCGCGAAATATTTGAACTTATACCAGAAGATCCGGCTAATACCGAAATTCTTGATTCGCTTTATACTGAACTTGCTGATTCAAACATTGAAATAACTACCATTGAACCTGATGATGATAGTTTTATTGACGAATGGATTGAGGAAGAAGGCGAGGAAGAAATCGTCAACGGAACGGTTTATCTAGAGGATGATGTTGCTGATGACTCGGTAAGACTTTATTTACGTGAAATTGGTAAAATTCCGCTATTAACAGCCGAGGAAGAATTAGCTTTAGCGCAAAGAGTAGTTGCTGGAGACAAGGATGCCAAAGATAAGATGGCAGAAGCCAATATGCGGTTGGTTGTTTCGATTGCCAAGCGTTATGTTGGGCGTGGGCTAGATCTTTTAGACCTGATCCAGGAAGGGAATACTGGACTGCTTCGTGCTGTTGAAAAGTTTGATCCGGATAAAGGATTTAAATTTTCTACCTATGCTACATGGTGGATTAGGCAAGCTATTACTAGAGCGATTGCTGATCAAGCACGTACTATTCGCATTCCGGTGCATATGGTCGAAACCATAAATAAGTTATTGAGAACACAACGTCGTTTAACCCAAGAGCTAAATCGCGAGCCTTCAAATGAGGAAATCGCTAAAGCAATGGAAATTGATGTAGATAAAGTTGAACACATCATGAAAATTAAGCAAGACATTTCTAGTCTTGACGCCTCTATTAGAGATGATGACGAGGATTCAGTCTTGGCGGATTTCATAGAAGATGAAGACACTATTGGCCCTGAAGAATCGGCAACCAATCAATTATTAAAAGAACAAGTTAAGGATATGCTAGGCGCGCTTACCGAGCGAGAGCAGAAGATACTCAAGCTTCGTTTCGGATTGGAAGACGGCAAGAGTCATACCTTGGAAGAGGTCGGTCAAGAATTTAGCGTGACCAGAGAGCGAATTAGACAAATTGAGGCTAAAGCATTAGCAAAGCTTCGTAAGCATCGAGACGCACGTAAACTTCATGATTATATCCGGTAATATGTTGCCTCCATATATTGGTTTATCTGGAACTAATGCTTCGGGCAAAGATAGTGCCGGAAATATATTGTCTCAGGAGTTTAATTACTTATTTGTTTCGGTTACCGATATATTACGACAAGAGTTAAAAAAGCAGAAATTATCTTTTAGTCGAGAGAACATGCGTTCATTGAGTGCTGAATGGAGACGTGTTAGTGGCAATGCATTTTTAATCGATAAGGCTGTGGATCTATTTAGTGAAAATACCAAAGATTATGTTGGTTTAGTAATGGCAAGTTTACGTAATCCATCGGAAGCAGATAGGGTGCACGCTCTTGGTGGGGTTGTGATTTGGCTAGATGGAGACCCTAGAACACGCTATGATCGCCTTCAGGCAAATTTAGCTTTAAGAGGCGCCAATAGATCGGTAAATGATCAAATTTCATTTCAGCAGTTTTTGGCCGAAGAAGAAGCTGAGATGTATCGTCCTTCTGGTGGCGATTCAGCTACGCTTTCGTTAATTGATGTTAAAAAGAAGGCCGATATATTTATCGAAAACAATACTAACGATCTTGCTGATCTAACCTCTAAACTTCAACTGGCTCTTGGAGTCAAGGTCTAGGCTATACTACTAAGTATGGCAAATAAAAGACTTGCTATCATTGACGGTAAAAGTGTGTTTTATCGTGGTTATTACGCTATGCCTAATTTGGCTACCGATGAAGGAGTTTCTACGGGAGGAGTTTATGGCTTTGCGACAATGGCGCTTGAGGTTATTCGTCGACTGAAACCTGACTATGTTGCAGTTGCATGGGATAAACCAAAAACTAATATTCGGCGTCGCTTAGAGTTATATCCGCAATATAAGGCCGGTCGAAAACCCGCACCTGAAGATTTTAAACAACAGATACCAATACTTCATGAACTACTTAAGGCTTTCGGTTGGCCGTTGTATGAATTGGATGATTACGAAGCCGATGACATTATGGGTACTTTAGCCCTTCAGGCAGATAAAGCTGGAATGGAAACGTTGCTCATAACTTCAGACCTCGATATGCTGCAGTTAGTTGGACCGAGAGTTAATGTATATGTTTTAAAGACCGGCCTGAGTAATATTGAACTTTTTTCTCCTCAAAGCTTTGAGGCTAAGTATGGGTTAAAAGTAAGTCAGTTTTTGGATCTTAAGGCGCTTATGGGTGATTCTTCGGATAATATTCCGGGGGTTCCTGGTGTGGGCCAGAAAACTGCGACAACACTGCTTCAAAACTACCTTACGTTAGATGGAATATATGACAATATTGAACTTATATCTCCTATCGGGTTGAAGACTAAACTTAAATCCGGTAAAGACTTGGCCTACTTAAGTAAGCAGTTGGCTGCAATCTGGACCAATGCTCCACTAAAACTAGACATAACCACCATGGATGGTAGCAAAGCGGACGTTAAGAAACTTATTGATTTACTTAATAAATTACAATTTAGGTCGTTGCTTAGACAACTGCCAGAACCCTTAAATAGTAAAATTTCTCAAGATCAGAATAGCCAATCTTCGACTAATTTAAATTTTGGCTCGTGGAGGGAAATCGTAGAATCAAGTGACCTGTCTTCTATTATTTTTAAAAATGCCCAATCTGTATATATTTCTAGCTGGTCTGAAGGGGCCCATGGAGAGCGAAACAAAGTTGTGACTATTAGTTTTGACGGTGAGACTACCTACGTCCTTAGGACAGATAAACTAGACAAAAAACAGCTTGCCGAATTCCTCGAAAATTTGCCACCGCTTATTGGTCATAACCTAAAATCTGTTTTAGAATGTTTTATTGATCTAGGTGTTATTAATTTACCTCGAGTTTGTCACGACATACTTATTGCAGCATTCATTTTAAGTAGTAATCGTCGTGAGCAATCGCTTAGCGACATAGCTAGAAGTGAATTGGGATATAACGGATCTTCTATAGATGAATTAGATTGTGATAGTTTTATCTCTAACTCGCCGGTAATATCTGCGTTATTGGTTGCTATATATAAGTTACAGCAGAAAAACCTTAAAAAAATAAAAGCATTCACGTGGTTAGTGGAAAATATCGAATGGCCTCTTACCGAAGTTCTTGCCAGGATGGAGGTGGTGGGGATTGAGCTCGATACTGCATATTTGCATAGTTTTTCAGTAGAGATTGATGATATGTTGTCTGATGTTGAACAACAAATATTTGGATATAGTGAATGCGAATTTAATATTGCTAGTCCATCTCAACTTGCAGACATATTATTTAATCGTCTGAAACTTGATAGTGCAAGAATTAAGAAAGGCAAGACAGGCTATAGTACAGCAGCAAATGAGCTAGAAAAACTCTCAGGAGTGCATCCAATTATTGATCTAGTTAGCCGGTACAGGGAAATTGCTAAGTTGAAAAGTACTTACGTAAACACGCTACCTAAGCAAGTGGATTCTGCTAGTCGTGTACATACAACATTTAATTTGACCGTTGCTCAAACCGGCCGATTAAGTAGTACCGATCCAAACCTGCAAAACATACCAACTCGTACGGATCTTGGAAGAAGAATTAGATCGGCATTTATCGCAGGGAAAAATAAAAAATTAATTAGTGCCGACTATTCTCAATTTGAACTTAGATTAGCGGCAGTGCTTGCGAATGATCAGAATTTAATAGATATGTTTAATCGGGGAGCGGATATTCACTTAATGACTGCTGCGGAAGTGTTTGGCCGTAGTCCCGAAGATGTTACGAAACAAATGCGCAGCCATGCTAAGACTATTAATTTTGGGATTCTCTACGGAATGAGTCCTCATGGTTTGAGTGTGGCAACAGGGATGAATCGAGATCAAGCAATTAGCTTTATAGATAAATATAAAAACCTACGCCGTCCACTTTTTGACTATATGGATCACTTACTGGAACAGGCAAGGGATCAGGGATATGTCGAAACGCTGTTCGGAAGACGTAGACAAATACCAGATATTAGTTCAAGAAACTTTAAACTTAGATCTGCCGCTGAAAGAGCCGCAATTAATATGCCGATTCAAGGTACGGCGGCAGATCTAATGAAGCTAGCTATGATCAAGATTGAACAATATTTAAAATCTAATACAAAAGAAGCTAGGCAATTATTGCAGATTCATGACTCTATACTTATTGAGTGTCCGGAAGCTATTGCCACCAACTTAGCTAAAGATATCCAGAACATAATGCAGGAAGTATATAAATTGTCGGTAAGATTAGATGTTGATGTAGTGATCGGCAATAACTGGGGTGAGCTCTAGGCCTTAGTTGAACTCTTTCGGTGGCGCACATGACTGCGAACCCTAACGCGACCACCCTTTGCTCTAATTAATCGAAAAGCTAACCATGCAATCCAAATCGATGTTGCAACCTCGAAGATGCTTATTATTAGTGGCAATATAGATTGTTTGTGATGCATGAGACCAAATAAGCCTATAAGAAATACTATTCCTTCGCCCATGATTAATAATTGAGAGATGCGACGACTTCGACGATCTTGAGCTGCAAAACCGGCCAACCATAAGGCCCCAAACCAGATTGTAATGACTAGAAAATAACCGATTTGTAGTACTACGTCACCAACACAGCTACTGCTACTATTACTGCTAATGCATTGGTTGACAGAGCTATAAATACCACTCATGAAGTTTAAAACCGATACAGCAATAAACTGAATAGTTGTTGCGATGCCGGTCTGGTAGGTTAGTCTCACAGCCATATTAGATATATCTTATTATATATTATGTTTACCTAGATAACATATCTTCCAGAATGTAGAATCAAATGTAATCTTATTTCAGTCTAGCCTTGTTCCTAGAATACAAGAGCTTTATTAGCAAGTTGTTGGGTATCAAATTAAGTCTTAAGCCTTTTTCTCGATGTGTCCAGATTAAGTGTAAAAAAACAAAGTTCAAAAACCGAAGTACAATCAACTAACTTCTAAAAACAAAAAGCTATCTAATTCATCCGCCAAGGCACACATAACCACCCTGAGTTATTTAATGCCGTTTGTCCTTGGTTTTCGTGTCTTGTCTTTTTTCGTTTGCGTCCATCAACGCTGAGTATTAACTTATCTTCACAAGTTTCAGTGAATGAACCTGTCAACAGTGACTCTAGGTCGTTTCGCCTAAGGCATTTTATTATCAGTAACAGCTCTTGGTTACCGCCAACAGATGTGAAACTAAAATTAAAACTATGGACTTAGGGGGATAAGAGTTGATAGAATAGATCACATATTGTAAAACATTATGTTAAGGCGTGTATATGTATAGGAGAAATCACCTGAGGTTTCTTTTTAGTTTTGGACTAGCGTTTCTGCTACTAATTGTTGCGCTTATTTTTATCTTACTTCATGGCAACTCTACTTCTTCGGAAAAACTAATAGCTGGTTACGCTAAAAATCCTAGCGCATATGCTGCAATGCTTATTGATGGGCCAGTTAATGCTCCGTCGCAGCATAATCAGGTTCTGGTGGTTGTTTCTAATTCTGTTACCAAAGTTGAAGTTTTTAGTGGCTATAGCGACAACATTCTAAGGTCAGCCACATATCCAATGGACGAAAGTGCATTTCATGTTTTTCTAAGATCGCTTGAATACGCTGGATATACTGAAGGCTCAAATAATCCCGATTTAAGACAGGCCAGCGGATACTGTCCGACAGGAGACAGATACATTTTTAGCTTTGGTGTTAACGGAAAACAGATTCTACGCTATTGGACCACTGATTGCGGGGGTACTCATACTTATGACGGTAATCTTCAGTTAACTTTAACTCTTTTCCAAGCTCAGGTTCCGCAATACAACCAACTAACTACTAATTTAAACATCTAAATAATTCTAAAACGGATTTTTTTATCCGTTCCGGTAACCTTTATAAGTTCTGGAGAATTTAGCCTGAGACTACTTATTAATGCTGCGCTTGGTGAGGAAATAAATATTTCTCTGGTTGTTATCTTTATTTCAATATCTTGTTTATATTTTTCTTTGATAAATAATTTAATAATTTTAACCTCATCAGGAATCGAAAAATCTTTTTCTGCCAGTATATCTTTTATGGAGTACATATTCTTAAAGAAGTATACTACCTATTAGTGTTATGCCAGAACTTCCTGAAGTTGAAACTATATATTTAGGATTAGAACGACTAATCAAAGGTAAGCGTTTTGAGTCGGTTACTTTTGACGTCCAAAAAAGCTTTCCTAATTCTTACAATGAAGTCGATCAGTTTATGATTAATGCAACCGTAATTGGAATTCAGCGTCGGGGGAAGGCTTTATTAATTGAGCTTAATAGTAACTATAGCCTGATCGTTCATCTTAGAATGACTGGTCAGCTAGTATACGAAGGGAAGGAAATACGTTTTGGGGGAGGACATCCTTCATCTTCGCTCTTAAATTCATTGCCGGACAAATCAACGCGAGTCGTCGTGACGTTTACTGATGGATCTAAGCTATATTTTAATGATCAACGTAAATTCGGCTGGATGCGTCTTTATCCAACATCACAGATTAATTCATTACCATTTTTCGCAAAGCTTGGTCCAGATCCCCTAGACAATTTATTTACGTGGCAAGATCTAAGACAACGACTTCAAAAACGTACCCAATCTTCGATTAAGTCCGTGCTATTGGATCAGGGAGTAGTATCAGGAGTAGGTAATATCTATGCCGACGAAAGCCTTTGGGGCGCGCAAATACATCCAGCTACTAAAGTCCAAGCACTTAAAATCAGAGATTATAAGGCGTTATATGCTTCTCTTGTGTCGGTATTACGTTTAAGTATCGAAAAAGGAGGTTCTACTGATCGTAACTATGTCAACGCAGAAGGTAAAAAAGGTAATTATCTAGAAATTGCGAAGGTCTTTAGAAAAGAAGGGCAGCCCTGTCCTCGTTGCGGTACTGAAATCATTAAAATACGCTTCGCTGGTCGGGGCACTCATTTATGTCCAAGGTGCCAAAAAGTAAAAACAGCGTAAAATACTTACTTAAGCATGGGTGTAATTACTTTAACTGGTAGCAATAGTTTTTTGATCAATCAGGAAATTGATCAAAATGTGGCACTATACATTGAAGAAAATGGTCCAATGGGCGTGGAGCGAATCGACGCCGACACCGTTACAGCAGAAGAAGTGATTCAGCGAATTACTTCACCATCTCTTTTTGTTCAAAATAGACTAATTCTACTAAGAGATGTTTCACGCAACAAAGACCTGAGTGATGCTATACTCTCCTTTGTAGAGACTCCTCAGGAGCAAACTAAACTCATAATTATTGAGCGATCATTGGATGCGAGAAGCAGGTTATATAAAGGGCTAAAAAAGTATTCAGATTTTAAAGAGTTCAATGAGCTCAGAATTGATCAGCTAGCATCGTGGCTACGAACTAGAGTTGATTTCTATGGAGGCAGTATTAGTGTTTCTGATGCGCTATATTTAGTAGAACGTTCGGGGGCAAAACAACAATTACTTGATCAAGAAGTGCAGAAACTAGTCATCTATAAGCCTGAAATTAGTCGCCAAAGCATTGATCTTTTAGTGGAGCCGGGAATTAATAGCAAAAGTTTCGATGTAGCAGCTGCAGCGTTTAGTGGTAACACTAAAGAGGCTGTGAGGATATATTTTGAACAACGGGCCTTGAAAGTTGATCCCTTACTAATAATTGGTTCATTGGCTTGGCAGCTACATCTTCTCGTTTTGGTTAAATCTGCGGGCAGTAGGGAAAATATAAATAATGATAGTGGCATTAACCCGTGGTCACTTGATAAAGCTTTTGCTCTCGCTAGAAAGATTAATTATTCTCAACTAGTAGCTGCGATTGATCGCCTGATTGTAATAGATTCCAAATGCAAAAGTGTCGACATAAATGCTGACGATGCATTAATCTATTTCTTGCTTAGTATTTAAGACTTCTTTACAGCTGTTTTCTTTGCTGCCGGTTTCTTTACAGCTGTTTTCTTTGCTGCAGGTTTTACATTGGCGGCCTTGGCCTTTGCCGCTGCTCGTTTTTTTAATCGAGCGGCTTTATTCTTGTGGATAGACCCTTTTTTTACAGCAGTATCTATTTTGCTTTGAGCAAGGGAGTGGGAGCTATTACTTGGCTTTTGTGAAAATGTTTTAAGAGCGCTTTTAAGTGAGCGTTTTGTCTTGACGTTTCTTATGGTAGCCTTTTTTGCTACTCGTACACGTTTCTTTGCGGATTTAATAATAGGCATATTTTTTAATTATCTTAAAGTTAGTTTGTTTATGTTGTTAACTATACAAGAAGATGTACTGAATTTGCAAATAAATATCGACAAGACGATGAAGATTATGGTATTATGCACATTAAGTTACACTAAAAACAAATATCATGGAAACTAAAGAACAGTTAGTAGAAAAACTAAAAGCGGCAACAAATATTCTTGTTACCGTAAGTAGCAATCCTAGCGTCGATCAGTTATCGTCTTGCATTGGTATGACGCTTTGGTTGAACAAGGCCGGCAAGCACGCTACTGCGGTTTTTAGTGGCGATATACCAGATACACTTGAATTTCTTCAGCCGGAGACTACGATTGAAAAAAATACCGACAGTCTTCGAGATTTCATAATTGCACTAGATAAAAGCAAGGCCGATAAACTTACATATAAAATAGAAGATAGAGTCGTAAAAATTTCTATTACGCCTTATCGAACCAGTCTAGGGGCGGATGATTTAGAGTATAGTCAGGGCGACTTTAATGTTGATGCTGTTGTAGCTATTGGGGTGACTAAACAAAAGGATATTGATCAAGCAATTACGTCTCATGGTCGAATATTGCATGATGCTGTAGTCACCACTATTAATGTTGGAGATGATGTTTCGGACATAGGGTCAGTTAACTGGCTTGAAAAAGGGGCAAGTAGCCTTTGTGAATTAGTATTTGAAGTTTGTAAAACATTGGATGCTAATCAGCTAGATCCTCAAATTGCCACTGCATTGCTTACTGGTGTAGTTGCGGCAACCGGTCGTTTCGCCAACGGTAAAACCACACCAAACACAATGAGTATTGCCGCCGCATTAATGGCTGCTGGTGCTAATCAACAGCTGGTTGCAAATAAGCTGTCAGAAACAACTACTGAACCAGTAAAACCAAAATCTGATATGTCAAACCAGGCAGAAGAGGTGTCAGATGCCGAGTTACAGTCTGATCAAAACACTAATTCAAATGGAATACTTGAAATTGACCACGATACCGACGAACTCAAGCCGAACGAAGAAGCTATACCTACTGTTGAAGCGCAAGAACACAGTGACGATAATGAAAATGAGGACGATTTATTAAACAATTCACGCAATAATTCTAGTAGGGTTTTTGAATCTGAGGATTCAGTCGGTCCACTAAACTCCGATAGTCGGTTCAGTGAACAGTTTTCCGGTCCGGTCATGGATTCATACAGTACTTCGTCAGGTGATGAACCTAAATTGTTACATCATACTCAAGAAGGGAATGGTAATAATGCAATTGCTCAAGAGGAAACTAATGAAGAAAACCCTCCTTATATTCCCACTACACAACCTCCTGCGGGCATAACCAATGTGATAGATCCACCCCAACCCCCAGCGCCATTAGGTGTGACCCCAGCTATAAATAATGTTGAAAGTCAGACCCTAGAGGATCTCGAAAAAGCGATTCATAGTCCGCACATAGATCAACTTCATGAGCAAGTTGATTCTGCTTTGGATAGTGGTACTACCGAACCGGAATCTTCGACTTCTTTTGATCCGTCGAAGTTTAGTATTGATAATAATGATAACGATGCGGCTCCAGAAGTACCTCCGCCAATTATTTCACCTAACTATTTACCACCTGAACCACCAATACACTAAACTTTAAATGGAAGGGCTATTATTTGTAGACAAACCTGCATCTTGGTCGAGTTTTGATGTAGTTAAATATGTTCGTAGTATCGTTGCCAGGGCTTTAAGTGTGCCGCCTAAAAGAGTTAAGGTTGGACATAGCGGGACTTTAGATCCTGCAGCTACTGGTTTGATGCTGATGCTCGTAGGTAAAAACTATACAAGTAGAGCCCAAGATTTTTTGAAGCTAGATAAAAGTTACGAAGTTACTATGATGCTAGGTAAAGAAAGTACTACAGGCGATAGCGAAGGATATTTAAGAACCATATCTGATGACGTGCCTTCGCAAAGCACTTTGACACATGCATTAAATAAATTTCACGGAGAGATTTTCCAAACACCTCCAATCTATTCGGCCGTTCAGGTAAATGGTGTTAGGGCGTATAAATTGGCTCGTGCTGGTAAGGTCGTAAATCTTCCAGAACGGAAAGTTTTTATTCATAATATTGACTATTTAAACTACGAATATCCTATGGTTGAATTTAAGGCCGACGTATCTAGTGGAACATATATTCGTACTTTGGTCGAAGATATAGGTAAAGAACTCGGATGTGGTGCTTATACAACTAACTTACGACGAACAAGAATTGGAAGTTATTCAATTGATTCTGCCGTTATGCCTAAAGAAATTAATGAACAAACAATTATTGCTTTATTGAATCAACATACCTTGTTGATATAGGGATATGTAAAGATCGAGTATCTTACGAACCAGTTCCACTGCATTATCTACATAAACATGTTCACAATTATTATTGATGTCTTATTTGGGTTGCATTAAACGGTATTTTTTGCTAGAGTTAGCGTAAGATGATAACAAGTGAACAAAAGGCAAGTGCTGTTGAGGCTGTCAGGATTCATGATAAGGATACTGGTAGCGCGAATGCACAGGTTGCCATTTTTACTGAAAGAATCAAGCAACTCACTGAGCACTTAAAATCCAATCAACATGATTTTATGGCGCGTCGAGGTCTTTTACAGATGGTTGGCAAGCGACGACGTCTACTCCGTTACATTGCTGAACGAGATAGCAAAAGTTACTTGGAACTAATCCAGAAACTTGGTATTAGACGATAGAGTTATGTGTGCGGACTCCTTCCTCTTTAATCTATAATTCAAGAGGAAAAGCTTGTGCATATTAAACAATTAGCAGTAATTAGGGGCAGAGTTACAGATATATTGCAACGTAAACAATTACCGAGCACAAGGACGTTTTAATATATTTGCACCTTGCTCCTTAGGGGTATCACATAAGAAGCCTCATCTGTTAAGAAAGGAATAAATGCCAGAAATAATTAATCCTTATGGCAAAGAAGTGTTGATTGTTGAGACCGACTTTTATGGTCGCAAACTAAGTCTTGAAATAAATCGTGTAGGTTTCCGTACCTCAGCTTCGGTACTAGTTCGTTATGGGGATACTGTAGTTCTAGGAACTGCAATGTTGGGACAAGAGCCGATGCAGGGAATGGATTATTTTCCCTTAAGTATCGATTATGAGGAGAAATTTTACGCCTCTGGCAAGATCAGCGGATCACGTTATGTTAAACGTGAAGGTAGGCCTAGTGATGAGGCGATACTTATAGGTCGGCTAATAGATCGTCCAATTCGTCCGTTATGGCCCAAAGGATACCGCCATGAAGTTCAGGGCATCGCAACTGTTCTCTCTATGGACCCAAGTTTTCGTCCTGACATGGTGGCGATGATGGCAATTAGCATGGCTTTCATGCTAACCGGAGCCCCTTTTGAGGGTCCAGTAGCTGGTCTTAGGATTGGATTAAATAAAGAGGGTGAACTCAGTGCATTCTTATCTCCTGAGGAACAGGAGGCGGGTGGGTTGGATTTGGTGGTAGCCGGTACTCAAGAAGGGGTAATGATGGTTGAAGCTGGCGCCAAAGAAGTAAGCGAAGAACAAATAGCGGAAGCAATCAGCTATGCGTATTCAGCTATTCAGCCGGCCATTTCCCTGCAAAAGGAATTGTTAATGAAGGTTAACCCCGAGAAGCAGCAATTTAGTTTAGTGTTGCCTGACGCTGAGATTTCGAATACTGTTGAAACTTGGCTGAAGGGTAAGCTTGGCGATAATCTGCGGGCACCATATCCAGAGAGAAATGATCTAATAAGCACCTTGCGCAAGGCGATGCATGATAATTTTGCTGCAAATATGGAAAATTATGAAGAGCAGAAAAAAGATTATGATGAAGCTTTTACGATGGCGTTACATAAAGACGTGCGAGAAGGAATAGTTAAAAATAATGTGCGTCCTGATGGACGTAGATTAGACGAAATACGTCCTCTCAGTAGTCAGGTGGGTTTTCTCCCGAGAGCTCACGGCTCAAGTATCTTTACGCGGGGTATAACCCAGTCTATGAACATAGTAACATTGGCCCCACTTAGTTACTCGCAAATGATCGATACCATGGAAACTAATAGTGAAAAACGATACATGCATCATTACAATGCTCCAGGCTGGACAGTTGGTGAGGTTAGGCGGCTTGGTAGTCCCGGAAGACGAGAGATTGGTCATAGCGCTCTCGCAGAGAGAGCCCTGCTCCCGGTTTTACCTGATACCAATAGCTTTCCATATGCTATCCGTTCTGTTAGTGAAATCATGAGTCAAAACGGAAGTACTAGCATGGCGGCTACATGTTCTAGTTGTTTGGCGCTGATGGACGCCGGTGTGCCTATAAGCGCGCCAGTTAGCGGTATCGCAATGGGTCTAATGCTAGAGAAGGATACACCTTTTATCTTAAGTGATATTGCTGATGCAGAAGATTTTGCAGGAGATATGGACTTCAAAGTTACCGGTACTGAAAAGGGCATTACTGCCTTACAGATGGACATGAAGGTTCATGGCTTAAATGTAGAGATTTTAAAGTTGGCGTTAATGCAAGCAAAGCAGGGACGATCTTTTATCCTAAAACACATGCTAGAGACGCTTTCGGCACCTCGCGATGATCTGAGTGTCTATGCTCCGAGAGTAGAGTCGATTAAGATAAATCCTGATAAAATTCGTGAAGTAATTGGTAAGGGCGGCGAAGTAATTCAAAAAATAACTGGTGATACCGGCACTGAAATAGATATTGATGATGACGGCACAATACGGATATCTAGTCCCGATGTTTCCAGCATTAATGCGGCTAAACAGTGGATTATGAGTATTACTGCTGAGCCTGAAGTCGGTGAAATATACGAGAATGTACCAGTTGTAAGCGTGATGGATTTTGGTGTTTTTGTACAAATCTTACCTGGTAAGGATGGATTGGTGCATGTTTCTGAAATGAGTGAAGAAAGAGTACAAAAACCAAGTGATTTACTTAAAGAAGGAGATCGAGTAACTGTAAAACTGATCGCTATTGATGATCGTGGCCGTTTGCAGCTATCAATGAAAGCAGCACAAAGAGAGCTAAATGATCGAGGAAAAAAAACTAATGGCAGCACTGAACAAAATTCTGGCCTGGCAGCACACTAAGACCGGAGAACTTGTATCTTCGGGCACATGCCTACTACTTGCTTATTTGTTTTTCAGTTTAAGTATTAATACTGGTAATTTGTTTTACTACATAATTTTAGTCATTTTTATGGTTTACTGCTTAAAGTTTTTCTTTCGTTTTATAGGAGAAATTATTCATGTCCTTTTCCACTAAAGCTGATCAATTAGCGTTGGTCAAAGAAAGTATCATTAAAGATCGAATTTGTTCTGAATTGGCGGCTGGATCAAAACAGCTTGTTTTTGGTAGTGGAGATCCAGATAGCGAAATAGTGTTCGTTGGAGAAGCTCCAGGCAAAAAGGAAGATGAAAGCGGATTACCGTTTGTTGGTCGAGCAGGCAATTTTTTAAATCAGATGCTAGAATTAATAGCACTAGATCGCTCTAAGGTTTATATTACGAATATTGTCAAGTATCGTCCACCAAACAATCGTGATCCATTACCAGAGGAGAAAAGAGAATTTTTGCCGTATTTACAAAGACAGCTTGAGATTATTCGTCCGCGTTTAGTAGTGGCCCTAGGAAGACATGCAGGAAGTTGTTTTATGCCTCACCTAATAATTGGACAAGATCACGGAAAGGCAAAACGCATTGCATTAAATTTTAGCGATAGTGAGCTTAAAATTGTGTTTTTGCCTTTATTTCATCCGGCCGCAGCTTTATATAACGGATCGATGAAGCAAACCCTTATTGATGATTTTATGTTGATTCCCAAGATTATGGAGCTAGATATATTAACTAAGAAAATTAAATAATTAATTTTAAGAGAAAGGATTATTTATGGATCAGCAAAATAAAAGTAACAAAGGCCAGGCTAGAAGGAATAGCCAAAAAGGAGCCGATAATAATGTACGTTTAGGAAGCGGCTTAAGCGTGCCTAGATCCCAAGCTGTACGAGCACAAAAACGTAGTCAAATGGATGCCCAGAAAATAGCAAATCAATACAACCGAGCCGAAACTTCCAACCGACGCGCTAACGTAATTAGCAGCGAAGACAAAGGCAAATTAAAAATCAGTTTTCTAGGTGGCCAAGAAGGTATCGGTGAGAAAAACATGCAAATTGTTGAATGGGAAAATGACGCCTTAATTCTAGATTGTGGGAACAACTTAGGAATTGAGCTTCCAGGTGTAAATTATACAATTGCCGACACTACCTATTTAGAGACTATTAAAAATAAAATTCGTGGCTATGTTATTAGCCACGGGCACCTAGATCACTTAGGAGGACTTAAACATATAGTCCCTAAATTCCCAGCACCAATTTTTGGATCTCGTTTTACTCTTGGGGTTGTAGCAAAAACTTTTGAGGATGCTACTGCAGAGTCAGGATTGGAATATACTCCAGATCTGAAAGTGATGAACATGGACAACCATGAACGACTTAAACTAGGTGTATTTTTTATTGAACTTGTAAGAATAACTCATTCAGTTCCTGAATCAGCCAGTATAGTAGTCGAAACTCCTGTGGGAACAATTATTAATACTGGCGACTGGCGGCTTGATCCTGAACCTCTTGACGATAAGCCTACTGACGCAGCCCGTCTAAGAGAGTTAGGGGATAAGGGTGTTTTGCTTTTGATGAGCGATAGCTGCAATACGCCATTACCCGGAAGAACTCCCACTGAGCATACTTTGCAACAAAGTTTTCATGACATTATAGGTGGAGCTAATGGTAGGGTGCTGGTAGCTATATTTTCTTCAAACATGAATCGTGTTCAAATGATTGTTAATTCAGCAGCAGCGAGTGGCCGACGAGTGGCATTTGATGGCCGAAGTATGATTGCCTATGCCGAAATAGCCGTTCGTCAAGGAATTTTGAAAATACCTAAAGGCACAGTATTGCCGATGCGTGAAATGCCGAATATTCCAGACCAACAAGTTTTAGTAGTTTGTACCGGTGGACAAGGTGAGCCTGGTGCTGCACTTCAGAGAATGGCCGAAGGAACCCATAAGCACCTAAAACTCAAGGAAGGGGATACCGTGGTCGTCAGCTCGACACCTATACCGGGAAACGAAGTTCGTTATGAGGAAATTGGTAACGACCTTATCAAGAGAGGTGTTATTTTATTCCGACATCCAACACATGAAGTAGATAATGTTGGTCCGTTGCACGTTTCCGGGCACGCTAGACGTGATGAATACCGTGAAATGTTGCATATTGTTAGGCCCAAATTTTTCTTGCCGATTTATGCCGGTGCATTGAATCGTAAATACTATTCTGACATGGCGATCGAAGAAGGTTGGCAACGAGATAATGTTATTATGGCCAACAATGGTGATTCGGTGCTATTAAATGCCGATGGATGGCAAATGGGTTCTCCGGTTCCTTCTGGTAGTCTCTTAGTAGATCAAACTGGATCAATAGTTAGTAATGTGGTGGTAAAAGATCGAGTTTTGCTAAGTGAAGAAGGACTTGTGGCGGTAGTTTTGACTATTGATCGCAAGAGCGGCGCATTGCTGACTTCGCCAGATATTATAAGCCGTGGTTTTATCTATATGCGTGACAAAGAAGATGTCATGAATGGATTAAGACAAGAGTTAAAACGGGCAGTTGCTCAACGATTTAAACGCGTTGATCTTGATCGCTTTAAAGCTGAGCTTAAGGATCATGTAACGCACTATTTGTTCGAACAAACTCAACTAAGTCCGATAGTGATCCCAGTCGTAAATGTAATTTCCGGAAAAACTGGTGAAACTACGACCGTACATGCCACCAAGACTAAGACTGAAGAAGAAATGGCCGCCGACCAACAGCGACGGTTTCAGGAAATGCGTGCTCGTTTATTAGGGAATGACCAACCTGATTAATTGACGACATATAAGGTAGGTCATTTGTCCAAATGCTCTTAAGTAAGCGTATAATTAAGTAATGGCAAAAAAGAAAAAGAATCGACTTTTGTCTAGTAGTAGCAAGAAAAAACATACTTCGGACAAAGCTCCAAAGGTAAGTTCTGGATTTGGTATCTACGCTTCAGCGGTAATATTGTTGCTGATTGCAATTTTTCTTTTTATTGGTGCTTTCGGCACCGGTGGTAGATTGCCTTTGGATCTATATCATGGGGTTTACTGGATGTTTGGCTGGGTTGGAATATTTGTTCCCCTGGCTTTGGTTGCTGCCAGTGTTCTGATATTCGTTCAGGATGAGCATTCCATACCAAAGGACAAGTTGGCTAGTCTAGTTATTGCTTTGGTATTTTTAAGTGGATTATTTTATGTAAGCTTCGCTACGAAAGACATTGCCGGAGTGTGGAGCGGCGGTCATGGTGGTCATGTGGGAAGTTTATTGGGAAGTGCTATTCTTGCGGCTCTAGACAAGATCCCGGCAGCTTTGGTATTTTTTCTAGTTGCGTTGCTTGCGATCTGCTATGTTATTGGCTTAACTGCCAAAGATCTTCTTAAGCTGTACAAAAAAAGACCTCCCAAAAACGAAGATAATGACCTAGAGAGTCTAAAAATTAAGGCTGAAAGTAGTTTCAGGTTAAACGAAGGTGTTCCTGTCGAGCATCACGCCACTAGCGAGGTAATCCATAATGAGTCAACTAGGTTGACGTCATTTCGTAATTCTGCCCAGAAAATGAGTAAAAACGAAAATCACGAGGCCTTAACAACCGCGAATGATCCTGATTGGAAATACCCTACGGTAAACTTGCTCAACCAAAAACAAGATAAAGCTGATCCTGGGGATGTTAACGCTAACGCTCGAATTATCCATGATACGTTAGCAAATTTTAACATAGAGGTTCAGATGGAAGGTGCTAATATTGGTCCTCGTGTGACTCAGTATTCTCTACGGCCACCATCTTCCACTAAACTGACTAAAATAACAGCCCTAGAAAGTAATTTAGCTTTAGATTTGGCGGCACACTCAATCAGAATTGAAGCTCCGATTCCCGGAAAACGTGCTGTAGGCATCGAAGTTCCGAATGTTAAACCAGCTCTGGTACGCATCAGTTCGATTCTTGAATCTCCTGAATGGGCGTCATTAGACGGCAGTCTAGGCTTTGTTATTGGTAAAGATATTGCCGGTAAGGCGGTAGTTGCAGATCTTGCGCGAATGCCTCACATGCTTATCGCCGGTCAGACCGGAGCTGGTAAATCGGTCATGATAAATATCTTCTTGACTAGTTTGCTTTACCGAAACTCACCTGCAGACTTAAAGCTGATACTAGTCGACCCAAAGCAAGTTGAACTGGCCTTATATAACGACATTCCACACCTTTTGACCCCGGTAATTAATGAACCAGAAAAGTGCATTAGCGCACTTAAGTGGGCAGTGGCAGAGATGGAACGGCGTCTAAGAACTATGGCCGGAGTGGGGAAGCGCGACATTGCTCAGTACAATAAGCTTGAAACTGAGGCCGGAATGCCATATATAGTGATAGTTATAGACGAATTAGCGGATTTGATGATGATGGCAGCGCGTGATGTTGAATCTTTAATCGTTCGTTTGGCTCAAAAATCGCGTGCCGCAGGTATTCATCTTGTCATTGCTACTCAAAGGCCATCCGTCGATGTAATTACCGGTTTGATCAAGGCAAATGTACCTACTCGAATTGCCTTTACTGTTAATTCTCAGGTTGACAGCCGAACAATAATTGACCAAGCTGGAGCTGAGAAACTTCTTGGCCGAGGGGATATGTTGTTGTTGACTTCAGAGATGCCTAAACCAAAACGTGTTCAGGCTGCTTTAATTGATGAGAATGAAACCAAGAAAGTCATGGATTTTCTTCGCATGCAAAGACCTCCTCAATATGACGATGAAGTGGTGTCGCAACCTGTTCAGCTTTCTGGTAGAGGAGGGGTGGTATCTGAATACGGCGGTAATGACATAGATGATGACATGTGGCATGATGCTGTACACGTAGTTATTGAGAACCATAAAGCCTCAACAAGTTTATTACAAAGAAGATTACGTATTGGTTATGGACGAGCGGCACGGCTAATTGAAAACATGGAAGAGCAGGGAATAGTTGGTCCAGCAGATGGCTCAAGACCAAGAGAAGTTTTAGTGTCTTCGATGGACGAGGTTTTTAGCAGTGAAAGTCAGGGCGGTTTGGATGACACTCAAGAAATCCAAGATAACGAAGAGGTTTACTAAAAAATAAGTAAATTTATCTAAAGATAAGGCTTAGTAATCCCTTAGTTGTTTTAATCTTACTGAGTTGACTTTACAGGGGTGAGCGTGTACAGTGGAAAGCTGTATTAACACTTCAGCCTGCGGCTTACTGTTTAAGCGCACGTGGGCTGTCCGCTTTAGCGGTAATCCAAAGGAAGGATAGTTATGGCTCAATATGAGATTGCGGTGCTTTATCACCCTGGTCTTGAGGTCGACCTTAGTAAGGCCGAAAGTAGAGTAATTAAGATATTTACCGACAATGGTGGAAAGGTAGATTCGACTGACAATTGGGGCAAGCGAAAACTTGCTTATCCAATTAAAAAAAATGAACATGCGATTTATGTTTTTTACATTGTCGACCTAGAAGGTGAGAGTGTAAGCAAGGTTGAGTCATCTCTTAACATCACTAACGAAGTGATTCGGTTTTTGATTACCAAAGTTAATCACAAAGAGATAGCAAAAGCTGAAGCTGCGAAAGCCATCAAAGCTGAGCAAGCGGCTAAACGTGGAATAGCCCCTGAAGACACCGAAACAGAGGCCGACGAAGAGGAAAATTAAAGGTTTCTTAAACCAAGCTTGACGCTGGTTGCGCTCTGAGAGTAGGGTAATACCAAAAGGCTCAGCAAGGTATTTAAAGCAAGGAACAAGGAGATTATTCAGATGGCACGAAGCGTTAATCAAGTAATATTAATGGGAAACTTAACCCGAGATCCAGAACTTAGACAAACACCATCGGGTCAAAGTGTTTGTAGCTTTAGCTTGGCGTTGAATCGTAGTTACCGTGATGCTAACGACGAATGGCAAGAAGCTACCGATTTTATAGATATTGTTGCTTGGGGAGCATTAGGAGAACGTGTCTCACAATATTTAAATAAAGGCCGACGCTGTTTAGTTCAAGGTCGCCTACAAAGTCGCAACTGGGAACAAGAGGGACACAAGAGAAGTAAAGTTGAGGTTTTGGCGAATGATGTAACATTCTTAGATGGCAGAAATGATGGTGCCGTGGAATCTGATGAGCCAAAAGTACCATCCAAGAAGAAGGCCGATAAAGATGTAGTCATCGAAGATGTCGGCGATGAGCCGATCAACCTCGACGACATACCGTTTTAAGAATTTAAGGAGATAAAATGGCAAAGATTTTTAAACACAGAAGTGACGTAGCATATTTTGACTATAAGGATTATAAAACCCTTCAACGTTATCTTAATGTTTATGGGCAAATTGAAACTCGCAAAAAAACCGGATTAAACGAGGCCCAACAACGAAGACTGGCACGAGCTATTAAGCGGGCTAGGCATTTAGCTCTGTTGTCTTTTGTGGCAAATAGCTAATGTTGGATATTACTGAACTTAAGAAGGGTACAGTCTTTGTTTTTAATGATGAACCCTTTAAAGTAGTAGACTACAGTCAAAAAGTTATGGGTCGAGGTGGCTCAATAGTTAATGTACGAATAAAATCTTTGATCAATGGACGAGTGATTGACAAGACCTTTAAGGGTAACGAGCGATTAGTAAAGGCTGATATAAATAACATTAAGGTTCAATATTTATACGCTGACGAAAATGATCTTTACTTCATGGATCAAGACAACTATGAACAATATACTGTACCTCGTAATATTATTGGAGATAGCATTGGCTATATTAAAGAAGGTGACATTGCGCAACTGCAGTTTTTTCGTAATCAGCCGATTAACTTAGAGTTGCCGAAAAACGTTAATTTGTTAGTTGATTATGCCGAAACAGCCGTTAAGGGTGACACCTCCACGTCGATCACTAAAGACGCAAAACTGGAAACTGGCATAACTATTCGAGTCCCAGCATTTATAAAAACCGGCGATATTGTATCTGTAGATACGGCCAGTTGTTCTTATCGAGAACGGATTAAATAGCGCACTATGTCTAATCGCTCGCGTAGAGCAAAAATAGATCCAGATGAGCATTATGTTAGTCGTGCTGCATATAAGCTTGATTCGGTATTAGATGATTTGAAATTAGACTTTAGGGGCAAAACTGTTCTTGATGTAGGGTCGAGTACGGGAGGTTTTAGTGACTATGCTCTTAGGCATGGAGCAGCAAAGGTTATTGCCGTAGATAAAGGTAGCAATCAGATACATCAATCTCTCAAGTTGAATAGTAAATTGGAGCTACATGAGAAAACTGATATTAGAAAATTTGTACCTAAGGATCTCGTCGATATCGTTCTTATTGATGTATCTTTCGTTTCCTTGAAGCAAATATTACCCTATATCGTTTCGGTTTTACTCAAACCGGCTGTCATAGTTGCTATGGCGAAACCGCAATTCGAAACACGAGATAGTGCACTAATAAATAATGGAATCATCAAAAACGAACGAATCAGAAGAAAATTGTTAGGCGACCTAGAAAGTTGGCTTAGGGAGTCTTTTCTCATAGACGTTAAAGTCGATTCTAAAATACATGGCCTCAAGGGCAACCGAGAACGTTTCTATAAACTCGAACCTATACACAAAAAACCCTTGAGCATTCATCAGAATAACTCTAAACTTCAATAATAATGTATTTTTCTTCTCGTATGCAGGCTGGTCGGATGTTGGCTTCGTTAATAAAAGATAAATTACGATATGAAAATTGTGTTGTCTTGTCGCTTGACGATGGCGGGGTAGTGGTAGGTGCTCAGATCGCTGCCACTCTGCATTGCCTGATTAGTTTATTGCTCAGTGGAGATATAACCCTACCAAGGGAAGCTAGGGCTATTGCTGGGATAATATCCGATGGTAAATTAGCCTACAACCATA
Source organism: bacterium (assembly GCA_021804085.1). Taxonomy (GTDB): domain Bacteria; phylum Patescibacteriota; class Saccharimonadia; order Saccharimonadales; family UBA4665; genus JAJZWH01. The sequence goes on along the minus strand of JAJZKM010000006.1, from coordinate 5,050 downwards.
ATTACAGTCAAGGGGAGATTGATGAATTTGTTGGAGAATACCGAAGCTACATCGAAGAAGAAAGGCTCGAGCGTTTCCATGAACTGAATAGACTTTTAGGCTCTAGGGGTTTAGTAGATGCAAGAAAACTTAAACACATGAACGTAATACTTGTGTCGGAGGGTCTTAAAGATCCAATGAAACTGGATCTTGCGGAAGAGTATTTAAAGCCAATTGAAATTGAAAAACTATATGTAGCTTTACCCATTGCCAGTGTTGATGTTATCGATCGGGTGCACATTATGGCCGATGGTGTTTTCTGTTTGAACGTGATTGATGATCCGATGGAAATTAGCCATTACTATGATAAAAATGACTTACCGAGTCACGAAAAGATTGTCGATACACTAGAAAACATAGTTTTGCATTGGAAATAGTTATTCTAGAAGGGCTCGCATGACCTTAATGTCTCTAATAACAAAGAAAGATTTTTCTTTTGTAATAATCCCTTTCTTTACAAGTAAAGAAATTTCTCGAGAAGTAGTTTCTCTCGTAGCGTTGATAGAACTGGCTATGTCTTGATGTCTTAGAGGTGCTTCTATCAGTATTCCTCTTGGGGTATGAACCCCAAATCGTGTAGCCATCGTTAGTAGAAACGATATAATTCGCTCTCTTACAGTACGATACTCTAAATTAAGAATACGTTCGCTATGTAATTTATACATTTCAATTGTCATGTCCAGAAGAGGCGCTATCGCGCCAGAATGACTTATAATTTCTTTTTCAAATTGTTCGCGACTGATGTCTAATGTAACCGTAGGAGCCAAAGCCTGATAACTTATTTTGCGTTCTTGGCCCGTCAGAGCCCAGATTAGAGGAAAAATCTCATCTTTTTTACGAATTATTAGTAAGTTTTCCTCATTATACTTTGTAATGTCATAGGCTTTAACGAGCCCTCTAATAATATAAAAAACTCCGGATGGATGATCTCCGGGGTGTACGATAAAATCACCTTTTTTGAATGTTTTTTTGTTTCCGTAGCGCGAAAATACATCCACCAATTCAGCCATTTGCTTTAAATTGGCTAACATAACTTAATTTAATCTAAATTTAATGTTTTTAGCAAGGATATATATTAGTAGGCAACATATCGAGTTGTGATTAATCTAATGCTATAGATTACCGTGGGGATATTAGGTTTTGACGTGTGCCTAAATGTTTTTGGGGTAATTGTGTTAGGGGTAGGGGCTTAGAGTAAAAGTATGAATCTATCATTTCCGATGTTAGCCCCAGATCATTTAATAGTCCGCGAGAGGGTTCGTGTGTTAAGCATATGAATTCTTAAAACTGTACCTTTGAACTTAGTTTTAGTGTTCGCAGCCTATAATTACGGCATCAAAAAGTTATTACTAAATTTGGCTTGAATGTATGAGAAGAAATATATAGTTAGTAGGATTCTTGATAAAATTGCATCAACAAAAGGAGACTGTTGCAAGAGATCACATCTTAGCTTTAATCAAAAAACCGATAGGTTTATATGCTGATAATTAGTAGAGTTATGTCTTGAACCAACCCACCGCAATAAGTTTTAGTTCGCCGGAACTTGATGACTAGAGGTTATTTCAAGAAGTTTATCCTAAGTATTAAATAAACTAGTTGCAAGCCTTAGTCCAACTTTTTCGTACCACTTATCAAGGCTAAATATAACATCGGCATTTGTTGTTTTTGCAATTGCTGCAATGACAGCGTTAAACATTGTGTTTTGCTTGCTGTCCCTTGGTTTAAACAAGGTTTCCGCTTGCTCTAAGAGATTTTGGTCAACTGGTACTATATTAAATTGACCATCTTTAAGCATTTGGGCTATAACGCTAGATAGACCAGAATCACTAAACTTCCTCTGAAAGGTCGTAATAACTTCTACTATTGTAGTAGGTGGATAAACTAGCTTAACCTCACTAGCATACAAGTCCTTGAGCGTTTTAACGGCGTCCAGAGCTAGAACATCAACTTTGTTAATAAGAGCAATTATCGCATCAGCATCAACTACTAGCGTTTTCATAAGCTTTAACTACTACTTTCCCCACAAGTATTCATCATGTTTTATTGCTAAGTCTTCGGATAGTTTCTCGTTTTTAGTAATTTGCGGGCTCTTTCGGTAAAGTCTACTAGATTTTTACAGAGTCTTTATTTTTGCAGTCCTTGAAGTCTTTCAAGGACATCTAAACTGACTATAGCAACTTGAGGTTCTTTGTGAGTTGTAACTATAGCAGGGAGTTTTGTCTTTTTCACGTCATCAAACACACTTTTATAGTTACGCAATATATCTCTAGCAGTAACTATTGTTGTTGTCATGATTATTAGTATGTATATTGTCAAATTTACGCTTAAAAGCTCTATAGCTCCTTAACTATAATGGTGATGAAGGATAAGTATGAGTAATATTAGTTGCGGCATGTATAAGATGCAATCCTACTTTGCGAATCCTAACGATAAGCGCATTTGTGGCTATACAACACAGTACGCAAAAGAGTTACGAGAAGCCGTTGGTAGCCAATGACTTCAAGGGTCGCTAGCAGATATGTCCTACGAGAATAAACTTTTTACCGTTCGTAAGATAGTTGATAAAGTAATAGCAACAAGGAGCAAGAAAAATATGCGGTCGAATACCAGTTTCAGGCCATTTAGTGGACATACAGGTCGGGTTGTATGTTGAGCATAGGCATTGTAGGATTGCCTAATGTTGGCAAATCAACTCTATTTAATGCTTTGTCAAAAAGCTCAGTTCTTGCAGCAAACTATCCTTTTGCTACTATTGAGCCTAATGTTGGTATAGTGCCTGTTCCAGATGACAGATTAACTAAATTAGCAGGCATATATAATAGTAATAAGATTATTCCAGCGACCGTTAAGTTTGTGGACATTGCAGGTCTAGTATCCGGTGCCAGTAAAGGTGAAGGGCTTGGCAATAAATTTCTATCACACATTAGAAGTACCTCGATAATAGTTGAAGTGGTGAGGGGATTCGATGATCCGAAGGTTACACGAGTAAACCAAAGTTCATCTCCTGGTGATGATATTTCTGTCATAACAACAGAATTGATTCTGTCTGATCTTGAAACCGTAAATAGGCGACTGGGTCAATTGGAAAAAGAATTAAAAGTAAATACAAAACTATTAAACCAAGTAAATCTGGTTAAAGAAATTTATGCATTACTTAATGACGGTAAACCGCTTTACGCTAATATGGCTACTGAAAACCTGGAGGCTATTTCTGACCTGCAATTACTTAGTGCAAAACCTGTAATCTATGCATTTAACTTAGATGAGAAGGACTTAACTAATCTAACAAAACAACAAGAATTAGCTAGACTTGTATCTCCCGCTGAATCAATTTTTATATCAGCAAAAATGGAAAGCGAATTATCTTCACTCGATGATATAGATGCTCAAGAACTGAGAGAAAGTTATTCTATCCATCAGTCGGGACTGGAAAACTTGATAACTACCGCGTACAAGACTTTAGGTCTACAAAGTTTTTTAACTGCTGGCGAAAAAGAAGTCAAAGCCTGGACGATACCACGAGGCACAACCGCTCCAAAGGCAGCCGGAACAATTCATGGTGACTTTGAGCGAGGTTTTATAGCTGCAGAAATCGTTAATTATGCCGATTTGATTGATCTAGGTTCAGTGGCCGCTTGTAGAGCAGCAGGTAAAATTAGGATGGAAGGTAAGGAATACGTCATGCAGCCAGATGATATTGTTGAATTCCGCTTTAATGTCTAGTAGACCAATTATAGTGATTGATTATATCGCCGACTATTTAATAAATAGGGAATCTTGGCGCAAGCAATTCTAAAAAAAGATATTTCTATTCCTTGTTTATTAATATGTGGAATCTCATCGAATAATGACTGGGTTTTAGGATTAGACTCTTCATTCTTCCCGAACACTTCTTGTCTTCCAGCTTCAATCATTTCTTCACGTAACTTATTATCAGAATCGGTTACTAAAGAAACATGTGCAATCTCAGATGATTGCTGTTGTTTGTCTTTTTCGTCTGTCTTAGGTAAAACCCCACCCTTACTTTTAAAATCCTCTAACAGACGTTGAGCAAATAAATAATCGGAAAGTTGAGGGCTAGGGCGAACTTTTTCTTGTAATGACTGACGGACGTTAACTGAGTTACGTTGCAGCTCATTATGCTGAGCTAATAAATACATCTGCAGCTGTTTATTTATGTCTTCTAGATGCTGCTTTTGAACCTCAACATGCTGATTTTGCTCACGTTTAATTTCGCTCATTCGTTGTTGAATGTGGCCGATGGTTTTTCTGAGCCGGACTTGGTTATAGCTTTTGAATATTAATTTGCTCATTCCAGAGTTAATGCTTATTTGTGCCCCAAAGATCCGGTGACTGTAGTCAAGGTCACTGATCATATCAAACCGAATGTCTTCAACATTTAGAAAACCCATTATTTTTTTATCAATGAGCAGTGCCCTTATATCCGTAGCCACCAATAGGGCCATTCCACCATCATAATATCCATTTACGCACTCATATATAATTTCATCCGGAATCAGAATATTTTCAAGCTCTTTTATCTCTGCACGGTTAATCCTTCCTCTACCAAACCCTATCTTCTTTAGCTGACTTTCAATGTATTCTCGGTCAACCATTAGGCCCCTCCGTTTCTGCTGATATTAATCATAGGTCAGGCAGATACTAAATGCCGTAAAAATCTTTACCGGAAGGTTTTGATGTATATCACAAAACATCAGTTTATAAGCTATTCCATGAAGCTTGCATTGTTCCAGGACTAACTCACTACTGGATCTATCCTAAGGCACCCCATGATAGAACGATACAACTGGACAGCACAAGATGAGTTCGTGGAGCACCAATTAGATGACCTAGGTTATGACACAGACAGTTTTAACTTCCAACTGACGGATTGGTTGATTGGTATAACACAGAATGTTCCCATTGGATCCCTAAATTAAAAAGCCCCATGAAAGCAAATGTTTTAGATGGGTTACAATTGGAAAGTCCAATATGTTATGGACCGATACAC
>JAJZKM010000005.1 GCA_021804085.1 bacterium | reverse complement strand
ATCATATTCTAAATTATCTCCTCGATTAGGCTATGACCTACCTAAACTGATAGAAGACGCAGGTCTGAGCGAACTATATGAAAAATGTTTTGAAATTTCGCTAAAACTATACAGCGACATGCAAGCTGCAGGCTATCAAGAAGAAGCTCAATATGCAACGCTACTTGGACATAGAATGCGATGGAAAGTAACATACAATGCTCGGGAGGCATTTCATATTCACGAACTACGCACATCTCCTCAAGGACATCCAGCTTATCGTAAGTTAGTTAACGAAATGCATGCTAAAGTTACCAATGTTCATCCTCTAATTGGAGAATCTATGGTTTTTGTCGGTAAGGGCGAGGATCCTGAGCTAACACGACTAAACGCTGAACGTTATTCCCAAGAAAAACTCAAAAAACTAGATGAGAAAAACTCGTCAAGTCAAAAAATTTAGCCTTCATTCTGTTGTCTAGAATAATAAATTCCAGCAATGGAATTCGCCGAGTCAAAGGAAAATTGGCGAGCAAATCTTGTTTTAAGCCGATTTCCATCAATATTAACAATTAAATTATTATAGTTTTCTCCTCCTACCTTGTAGTCAAGGTAGGATTCGTTATTTTCCCAATTAACTTCTTCTATATCATATTCTAAATTATCTACATTATCGATTTCAGCTAATCCTGCCTTGATAATCTCAATATACATCAAATGCTTTTCTAAACATCCTATAGTTTGCTTATAAAAATCTTGCCCCGAGGAACTTACTGCAGGCACATATAATGTACTACCGGTATTAGCGTGCATGTCTTTGCTCCAAAAATCCAAGAGTTGCAACGCAAATATTTCTGCATCGCAGACCTTACCATTAATCTTTTCAGAGTCTGTTTCATACCGATTATTTTTGAATTGCAAATATTGATCAATAATATCCATTGATTCGATATTTATTGACTCAATTTTATTATGTCCGAATTCTATTGTCTTCATCTCTGTTACCCAAGCTGAACAACTCTACAAAAATATACATATAATGTCAATACTATTTGGCTCTAGAAAACTAAAAAATACATTTATCCTTGCCAATCAGATACAAAATGTTAAAATAAATACAAGTTGCCCTAAGACAGCGACGGGATTTATTCCTTGATAATGTCGCCGAGGTAAGCAGAACGAATTTTAATTCGAATATCTCTTACGAAAATCTTATAGCTTAGGACTGATAAGTTTTCGTTGGCAACGCAAACAGACAATATAGGTCGATATTGTCTGAATGATATTAAAATCCAAGGGGAAGAATACATGGCATTAACTAGAGAAAAGAAAGAACAAGTAGTAGCAAACGTAAAAGAACTACTTTCTAACTCTAAAATAACCGTCATAGCAAAGTACCAAGGTACTACAGTTAAAGACATGCAGGCACTACGACGACAAGCCAAAAATAATGGCACTAAGATTGTGGTAGCTAAGAATCGCTTGATCATCAAAGCTCTTAAAAGCGTTGATAAATTTAGTGATATAAACACTGACGTACTTAACGGCATGTTAACCTATGCCTTTAATTCTGAAGACGAAGTAGCACCAGCGCAAAATATTGCAGAGTTCGCTAAAACTCAGCCAACATTAGAATTTATTGGTGCAATAACTTACGATGGAAAATGGCTAAACGCCGAAGAGGTTAAAGTACTCGCAAACTTACCAAGCAAACCACAACTTATAGCATCAGTGGTTGCTTTGCTACATTCACCAATACAATCAGTAGTAAGCGCAAGCACAGGTGGCCTTGCTAAAATCGTGTCGTCATTAGAAACAAGAACAATTTAATTTTTAAATAGGAGGATATATGGCCAATATTGATAAATTAGCAGAAGAACTTGTCGGTTTGACAGTTCTAGAAGTAAACGAATTAAGCAACATATTAAAGGATAAGTATGGAATTGAACCAGCTGCAGCTGCCGTAGCCATAGCAGCACCAGCTGCCACAGGAGACTCCGGAGCAGAACAAGCCGCAAAAAGTGAATTCGATGTAGTGCTTAAAGATGCAGGAGCTCAGAAGGTAGCTGTAATTAAAGCCGTTAAAGAAATAACTAACCTAGGCCTAGGCGAAGCTAAGGCACTCGTAGACGGTGCTCCAAAAACAATATTAGAGAAAGCTAAGACCGAAGACGCTGAGGAAGCAAAGAAAAAACTCGAAGAAGCAGGCGCAACAGTAGAGCTAGCATAATTTAAGAGTTGAGCTTTTAAAAAAAGTCTTACATATATTAAAATCTAGTCTATAGACCAAAATAATCTATAGACTAGATTGCTAGATAGATAGTTATCCACAGATCCTATTTTGACATTATCTATGAATAGTGATAATTTATTGTTATCTTACCTAGACCCAGGTCCTAATAGGTGGAGTTGAGGAACCAGAAACGAGAAAAGCTAAAAATGCCAGACGTACCCGATAAACAAATCAAAAGACTTCGATCACTAATCAGAGAAGCTGAAACTAATTTAGCAGCAGCTAATGAACTGCTGGTAAGTCTTATTGGTGATGATGAAAAAATCGTCAAAATAAGTAGCGATGATTCACTGGGCAAAATCATAGAAGGTGTATTTGACGGGCAAAACATGGTTGGAAGTGACAATAAGATATATCCAGTACCAGCAAACTATGCTTCTAAATCTAAATTAGTTCAGGGCGACATCTTAAAGCTAACAATTGCTGATGACGGCGCATTTATGTATAAGCAAATTGGTCCCATAGAACGTAAGCAAGTAGTGGGTACTCTTAATCTTGAGAATGGCCATTATTCTGTAACCGTGAATAACAAAAGTTATCGTGTACTACTTGCAAGCGTGACATATTTTAAGGCAAAACCTGGAGACCAGGTTAGTATCAACATTCCCGAGGACGAATCGACAGCCGAGTGGGCTGCACTTGAGGCTGCACTTTAGCTAAAAATTCTGTTTGAGGCTTTGCATGATTAACAGATATAATAGAAGTAATCATGCCTGAAGCGTTATATCGCAAATACCGTTCTAAGAGTTTAGAAGAAATAGTGGGCCAAGAGCACATTACTAGGACTCTATCTCAAGCAGTAAAAACAGGTCGCATTAGCCATGCATATCTTTTTACGGGGCCTCGTGGTGTCGGAAAGACGTCTATAGCACGCATTCTCGCGCACGACATAAACTCTCTTAGTTATACCAATAACTCTCAGCATATAGATATCATAGAAATCGATGCAGCTTCTAATCGAAAACTTGACGAGACCAAAGCTCTTATCGAAAAAGTTTACGTTGCCCCAGTAAGTGCAAAGTATAAAGTATATATTATCGATGAAGTTCATATGCTAACAAACGAGTCTTTTAATGCATTATTAAAAACTCTCGAAGAGCCTCCGGCTCATGTGGTCTTTATAATGGCCACAACCGAAGCGCATAAATTACCAGATACGATCATTAGTCGTACGCAGAGCTTCCACTTTCAGCCAGTCGATAAAGAGAAAGTCATACAGCACCTACGATTCATCGCAAACAAGGAGTCTATACAGGTGAGTGAAGAAGCATTAGGCATTATTGCCGAACACGCACAGGGTAGTTTTCGTGACGCCATTGGATTGCTTGATCAGGCAGCCAACTACACCCAGCCGATAACTGATGAGACTATAAGCTCACTACTCGGAATTCCTCCAAAAGTAATGATCGATAATTTAATCAATGCAATACATAATGGAGAAAGCTCAGCTCTAGTAGCAAACCTTACTGACATGGCAGGACAAGGTTACTCTGCGCCAATTATTGCATCACTATTAGCTCAAATATTTCAAAAACAATTTTTATCAGGCGAATCAGTACTTTCTCAAGATATAATTCTTAATTTACTAAAAGATTTATTAGACGTTCAAGCCGCATCTAGACCAAATCAACTACTAGAGCTAATACTTCTTAAGGTGTGTGCGAGACCAAAAGCAGAACAAAAGCCGACCAAGACGAAAGAATTACGCATAGAACCTGTAGTGCAAATAGAACCTGTAAAACCAATAAAACCTATTGCTAAACAACCAAAAAATCAAGTACCTCCCGATTCCCCTAAACCGAAACCAAAAAAAGCTTCTGTATTAAAGAAAAATGTCGATGAAAAGATGTGGGCAGAGGTTCTAAGCCTAATAAAAAAGGAACATAACACTCTTTACGGAGTAGTTAGAATGGGTGTGCCAGATTTCAATACAACTGGAGTCATAAAGCTTCAATTTGCTTTTGCGTTTCACCAAAAAAGAATTATAGATCCGAAAAATCATTCAATTCTCTTGCAAGCTATAAAAACGATTAGTGGTGATGATATGATTTTGGAATGTTCGATAAATCCAAAACTGCTGAAAAGGGAGTCTAAACCAGAGGAAATACAGGATATTGAAACAATTAATAGCATATTTGGAAAAGGTGAACTACTGTAAGAAATTTACATTGGGGATAAATTGTTCATAATCAATAGTCATCGTTCTCGTGAAAGCTTATAATGTTAGATACTATTTGGGAAAAAACATTCTAGCTCATGGCTAACACTATGCAACCATTAAATCAGCCACCACAAAACCTCGACGCCGAAGCATCTTTATTAGGAGCAATATTAATTGACGCCGATGCGATCGTAAAAATAGCTGACCAAATTCGTCCCTCTGATTTCTTTGACAAAAAAAACGAAATCATTTTTAAAAGTATGCTGGAGCTTTATGATCTACATTCTGAGATAGACGTCTTAACTCTGGCTAACCAACTAAAAAATAGCGGGGAAATAGAGAGCGTTGGCGGAGCATCCTACCTAACAGAACTAACTAATTTCGTGCCTACAGCCAGTCATGTCGAACAATATGCTGACATCGTTACTCAAAAGTCATTACGAAGAAGATTGATTAATGTTTCGCAAAAGATGGTATCGCTAGGATTCGACGAAACTAAAGCTCTAAACGAACTTATAGAAGAGGCTGAGAGCAATCTATTTTCAGTAAGCCAACAACACGTAAAACAATCCGTAATTAGTCTAGAGGCAATTTTGGCGGAAAGTTTTGAACGACTCGATGAATTACATAAAGACAAGAAGAAATTACGAGGTATATCAACCGGATTTAAAGATTTAGACGAGAAGTTAGCCGGATTTCAGCGATCTGATTTATTCATTTTAGCGGCTCGACCGTCCATGGGTAAAACTGCATTGATGCTAAATTTTGCCCATAATGTTGCTGTTCAATCAAAAGAATCCGTTTTATTTTTTAGCCTAGAGATGAGCAAAGAGCAGCTAGTTGACAGATTACTTAGTATTGAGTCAGGAGTTGACGCTTGGGCACTAAGAAACGGCAACCTAACAGATTCAGATTTTGAAAAAATTGGAGAAGCAATGGGCACACTAAGCGAGGCTCCGATTTACATAGATGACACCCCTGGCATAACGGTCAGTGATTTACGCACCATAGCAAGAAGAGAAAATCATCGCCACCGACTTGGTTTAATTATCATAGACTATTTACAGCTAATGAGTGGGGGCAGCCGCTTTGGCAGCGAAGGGAATAGAGTACAAGAAATATCAGAGATTTCTCGTAACTTAAAAAGCATAGCTAGGGAGCTCGATGTTCCATTGATCGCCGCTTCCCAGTTAAATCGTTCAGTGGAAAATCGCAGTCCTCAAATACCTCAGCTTTCCGACCTAAGAGAAAGTGGAAGTATAGAGCAAGATTCCGACGTGGTCGCTTTTATTTATCGAGAAGAATTTTACAATCCAGAAACTGACCGTAAAAACATAACCGACATACTGATAAAGAAACATCGAAATGGCCCAGTTGGGGGAGTTGAGTTATATTTCGACAACGAAAAACAACGTTTCCGTTCCTTAGATACTAAACATCATTCACCACCAAACGATTAACCGGATAAACTATGCATCAAATAGTCAATATTTTACGAAAACTACTAACCCTAGCCAAAAAACACATCAACCACAGGTTTATAAGTGGAATATTGATTACAGTAGCGTCTTTAATACTACTGTTATGGCGTTTAGTCAGCCTAACTAATGGAAGGATAAGCTCAAATGAAGCCATTACAAAACATTTATTATTTGTAGATAGCTCATGGAATAAAATCTTATCTAACATATACGGTCCCTACTATCTACTTCTTCATATAAGTTTTACCATTAATCACAGCATTTGGGCTTTTAGGATAGCTTCAGTCGTAACAGGCTTACTGTGCGCAATTGCACTATATTGGATGATAAGTTTATGGCATGGTTACAAAATAGCTACTCTCGCATTATTAATGTTACTTACCAATCTTGGATTTTTGGCACTAGCACGCCAAGCTTCGCCAATCATAAGCCAACTGTTGATGCTTACAACTCTTGTGATTGCCACAGTATTATTAAGAACTAAAAAAAATATCAAAGCTATTATATTTTTAGTGTGTGCGGTTGGATTTAGCCTATATGTACCAGGTGGAATTTGGTTTGCCATCACTGCGCTAATACTAACCATTACACAAATTCGAGAAATAGTAGCATCAAAACCTATTATAAACAAAATGCTATTGCCAATGATTACGATAGTTCTTGCGCTACCGATTTTATTTCATCTGGTAACGAATTATTCTTCAACATTAATTAAGAATTGGCTAGGTTATGGCTTAGGCTCTCACGGGCAACTTAATAGTTTTTTTAGTAACTTTATACATACACCACTTAACCTATTCATATATTCTGACCTTAGTCCATCATTTGGGATTAAGCATATACCCCTTATACCGATATCATTTTCGTTAATAATTTTAATTGGTACAATTTACTATATTAGACGCATTAAAAATTGGCATTGGCGTAATATCCTTATTTTTATTTTGTTATCGTGGATCATATCGGGATTTGGTGTTATATCTAGCATAGTTTCATTGCCACTATTAGATATTGCCTTTGCCACTGGGTTAGCTTACATGCTAAAAGAATGGTATCAAGTATTTCCTCGTAATCATTTAGTACGATTTATTGGATTGGCACTAATCACTACGGTCGTCTTGCTTACAAGCTTTTACTCGGGTAGAAGTTATTTTGTAGCATGGGCTTACAACCCAAATGTAACATCCATGTTTAGTCGTAAGTTATGAATAAAATTACATCATATATTTGTTATAATTTTACATAAGGAGATATATAAGATGAGCAAGATAGACCAAGCAAAATTAATGATGAGAGTGAAAAAGGTCCAAAAAGAACTAGAAAAAGAGGTCATAAAAATAGAAAAAGGCGACGGAGCTGTTGCTGTAGAAATAACTGGTGAACAAAAAATTAAAAAAATACACATTGATCCTCAATCAATAGACCTTGATGACATAACTCAACTTGAACGTTGGTTAGAAGATGCAGTAAGGGATGCCATAAAAGAAAGCCAACGCATTGCTTCTGAAAAAATGCAACCCATGATGGGAGCGTTGGGAAGCCTAGGTCTATAGAATAGTGAACGTACTACCACCGGCATTAACTGACCTCATTGACGCATTTAGCGCTCTACCCGGCGTAGGCTCGCGTACAGCTGAGCGATATGCATATTGGTTTATACGTAACGACTCAAAGGCAGGGGTTAAACTAGCCTCTGCTTTGAACAATTTAAAAGATGGAATTTCATATTGCAAAAAAACCTTTGCCCTAGTACCCGCAGGACAATCGATATCTGATCTCTACAGTAATCCGTCACGAAACAAAAAAATTGTTGCAGTAGTTGCAGAACCTTTTGATCTTATGGCAATCGAAAAAACTGGTCAATTCAAAGGCACTTATCATGTGCTTGGTGGCTTAGTTTCACCAATCGACGGAATTACAGTTGAGCAATTGCATATCAATGAACTTATTAAGCGCATCGACGAAGATGACGTACAAGAAGTAATACTGGCTACAAATGCAAGCGTTGAAGGAGAATCAACGGCACTATACATAATGCAACAAATCGCTGATCGACCAGTTAAAATAAGTCGACTAGCTAGAGGTCTCCCAGTTGGAATTGATTTAGAATATGCTGATCAGATAACTTTAAGTAGAGCGATAGAACATCGGCAAACCTTGTCTGAAGAAAGTTTAGGAAAATGACAATATATAAAGAAGCAAGCGAAATAGATCTACTGATCAAAAATGCTCAAAAGATCTTAATCATTCAACCCGACAACCCAGATGGCGACAGTATGGGCAGCGCGCTAGCTCTAGAGCAAATACTTGGAGATCTAGGAAAAGTAACCGAAATGATTTGTGGAGCAAAAATTCCTGACTATCTTTCGTATTTATCTGGCTGGGACCGAGTATCTGACTTTTGCAGTATTGATTTTGATCTATCCATAGTAGTCGACACCTCATCAACATCATTACTGTACAACATAACTAAACATCATGGCTTAAACTTCATGAGCTCAAAACCTCTTATTGTTATTGACCATCACTCAAATACACAAAACATAGAATTTGCTACTATAAGCTTAAATATTCCATCTGCTTCAGCTACGTCGGAAGTTATCTATGAACTTTCCAAACAATTAAATTGGCAAGTTAATAAACGCGCTATGGATTCCATAACAGCCGCAATATTATCAGACACACTAGGACTAACTACAGTTAACGTATCATCAAGAACTATTTATATAATCGCTGAACTGGTCGATAACGGTGTATCGTTATCTGAACTCGAAAATAACAGAAAGAAAGTTAATTTTAAAAGTCCAGAACTAGTACATTATAAAGGTCAACTGCTGGAACGTATTGAATATTTGTTAGATGATAGACTAGCACTTCTTACTATTCCTTGGTCAGAAATAGAACACTATAGCCCATTATATAATCCATCTATGTTGGCGCTTGAAGACATGAAACTTACAACCAACACTGCAATAGCCATTGTGTTGAAAATTTATCCAAAAGGTAAACTCACTGCCAAAATTAGAAGCAATATAGGATGGCCAATCGCCGGCAAACTAGCTGAATTTTTCGGAGGTGGCGGCCACGACTATGCAAGTGGGTTCAAAATTACGTCAGGCGCTAGCATCGAAAAAATAAAAAGCGATATAATAGTTAAAACCTCGGAACTTATAAATGCTTCTATATAACACTCTTACTCGTAACATTGAAGAATTACGGCCGATAAATCCTCCTGAGGTCACGGTCTACACTTGTGGACCCACTGTCTATGATTATCCACATATAGGTAACTGGTTTACGTTTGTGCGCTACGATATTTTAATACGAGTAATAATGGCTTCTGGATTCCGCCCAAAATGGGTAATGAATATAACCGATGTTGGCCATTTATCTTCTGACGCGGATTACGGTGAAGATAAATTAGCCAAGGGGGCTCGCCGAGAAGGAAAAAGTGCCTGGCAAATTGCTGACTTTTACAGTAATTATTTTTTAGACAGGCTCGCAAAGCTTAATTTTATTAACCCCTGGCAAACCCCTAGAGCAACCGCTCACATCGATGACCAAATCGAATTTATAAAAATCTTAGAGCAAAAAGGATTTACATATAGAATAGATGATGGGATCTATTATGAAACATCAAAATTTCCGAGCTATTCAGATTTTGCCCGCTTAGATCTTGATGAACAACAACCTGGTGTAAGAATAGACTTTAATCAACAAAAGCATAGACCTTCAGATTTTGCACTTTGGAAGTTCAGCTCTCCATCAACACCGCGTGATATGGAGTGGGATAGTCCTTGGGGTAAGGGATTCCCAGGATGGCACATTGAATGTTCTACTATGTGCTATAAATATCTAGGTGATACTATAGATATTCATTCTGGAGGAATAGACCATATTCCAGTTCACCATACAAACGAAATTGCACAAAGTGAAGCGCGAACTCAACATCCTCTGGCCAACATCTGGCTACATACCAATCATATCTTAATTAATGATCAAAAAATATCTAAAAGCCTAGGCAACGGTTTAACTCTAGAAGATCTTGAAGCTAAGGGATACTCTCCGGAAGTCTTTCGACTGCTAGTAGCTGAATCCCACTATCGAACTCAAAGTAAGTTCAGCTGGGAACATCTTGAAGCAACTAAAAAAAGACTACTTAGATATCATAATTTTGCTGTCAGAAGATTTCAAACTACTGGCAAAAAAACACTTGGAACACCGGACATACTAAGATATCTGCAAAACGACCTAAACTCTCCAAAGGCATTATCTGTTTTTGAGGAATTTCTCGATCAAGCGGAAAAAACTTCACCCAGTAAAATATCAATCGAATCATCTATTTCATTAATGGATGAATTACTTGGACTAAATTTACAAGACGTAAAAGACATTAGCATTACCCAAAAACATTTGATTCGCGAAAGGGAACGAGCGAGAGACGAAAATGACTGGCCAAAAGCAGATGGTATACGTCAAATGCTAGAAGTGAGCAATATCACCATACTTGATACACCTGACGGACCAGTTTGGCAGTATATAACTTAATCCTTTGCTTCATCAAGGAAGTTTTTAGGTAATAGCTTTTTATGTTCCAGCAATTCAATGATCAACACTCTAATACATCCTGCGACTGGAATAGCTACTAGTCCTCCGAAAATACCACCGAAATTTATTCCGACTATCACCGATACTAAAACTAGTAGGGGTGACATATTTGTTGTATTAGATTGAATTCGCGGTTGTAATAAATAATTTTCTATATTTATATAAATAATGTACAAAATAAGCACCACTAGAGCTGCAGTTAAAGAGTGAAATACCGCTACGATAGTAACTATTAAGGCACCAATCGCATGTCCTATTACAGGGACTAAACCACAAATAAAAATAATCGCCATCATAGCTATAGGAAAACTAACATGCATCATAAATAAAACCGGACCCATCAAAATAGCAGCAATTAAAGCCAAAAGAACTTGACCGTTAACATATCCCCTGATTACTCTATACATTTCATTTGCAATTACATTTACTTCTTTAGTCTTGTTCTCTGAAACAAAAAGACCACTCAAAACCGACAGCCATTTTTGACCTTCTACCAGCATCATGAATGTTAAAACCACAACCACCAACAGAGATACCACGTCACTAAGAATCCCAGCAATACTAGAGAAAGCCTTGCCCCCAATAGAGCCCAGACGATTATGGGCTTCGTTAGATAAAGAGCTTAAAAAACCCTGCAAGTGGTGAACACGAATAAAATGACCAAGTGTTGAATGCTGATTTTTTAGTTCACTTAACAAGTTAGGAGTTGCAATAATAAATTTTTCTGTCTGATGAATAAAAGGAGGAATTAAGTACATACCTAGAACAGTCAAAAAAAAGATTACTACCAAGTAAGAAATACTTGTGGCGACCAATCTATTGCCTCGTATTTTGCCAGGTAAAATGCTTGCAATACGAGAAATCGGAGAATTTAACGCTAGAGCCAGGAAAAAAGCAACTGATACAAGTAAGATCGAATGAGTTATGTCCATAAAAACCTTTACCATTCCAAAAGTAATCAATACAACAAAAACAATTCTGATCAAGGTATTCGTAGAAACAGTCACTTCTACTAGTGATGACTTTTTTCGACCATAATCATGAAAGTGAATCATAGCCACATTATCACTTAACAGCGCCCATTAAGCAATGCTGTTCCTGCACTAGTTAATCACATGCAAGTTTAATTTGCCTTTTTATATTAGTCGGTAGAAATACTGCGGCAGATTTCTTGCTACGTAAGAGTGAATAGTTATTGGTTGCTTTGGAGGAACTGAGATAGTGACAATTAGCAAAGACTTGATTCATATGCCTCAAGACTCGTCGCCAATTTAAATAGCTAGAACGTAAGCCTACGTGCCACACATCTAGTTCAATGGGGACCTTACAATTAGTAAACCATGCTAACTCATTACTTATTACTAGATACGTCCTAAGGTCTCCACTAAGCCAGCGCTCTACTTCGACATCTATTAGTTTTTGTTTTTCTTTAGAAGGGATGCTTCCGGGTAGTGATCGACTAGAAATCCTGCGCCAAACAACTTCACGCGATACAATAAATTTCAATATAAAAGACGGCAGCCTACGACTGAACAGGGCAGTAGCATATAGAGACAAAAAATATTGACGTTTACTTAGAACAAAATCATCGTGATCGGCAAACCCTCCAAAAGATACTAGCAATTTTATATTACGTTTTAGATCAGGATGCTTTTGAAGCATGCGTGTTATTACGACAAACCCAAAACCTGCGCCTATACAAACAAATTTTTTATGTTTATATCGCATTTTTATAAACGTGGCCAAATAATCAGCATAATTATTGATACTTGGCCGAACATTAATGTGGTAAAAACTATCCATTCCACCTATCCCCGGCAAATCAGGAATGGTAACAGTTGCAAAATCATGCAAGGCACGCGCTAAACCCCACCAATATTCGATATTCGAGCGAAGATCACCGACAAAAAGTATATCGTTAGAACTATTATTCAAAGGATAACGCAGCATTCTGCCTTCAAGTCCATTCATATTTATGGAAACAAGATATTTAGCAGGGACTTTGTTGACTGACATTTTTTAACTTTATCTTAATTAAGTAATCTAGGGCAAGCATTAGAATAACTAATCTAGTAACTTCTTCATTGATAAATCTATCTATTGCACTATTTTAAAAGCAAAAATAACTGATTCAATATCAAAAGTTACAATTTATTTAATTAAAACCGTACTATTATCATTCATTGATTTTGAATTATTTCCCTATACGATAAGATTTAAAAAAATCTTAATGTATTACGATTTTTTGCTTACTGTAGTCGTGACGTAGTTAATGATATTTTTTCGCAGTGGTGGCAATACGTCCTGTTTTATTTTAGTAATTTCATCTACAGGACATTCTTCTTTTAAATTCTTAAGTATTTTATTGACCAAAAATTTTGCTTCAATATTAGTTTGCACGATAGATTTTTTTTTCAATAAATCTTTACAGTTAGCAATATACTGAACCTTATCTTCGTATTCTAACTTACTAGATTTCGCAAATGATGCAATTATGTCTTTAACATATTTTGGATTATCGTCAAATGTCCAATATGCGGTATTTCTAAAACGATTCTCGTATGGTACTTCCAAAAAAGTTGATATTTTTTCCATGATATTGCTAGCAGATTCTAAATGTTTTTCTAC
Source organism: bacterium (assembly GCA_021804085.1). Taxonomy (GTDB): domain Bacteria; phylum Patescibacteriota; class Saccharimonadia; order Saccharimonadales; family UBA4665; genus JAJZWH01. The sequence continues at coordinate 30,012 of JAJZKM010000005.1, read as the reverse complement.
ATTCTTAGGGAAATATTCAGTGTATATACAGCCCACTCTTCCAAGGTAAGCATCAATATGCGCAGGAATATCAACCAAATTTTCGTGGAAATTAACATCAGTTTCTGTTTTTTGTTCCAAAAATTCACTCATGGTGAAGTATTATATAACATATAATTAACAATAACCAAGTATTAAATTAGTCCAAAACGTATTCTATTCATACACTGTTAGTTATAGTGGATCTAACAGATACTCATATCATTTACATCTTAAAATATGAGGTTCTTAGATATGTCAAAGTAGTAAATCAATAAGATCAGGATTAAATTTGGCTAGGGCGGAGGGATTCGAACCCCCGAATGCCAGGACCAAAACCTGGTGCCTTACCACTTGGCGACGCCCTAAAATAACCTAATATGAATTATACAAAAAATACTATACATTCCCAATTGTTGGTGATTTATATGGTATTTTTCTGTCAAAATCATTAGTTTTGGATACATATTTAACAGAATAATGCCTTCTGGATGTGTCCACTACTAATTTCATTATATCTGCTCGTCCAGTTGGTAAATTGATAGTTTTTCCAGACATAGGATGTTGTGCGAATTCACCAGAAGATTTCAGATAAAATTGATAAGGTGCTAGGTTAGCTAGGTCATAGGAACTGAGTCTAGGCTCAAAGATTGGAGCCAGACGTCTAGCGTCTATAGCTGCCGCAGTACGAAAACATAACACATTACCGACATTAGACAGCAAAATATTACTCTCAGATTCATTTTGAAAAGCAGTAGTTTGCTCTGCTAGGGTCAACATTAGGCCAAATTTACGAGATTCGCTTATTAATTGAGAAAAAATAGAGCCTGAAAAACTAGCAAATTCGTCTACGTATAGGCTATAGGGTGCTTGATTCTTAACTGATTTCAAGGATCTCTTCCACGCAGCCAATTGAAGCTTTGCCAATATAACCTGACCCAGAAGATTAGAAGTATCCTCGCCTATACCTCCCTTAGAAAGATTACATATTAATATCTTTCTATTTTCTAAAATATCTTCAAAATCAATTGATGAACGAGGACATTCAAGCATCCGTTTTGCCGAAGCGGAACGCGCAAATCTACCAAGCTTAGCCGTAACCCCGGACATCATTTTAACTCTTTGATAGCTTCCTGCCTTATTAAATTCACCATGCCAAAAATCACGTAAACTTTGATCCCTAAGATTTGATACCACTGAAGCTCGATATATATCATTAGTTAATAGCTTGTGAATTGTAAAGATGTTTGCATTAGGAACAGTTAGTGCGGTCTGAATAGAGTTACGCAAAATATATTCTATTCGATGGCCACCAGTTCCGTCTTCAGAAAAAATCTTGCGAAAAATAGAAACTATTGCTTCACAGACAAAATCTTTGGCAATTTCAAATTCTTCATCATCTAAATTCTCTGGAAGTTGAAGTAAGTTGATAGCTATCGGATAAGATATATCGACAGGATTAATGTAAACAACATCACTAACTCTGTTTTTTGGGACGCATCTAAGTATTAGCTTCGCCAGCTCGCCGTGTGGGTCAATTAAGGTAGCGCCTAAACCAACCGAAATATCCTGAATAAAAGAATGGCCAAGAAGGGTCGATTTTCCCATTCCTGTGCCACCAACAATCAGGGTGTGTTTTTGGCGTTCAATTCTGCTTAATGCAATATCACACACATCCTCGCCTTGAGCATAAACACCCAACACGACATCTGGTTTTAAGGACTTTCGTTTAATATTTGGCTGTAATTCAGTACTAAAACTTTGTATGCTTTTATCTTGCCAGCTACCGCTTTCCGGAAACTCGAAAAGCATTTTCAACTCATCAGTACTTAACTTATATTTTCTACCTGGTTTTTTAAAAATAAACATCTCCATATTCTGACGAGATACAATTTTCGCTTGATTGCCATGTGCCTTTAGGGTAGCTACGCAGGCTAAATCCAAAGAAGATAAACGATCGGGTGTACTCGATAGAGTAAAACTCCGTAGACTTACTAAAATATTTAAGGCAGGAGATTTGGTCCTACCAATCTTAAGAGTTCGGTTTATCTTGTATTGCCTACTCTTAACCGGATCAGTCAGAAAGAGAAGTGTAATGCCCCAAATCACCGATAGAAACCATCGAAATATTTTATATACTACCGATAGTATGTCAATTGTAGTTGAAGTTTTTTGGCTTGCCACTATTACTTGCCATCCAATTGCTTCATTTTTTTTCAAATTATTACCAATACTTAACCAGGATTTAAGGATGCCTGCAGTAAAATATCTTCTTTCAGGTCGCCAGGCACGAACTCGGTAACGAGAATACTTAGAAGACGCATAGTGCTGACGCTCTGTTACTTGTTCAATTTCAAGACGCGGCCAATAACTTATTAATAAATTCCTAATTTGCTGACTTAGGGCGTATGGTACTGATACTAAAAACAAATTACCATCGCTATAGCTAGCTATACATTCTAAAATTATGACTGGCTTTTTCCGTGGCAAATAATTTGCTAACAATTTTTCACATAACAAATAAAATTGCGACGGGTCAGGAGGCTTGTTATAAATCGCAGGCAAAATTATTTTAAAAGTAACGTACTGGGAATTATGTGGTGAAAATTCAGCCATGATAATTTATCCTTAGCATATACTTTTTAATCACATATATACAACCAGACTTTACCCTAATAGCATAAGCTTATCCTCATCATACTTTATGTTAAGTTAAGCGGATGTCATAATAGTAGATAGGTTCACCTCAGTAATCTTGTACTTTAAATCTATAAGTAATTTTTTTAACACCATATATAATACTACTTTGGTAGAATTTACAGATATGGCTGGAAAAACAAGTCAAGATTATGCAAGTCAAAAAGCACTTACTGATACTCTTTTTAACAGCATCGGAGATGGAGCAATTACTACCGATGGATATGGGCATATAACACGAATAAACCCCACGGCTCAAAAAATTCTAGGCTATAGCGAAAATGAAGTTCTCGGTCAATGGCTTCCTAGAATTCTCGAGACTTATGATAAAGACGGTATTGCGATTTCATTAATTGAACGTCCTTCAACTAAAGCTTTTGTAAGTGGCAATATAATATCTGATAGAGTTCAGTACAAGACCAAAGACGGTATATTGATACCAGTAGCCATGACGATCTCACCAATTATAATAAAAGGTGAGCCGGTAGGTTGTATTGAGATATTTCGAGATATCACAGAAGAATATGAGATCGATAAAATGAAAAGCGACTTTATCTCTCTCGCATCACATCAGTTAAGAACACCCCTCTCCTCAATTAAAACCTACACCCACATGCTAGTTGATGGTTATATGGGCACTCTAAGCAAAGATCAAACTAAATCATTAAAGACTATAATCTCGGCTACGAATCGCATGAATGAGACTATCTCCACCTTGCTAAATATCAGCCGTATAGAAAGTCAGAGCATAGCAATAATTAAAAAATCAATATCTTTAAATCAGATAATTGAAGGAATAGTTAAGGAACATACTCTATTTACCACTGAAAAGAACATTAAAGTGGATATTACAGATAAAATACCTGGGTTAAAAATTATTTCAGATCCTAATTTACTGAAGGAAATATTCCAAAACTTGATGTCTAATGCCATCAAGTACACTCCCGCCAACGGCCAAATTAATGTTCTAATTAGAATGCAAGGAAATAAAGCCATAGTAAGCATCAAAGATAATGGCTTGGGAATTCCTCTAGATTCCCAAGATAATATTTTTAGCAAATTTTTTCGCGCTAAAAATGTAATACGTGAAGAAACTTCTGGAACAGGACTTGGTCTTTATGTCGCCAAAGGTCTACTCAATCAACTTGGCGGGGACATCTGGTTCAAAAGCACCGAAGGGAAAGGCTCCACTTTTTATGCATCCATACCCATATTGCCTCAGAAGAAAAAAATGAACGCAGTAAAGAAATAGACAGTCAAAGATATTGATTGTGGCATAATAGAGAGGAAAGAGGGAAATTTAAATAATATGGCAAATATTCTAGTAGTAGAGGATGATAAAGATCTCAACGCCGCATATAAGATTATTCTCAAAAGCGAAAAACATCATGTGAAAACAGCCTTCAATGGGCAGGATGCTTTAGAACTGTTACAAAAGTATACACCTGATTTAATTTTGCTAGATTTATTAATGCCAATAATGGGTGGCCTAGAACTTCTAGAAAACTATAGTATTAAGGATCATCTTAATGTAAAAGTCTTAATTTTTACTAATATGGAAAATTCTCCCGAGGTGACTAAGGCATACAATCTTGGTGCTACGCGCTGCATAATTAAGTCCTGGACTGCTCCACAAAACTTATCCAAAGTAATAAACGACACCTTAAAAATCAACAACGCTCAGTTAAGTCTCAATTAAAATTTAGGTTTTTAGACGAGACTAAGCAGTTCCTGTCCCAGGGTCGAGTTCAGATATATACTGATCGTTAAGAATAGATTGCAATTTAGCTAGGTCAACTGTGTAGGGTATGTTTTGGCCGTAATTTATAACCTTTAAGTGTTTAAGCTTATTTAGCTCAGTAGCTGCAGTTTCTCTTGTTAAACCGGTTAAATTAGCAAAATCTTGATGAGTAAGATGAAATTCAATTTCTCTTTTTTTATCGCTAATCGGTTTGCCATGGGCAATTGATAAGTAGTGCAAGGTATACATCAGCTTTTCATTAGCCCTAGAGTGCTGTAGGGCGTTAAGCTGCATAGATAAGCCCAGTTGTCCTTCCACATAACGATCAAGCTCCGCTAAAGCCATAGCCGGATTTGAGCGTATGAAGGCCACATAGTCATCACGAGGTACTAAATACACTACGCTATCATGGGTGAAGGCTTCATAATAGTAAATAGCACTCGGTACTTTGTCATAAATCCAGGTTCCGGGAAAACTATCTCTAGTCCCAAGGAAACCCATTGGTTTTTCATCACCATGAATACTAAGATTATATGCCTTAACCACTCCACTTCTAATAACAAATGTTGATCTTGGAGCCTCACCTTGGAATATAATAATTTCACCCTTGCGATAAGAACGTGTAGGGTAATGCGAAATGAACTGATCGAACATTTTTTCATGAATATTAATCATATTAGTCAGTGTACATCTAGACGCAAAGCATTGACACCATAAGCGTTAATATAGTGTCCGAAGGGTTTGTCTTGCTCATTACAGCTCAAATTATTCATCCAACACACCAATTAACTCTTTAGGTATACCTTAAACGCTCTGACATTCCAGGATTCTCCTACTTAATTTCTCGTTAATAGTATTGTAAGTATGCGGCGAAAGCATTAATGCAGGCTGTAAGTTAAGTAACTAACAAATTCGGTTTCAAGTGATATGAATCATGAATCAGGTTATACTAATATCTAAACTATGAAGCTAAATAGACGAATCCGTGGGGTAATCGCAGTCATCATATTAACTGCAACCTTAGGACTATTCGCATACTATGTGAGCACTCATCTGTCGATCATTAATGAACTTAAACAGATTAATCCTTGGCTATTACTGCTGCTACTCGGTTGTTATGGAATAATGCTTCTTTGCTGGATGTCAGTATATAACGCCACTCTTAGTTTATGTGGCAAGCCACTAAAAACAAAAGAAAACATGTTACTTTCAATATATTCTACATTGGCAAATTTTTTCCTACCATTACAAAGTGGTCCCGGTGTTAGAGCCACGTATTTAAAACGTCAACATAAAGTCCCAATTGGTTCATACATAATTGCTAGCTTAATTTATTTTAGTATTTACGCCATTATTAGTGCAGTATTCCTTTTCACAACAAGTCATTACTGGTGGCTAATTGCTCCTTCGGTATGTGCAGTGGCCTTAATTAGCTATCTATTTATAAGATTTGCTAAAAAACATTATTCGAAAAGATTTGGCCAAATCATACTTGATTTTTCACCAAAAAAGATAGCTAAACTGTTTTTATTCACATTATGTCAATTAATAGTACAAGCTTTCATATATGGAACCGAATTGGCAAATATAACAAATCACATATACATAATCCGTTCGATTAGTTATACCGGTGCAGCTAATTTTTCGCTTTTCGTATCATTAACACCTGGGGCAATAGGTTTTAGGGAGGCATTTCTAGAGTTTTCGCGGCAGCTTCACCACTACACTACAGCTCAAATCTTAGGAGCAAACATTATAGATAGAGGAGTTTTTCTGGTATTTCTTGTAATTCTATTAATAGCCGCATTATTTACGCACGCATTAGATCGCATCAACAAACTAACAAAAGACGAAGGTAACTACAGCTGATTTTCAAATAAACATCTATACTTTAAACTGTATATATGAGAGTACTACTTATTGAAGATGAAGAAAAAATTGCTAATGCCGTAAAAAGAGGGCTTGAGTTAAAGGGTTATGCTGTTGACACTGTCAATGATTCCGATACCGGCCTAAGTTATGCAATTGATCCAGACTATGACATCATTATAATCGACAGAATGCTACCAGGAAGCATTGACGGCCTACAAATAGCCAAAAAAGCACGTGAAGAAGGCCAAAAAGCACCAATCCTGATATTAACCGCCCGAGGCAGTATAGATGATAAAGTAGAGGGCCTGAACGCTGGTGCAGATGATTATCTTGTTAAACCTTTTTCATTCTCTGAACTTGTAGCAAGAATGCAAGCTTTAATGCGTCGTCCACCGATTACCAACGAAGCAATATTAAAATACAAGGATCTGGCACTAGATCTAGCGAAGTACGAGGTAACTCGTGACGGAAAGCCGATTAGACTATCAAGCAAAGAGTTTTCGCTTCTTGAATATTTTATGAGACACTCCGAACAAATACTTACTAAAGATATGATCATAAATCACGTCTGGAATGAAGACGCAATCGTGATGCCTAACACTGTCGAGGTATATATTGGTTATTTACGATCAAAAATTGACCGACCCTTCGAAAATCTGCCCCCATTAATCAGCACCGTACGTGGATTTGGTTATAAATTAGGCGATTAGGTTTAACAATAAAACAAGTCTGATGTTTAAAAGCGCAACATTCAAGCTAACCATTTCGTACCTTTGTGTTGTTATGATTATCTCGATTATCTTCTCGTCGGTTGTATATCGTGTCGGCTCTAACAACTTATCCATTGATCTGGCTAGGGAGGGCCAAGAGTTATCAAAAGCCTTTCCAGTTTTTAATGGAACTCAGTATGTTCGACCGAGCCCAAAAGAACTCAACTTAGATCGTCAACACTTAATGGATCAACTAATACTTATCAACGTTTTAGTTTTGGTCGGTGGAGGAATTATTTGCTATCTATTAGCAATCGAAACGCTTAAACCAATCGAAGAGGCACACGAACAACAGAAACGTTTTACCGCTGACGTTTCTCATGAACTACGAACACCACTTACCGCACTAAAAATGGAATCCGAAGTAGCTCTGATGGATGAGAGCTTATCTGTCGAAGATTTTAAAAAAGTTGTAATTAGCAATATAGAAGAAGCTTCTAAACTAGAAACATTAATAAATAATCTTATGAAGCTTTCACGACTTGAGGCCAGCAAAATTCAAAGTCATTTCAATAAGCTTGAACTCACTGAAATAATTAAAGAGGCAAGAGATCAAGTTATGTTGACTGCCAACAATAAGAATATATCCATAAAACTAAAGTGCGAACCCACTAGAGTGAATGGTGATAAAGATTCTCTAATTCAAATGTTAGTGATATTCTTAGACAATTCAATTAAATATAGTGACCAGAACACCACAATAACCATTAAATGCGACAATAAGCCCCAACCGTGGTTAGAAATTATCGACCACGGGAAGGGAATTCAAGCCGAAAGCCTAGAACATATATTCGACCGTTTTTACCGTGCGGATAATTCTAGAACTGGGAATTCGGGCTTTGGACTAGGCCTATCTATAGCCAAGCAAATAGGTGACTTACACAAAGCCAATATAATTATATCTAGCCAGCTCGGTAAAGGAACTAAAGTAAAGGTCGTTTTTGATAGTTAAAAATACTGCTTAATGCTAATTCAAATCTACTCTAATTAATAGCAATCATAAAAGACATAACGAGCATAACCATTAGTGACAGAAAAAAGCTTTTTCTGGCCCAGGCAATATCTGGTCGCTTCAGACCGCTAATATTAAAGCCTAACCAAATCATAGACACTAAGCTCATTACTATTAAATAAAATAATCTCGATGGTTGAATAAGATACAGTTCAACTGAAGATATTAAAAATATAAAACTGTAAAAAACCATCCAGCGAGCCGTAATCATTTTTCCTGAAGTGATCGACATGACTGGTATTTTTGCTTTACGGTAATCCTTCTCACGATATATTGAAATTGCATAAAAATGCGGCATTTGCCAAACCGCCATCATAATTCCAATTACAAGTGCAGTTAAATTAAAATTATCTGAATATGCTACATAACCTCCAACAATAGGTGCGGCGCCAGCCAGAGACCCAATTAGTGTTGCATGATATGTTCGTTTTTTCAGATATGTATATATAACGGCATAGTCTATAAAGCCGATCAACCCAACTAGGGCACAAAGCTTATTTACAAAAACAAATATAAGAATAAAGCCGATGATGGCCAACGTCGCAGAATAAATCGCACCAGAAGTTCGCGAAATCTCTCCACTAACTGATGGTCGTCTTTTTGTGCGATCCATCTTACTGTCTATATCACGATCCATAAGATTATTCACCACACAAGCTGACCCCATAACTAGCGACATCCCAATAGCCATAGAAATAAAAGATGCGAAATAAATCTTTAGACCCGATGCTAGCAAATATCCAGCTACACCAGTAATCAGGTTTCCATATATTATTCCAGGCTTAACTAACTTATAATACGCAGCTATTTTCATAAGTTATCTTGGTCGTTCATATAGCGCGTCATCTGTTTAGTTGACGGCATTACTCTTCCATTCAGATTAGACATGATCCAGAGTGAACCTCCAACTAATATACAAACCACAATGATCATACACGACATAACAATAAGTTTAAGCCTGGGACTAAACTCTTTGCCGACATGTAAAAAGTAGATCAATTGCACTGCAAACTGAGTTAAAGCTAAGGCTGCCAACAGACCAAAAAGTACATCACGTCCCGCAGCATGATAGTAAGTTAGTAAATATGCGATAAGTGTTAAAGCTATCGATCCCAAAAATCCGATTATATAGCCTCTCAGGCTTGCCGACTCCGGGTTATGTCGAGATACAAGCACATCATAAGTCTGACTATTTTTTATTTTGTTCATGCGTGTAATGCCCCAAACAAATACACAACTGTAAATATAAATATCCAAACAACATCAAGAAAATGCCAAAAAAGAGATAACATCCGAATACGCTTTAATGTAGTTTGTCCAATACCACGTTTATATACATATACACACATAACAGCAATCCAAATTAGCCCAATGGTTATATGAAGCCCGTGAGTGCCAACTAGCGTAAAATATGAAGATAAAAACCCACTTCTTTGCCAACTATCACCCATTTTGACAAATTTGTGAAACTCACTAATTTCCATTATTAAAAATATAAGGCCAAGCAGAAAAGTAACACCAAACCAGAAGATCGTATGTTTTTTGTTGCCACGTTGAGCACTCAATACAGCCAACCCGCAGGTAAAACTACTAGTAAGCAATGAAAAGGTCTCAGCCAATACATACGGAAGACTAAATAGTGTAGCCCCAGAAGGACCACCAAATGTATTGTTGCGCAACACAGCAAATACAGCAAAAAGACTTGCAAACAAAACACAATCGGTCATCAAATAAACCCAAAAACCTAATATAGTTGTAGCATCACGATCATAACTTTCAATCAGTCGATTCGTATTATGTATTTCAATTTCAGCCGCCATTTATACTTCACCCTCTCTATACAATTTATCCAATTTCATGACCTCGTTAGCACTTATGGTATATGTCGTGTTTTCGTCCATTGAACGAATAATAATAACCACTGCCGCCAATAATCCGACTGCGGCGAGCCACCAAATGTGCCATACGATCGCAAAAGCAAATATTAAAATGCTAACACCGATAATCATCGACAGAGGGGTATTACGTGGTAGTTCTATTGGCTCATATTCTCTCGTATCAATTTGGTGGGTTCTTTTTGCAATCCAAAAAGCATCTCGCTCAGTCACCGCAGGTAATCTAGCATAATTATAAAATGGTACGGGCGTAGGAAGCGACCACTCTAGACTTCGAGCATCCCAAGGATCATCACCAGAGGTATTCTGATGTCTTTGCAAAATACTAAAAATTAGTTGCAAAAACTGAAAACCAACACCAACTGCAATAACTACGGCACCTATACCTGCAACCACGAATAATGGTTGCCAACCTAGAGAAGCACTATAGTGATTAAGCCGTCTAGTTGCACCCATAAAACCTAGAATATATAACGGAATAAAGGCCAGCAAAAAACCGATTAGCCAACACCAAAACGCATATCTACCAAGCCGCTCATTGAGCTTAAAACCAAAGAATTTAGGAAACCAATAAGTTATTCCAGCAAAATATCCAAAAACTACACCCCCCACAATCATCATGTGAAAATGGGCTACCAAGAAAAGACTATTGTGTAACTGAAAATCTATTGGCGGCACGGCCATTAACACACCGGCCATACCACCGATGGTAAAAACTACCGCAAAAGCGATAAACCATAGTAGGGGTGTTTTTAAATCTAACTTACCTCTGTACATAGTAAATAACCAGTTAAATAACTTAACACCCGTAGGTACAGCTATAATCATCGTCATGATTCCAAAAAAAGCATTAACGTTTGATCCTGCTCCCATGGTAAAGAAATGATGCAGCCAAACAATGAAAGAAAGAAATACGATTGCCCAAATAGCCCAAACCATAGAAGTGTAGCCAAAGAGTTTTTTGCGAGAAAAAGCAGAAACCACTTCAGAAAACACACCAAAAGCTGGCAAAACTAAAATATAAACTTCTGGATGGCCCCAAGCCCAAATCAAATTAACGTACATCATCATATTGCCTCCTCCGCCGGAGGTAAAGAAGTGGGTTCCGAGATCTCTGTCAAAAGCTAAAAGAGTTAAAGCTACGGTTAGAATAGGGAAAGCAAACGCAACTAAGAACATCGAACCTAATACACTCCAACAAAACATCGGCATTTTCATCAAACTCATTCCTTTTACTCGCATTTTCAAGATTGTTACCAAAAAGTTAATACCAGCCAAAAGCGACCCAACACCTGCGATTTCTAAGCTCCAGATCCAGTAATCAACGCCCACAGTTGGGCTATATTTTAATTCACTTAAGGGAGGGTAGGCTAACCAACCGGCAGCAGAAAAGTCACCAATAACTAACGATAAATTAATTAATACCATCCCTGAAAAGAATAGCCAAAAACTGGTTGCGTTCAGAAAAGGAAAGGCAACATCACGCGCACCAATTTGTAAGGGAACTATTAGATTAATAATTCCAAACATTAATCCCATAGCTACAAAAAAGATCATGATCGTGCCATGAGCGCTCACAATTTGCTGAAAATGAGATGCGCTTAAAATTCCCTGAGAACTACCAACAGATATGGCTTGCTGAGTTCGAATCAATAAAACATCAGATAAACCTCTCAGACCCATAGCGATTGCCACGATAATATACATTATTCCTATTCGTTTAGGATCCTGGGTTGTCAGCCATTCTCGATATAGCCAGCGCCAACGCTTTGTGACCGTTAGTATAGCTATAATTACAATCGGCACCAAAACTATTAAACCGGCACCAAACATCGTTAAAGGATCATGTGGAAATTGCTTCAAGGACAGTTTACCTAGAATACCAGCCAAGTTATTGAATAAACTCATAGTTTAATCGCCTGACTTTCTGGGGTCATATATTGATTGATAACCGCGTTAAACAGACCTACAACTGGTCGAGAAAAGAATCTTACCGGAACATATAAACTTGGCTTCTGAAGCTTCTTATACTCCGATAAAGATAAAGTTTCAGGAGAATCAGAAGTACGCCTTACCCAAGATTTAAAAGTATTGGCATTAACAGCTACGGCACTAAACTGCATACCAGCGAAACCTATTCCGCTAATATTTGCCGAGCGGCCAATAAAGGTACCTTTGACATTAGCCATTAAATAAAGCTGCGTCTGCATGCCCGCCATGGCATATATCTGACCTGAAAGTTGAGGTAACCAAAACGAATTCATTGGTGCATCTGAAGTGATGTAAAAGTGAACTGGATAATTAACTGGAAACTCAATGTAATTAATAGTAGCGATATGTTGTTTCGGATATATAAACAGCCATTTCCAATCCATGGATACTACTTGAATTGTGATCGTAGGATTCTGTGAAGCAATAGGCTTATATGGATTAAGCGCATATGTGGCCTTCCAGGTTATAATCGCAACGACTATAATCAATAATGTTGGTATTCCCCACCATATTCCTTCAATCAGTCGGCTATGATCCCAATCTGGAGTATATTTACCTCTGTGATTATTGTCGTCACGATATCTCCAAACAATAAATGCTAACAAAAAAAACACAGGCACGACAACAATTAACATAATTAAAGTAATAATTATTAACAACCTGAACTCTTGATCGGCAATTACCCCTTTAGGCTCTAGAACCGGAATACTAACTCGACTCAAATAGTCACCACTAATAATTAGCACAATAACAATAAATAGACTCAACACTAACTTTTTTCTAATTTTAGTCATCTATCTCTCGTCTTTACGGGTATATATTAGCATAATGCTAAAGCTATAACCTAAAAGTGTTCGCGTATATGAGCAAAACTATAGTCCCAATCTGCGTCGGACTTTTTGTGCGGATTAAAAATGTTATCTGGGTCAAATATGAATTTAATCTCCTTAAACATTCTGAGAATATCCGGCCCAAACTGTTGTTCGAGCCAAGGTCCACGAACCAGACCATCATTATGCTCACCCGACAAGGAACCATGATAACTTAAAACCAAATCATTCACTTCCTTCATAGCGGGAACCAAAGTATCGCGTTCAGACTTATTCTCAAGTTTCATTAACGGGATTATATGAAAGTTTCCATCCCCCATATGCCCAGCAATAGTGGCAAATAGGTGATACTTAACAATAATCTTTCTGAGTTTAGGAAGAAAATCCACTAAATACTCTGGGCTAACTACCAGATCATCAATAAATGGTGCGGTGTGTTTATCCTTAACTTTACTTCTTAACAAATTAAAACTTTGACGACGCATAACCCAAAACTTTTCACTTTTTCCTTCAGTAGCGTCCTCCTCAAAACCATTGATCTCATAACGAGCTTTTTGCTTTTTAAGCTCACTATGCAATGCCTTTATTCGGTTTCGCACTTCTTCCTCATTATCTCCATTAAATTCAACCATCAAAATTAACTTAGGAATACCACGTAATAATTGCAAACCATCAGGAATTAAACTGATTATCAGATGGACAAATCTCTTAACACCAAGCAATCTTAAAAAGCTCGGCATAAAACGAATCGATAGCCATAAAGTTTGATCGTCAAAACTTTCAAAGGTTGCCGGATGATGAGCTAGAACTAAGGGTATTAATTCACCTAAATCATCCAAGTCTCTAAGGAACAGTACCAGTAGACCTGAATGAGTTTTGGCGGGCACTAATCTAAAATTAATATCGGTTACAAGTCCAAGCGTACCTTCGCTTCCAACGATCAACTTAGTTAAATCAAATATTCCACTTTCTCGATCCCAGACATCCCATAAGTTATAACCCATTGAATTTTTACTAACTTTCGGTGTAGCCGATTTAATAGAATCGTAATTGTTTTCGCAAAGCTCATATACTCTACGATAAACTCTTCCTTCGAAGTCATCTTTAGCCATAATCTTATCAAGCTCAGTCTTATGTATAGGCTTTACGCTACGCTCAATCCCATCACTAAAAACAACTTTAAGTTCATTAACAAAATCTTTGGTTTTACCAAACTCCAAAGATTTTTCACCTCCCGAATTGTTAGCGATCATACCACCAATACTGGCTAAGTCCCTAGATGCCGGAAAAGTAGGCATTAATACACCATGCTGAAGAGTTCGTGGTTCAAAATCTCTATACAAAACACCTGGCTGTGCAACAGCATATGTCCTAGTAACCATCTCAATTTCAGTAAAATGTTTTCTAAAATCTACAATAATCGAATCATTGATTGCGCCACCTACCATGTCCGTACCAGCGGATCGTGCCGTTAGAGATAATGAAGGAATAGTTTTTTTGTTTGCAGCAATAAACTTTACTAGGGTTTCAATATCATTACTATCACGTGGAAAAACCACAAGTTTTGGTTTAATCTCAAAGAGGGAAGCGTCATGGCTGTAAGCTTCAATAGTTACTGGAGAATCATCAAGTTCGCCCCTAAAACCAGAATCTATAACCAAGCGTTTAAGATCTGGCGTAGCCATTTTAGTTTCTTCTGGTTTCATAAATAATCCAGTATAAGCTTAAGCTAAATTAGTTAGTTAGCGCAAGTATAATATACTTACAAACCAGAATTAATCGGAATGAAAATCATAAAGTTAAATATAACTAGCACTATTCATTAATATCCTAATAACTAATTTTAATTTAAGGATTAAGTGCACATAATTGACATAATGTATAAAGTATTATAGTATACATACTTGCAACGACCTAAGATATACATTATGAATAACTCCCCAGAAATCCAGTTTCTACCTCAACGGGAACCGGTTCTACAGGTTTCGGAGCTAGCGCAAATGTCGGCGCAACTAGAGAAGCCCCATATTGACTTTGCTAATCAGGAGCTTGGACCAGCTGAAGAATATATACCTGGCACACTAGAGACACTGGCTAAGCCTTTGAATCCAGGCGAAATGGGTGCGGTGGCTATTGCTGCTGCTACAGAATTACTGCAAACCCCAGAAGTTGGTGTCGAACAGCTAGAATCTGAACGCAAAAAGAACACTAATGAAAATCTACGCGCGCTTAAAAATCGTTTTAGTGAACGGTTCGTTAAAGGTGATCTTATGGAAGGTGGTGGTTACACTGGTGGAGCTGCCAGGGAACTGTTGGCTAGTTTTATGGATCAACCCGGTTTTGCCAATGAACTAAAACGCCTCATTCCCAGTAAACACGGTGCCTTAGCACTCCTCAAAGATAATTACACCTATATACAGGCCACGCTCGAGCAGCGGTACAAAAACGTTTCTGAATATGAGAGGCAACTGGCCAAAGATCCATATGAACTAGCCCGCAGTGTTGGGTATGAACTCACTGGGCCATTTGAATCTACAGACGAGTTTGTGCCATATGATAAGCAAGATTTTCGGTCCAATGAACGTCTCTTTGTACCCTCAATAACCCAAGCGAACGGCTAAATAAATATCACATCCTATGGCTCCGACACACCGAAGTTGCTGATACCAAGCCGGCTAATGAGTTGACAGTGAATACTCTCAGTGACAGCTGGAAGACCTATCTCAAAACCATTGGCCGCTACGACCAGGACTCTGACAGCTACAATCTAACTGGCCTTATCCCGGCTCGTGATGATCCATATGGTACTTCAAGTATGTCGGTACAAATTAGCCGCAATGGAACACACGTATCCATTAAGAACCGCTACAACCACACAGTTAGCAATCCAGACAACACACTCGACAGCAACCTAGACAATGTTGCTTATGGTTTGAGGCAAGCCGTTTTTTCGCTAGTTGGCCGAGAAGATTTGATGGACAAAACCGAAGTAGCTCTCGCTAAAGGATACATCGCCGACAACAATGGGGGCATACATGCCTACAAATACGAAGAAAACAATGTC
This sequence comes from bacterium, assembly GCA_021804085.1. GTDB lineage: Bacteria > Patescibacteriota > Saccharimonadia > Saccharimonadales > UBA4665 > JAJZWH01. The sequence goes on along the minus strand of JAJZKM010000005.1, from coordinate 14,121 downwards.
TATTATGGCGAATACGAATACATCAGCAATGGCGTAGTTAGCACCATCGACCGAGGCAAGTACTATATGATTTCACCTCAGATCTATGTTCCAATCAGCCAGGAGGGCGATGAGATTAGACTAGGCTATAGGAAATTTGACTACGAGATAAAAGACTCACTCTTTGTTGAGTTGCGTCAGCAGTATGACAAGCGTGAGTACATTAGATGGTTGGGACTATCTATGGTTAATGTGGACCGAGACATACGAATTTTGCACGAGAGCAGTAAGATCGAGGGGAAAGAAAAAGACTCGCACCTTGTCAAGTTGCGTCAGGAGTATGCCAAGCGTGACTACGATAATAAGAGGAAAGTAGCCATAGAATACCTCCGTGAAAGCTTTGAATTCAGCTATAAGGGCTACAATGAAATTGCCGAACATATTAGATGGCGTGAACCAGCCAGCATCGAACAAAGCTTATTGAAACGAGGCTCGCAGGAGGCGAATGACTCACTACTAACTAAAGAAGAATTTGGAGAGCTATTTGAAGCCAAAATGCTCGAGTGGCAAGAAAGCGGTGTCCTAGATTATGTAGTAGAAAGAATTATTACGCACGGCGAACTACATACTCTTGTAGCTAGACCTAATGTTACGGTCTCGGCTAAAAGCTTAATATCACTGGCTAACATTTTTGCTAAAAATCTGGGGTATGATGCCATTATTGATGATGGCAAAAGGTCAATCTTCGAAGAGCCTAGAACCGATGAGGAACTGGCTCAGTTATCTGGCTTTAATCCAGACGAGGGAGCAGTTATCTTCAGTCTTATTCCGAACAAATATAATGCAGATTTAGGCTACGATACGGTTGAACGACAAGTTCAAATCCTAGATTCACTTAAGAGACAATCACCAAATCTCAAATATAAAGTACCTAGCGTATTAGACGCTCTAACATTCTGGCAAACACTTAAGGCGACGGGGCAATTTAATGGTCCTGATATTGATGAAAGATCAAAAATTCGTCATTTCAACTTAATTCTAAGTCCCGGCCGGCCTAGGGTACCTTACTCACATTTCTACGGTTGTACTCGTATACGGGGCTTAAGCATCTCGTATGTTGAGTGTGCTGATTACGCGCGTCTGTCGGTGGGGTAAGAACTTAAGTCTTAAGTTTTCTAACTTCTTTACTTCTAATTCCTTTGCTGCAATTTAGGGTAAGAGTTAAGAAAATCCAAAAACGAAAGTTATTGGTGTCTTAAATTTGATTGCTGTCCTCACCAAGCACTAAACTACCTAACTCCTGAAGAATTCTGTGCTACATTAAACATAACTATTCCAAGAGTCGAAGTGTCTACGAAGTAGTGAGTAAGTGCAATTAGCTGGTCTGTCGAAACAAAAAAAGTTATACTTAAAAATAGAATATATAATTATGACAAAAGAAAAAGTATTAATAATCGGGGGAGGCTTTGCTGGAATTAAAGCTGCTCTAGATCTATCCAGTGACGAGCACTTCGATATTACATTATTATCAAATAAAGACGCTTTTAATTATTATCCGACACTTTATCATGTAGCGACAGGAGGTAGTAGGGCTAATTCTTATATCCCACTACGAGAGCTATTAGATGGCAAGAACATAAGGATAGCTCAAGGAGAAGCTGTTAGTTTAGACCGAAAAACTAAAGCAATATCCACTAAAGATGGAGTGGTCTTTAACTATGACACTTTAGTGCTTGCACTTGGTGTAGTTACGAACTATTTTAATATTCCTGGCCTGAAAGAATTATCATACGGCGTCAAAAGTATTGAGGACGTCGAAAGATTAAAAGCGCACTTGCACAACCAATTAATTAACGATCATCACCCTGACCTTAACTATGTTGTCGTAGGTGCGGGTCCAACTGGTATTGAACTAGCGGCTGCTCTACCGGAATATTTACATCGACTAATGAAGCAGCACTCAATCGATCCCGTTCCGATTCATATAGATCTCATAGAGGCTTCGCCAAGACTGCTGCCTAATCTACCTAGGGACAGTGCTCGAGCAATTCAACGTCGTTTGAGGAAATTAGGCGTTAGAATTTATTGCGGTAAAGCCGTTCAGGGACAGACCGCCAATGAACTAATTGTTGGCGATAAACCCATCCAAAGCCACACAGTGATCTGGACTGCCGGAACCGGCATTAATCCTTTTTTTCAAGCCAATCAATTCATTTTAACTCCGAAACACCATGTAGCAACTGATATCTACCTGCAAGCAGAAGATAATATTTTTGTACTAGGAGATAATGCAAATACACCTTTCAGCGGCATGGCACAAACAGCTCTAAGAGACGGAGCATTTGTCGCAGAAAATTTAAAAAGACGCGCTGAAGGAAAAGATATGAAAAGCTACAAGGCTGTACGACCAATAACAATTATACCTGCAGGATCAGGATGGGCGGCAGTAATATATGGTAAATTAAGAATTTACGGTCGTCTTGGTTGGGCTCTCAGGCAGGCGGCAGACGCTAGGGCATATAGTGACTACGAACCTTGGCTAAAAGCAGGACGTCAGTGGCTTTCCTATTATAACGTTGAAGATAATTGCGCCGTATGCCAGCCAAAGAGGCCTGCTCCGTTCAGTGAACCAGTAATTAAATAATTACACTTTCAATATTTGATGACTGCCAACAATAAGATATATCAAAAAGCACTAGATCGTCTTAACAATGAACAACGTCAAGCAGTAGATCACATAGAAGGTCCTGTGCTAGTTATCGCTGGACCAGGCACAGGCAAAACCCAACTACTTACATTAAGAATTGGTCAAATTCTTAGAAATAGTGACACTACTCCAGCTAACATATTGTGCCTAACCTATTCTGAGGCTGGCAGGGTAGCTATGAAAGAACGACTATCTAAACTAATAGGACGCCCTGGAGCTGAAGTCACAATATCCACATATCATGCTTTTGGAAACGAACTAATACGATCATACCCTGACTTATTTGATTTGGCTCCGGGTAGCCGTCCTGCAGACGAATTAGCACTTGACCGTCTTACTCGAAAAATTTTAAGTGAACTCGACTATGATAATCCACTGAAGAATGATATTTATCTTAAAGATATCAAAACTCTAATTGGCGGATTTAAACGAGCCCTAATCACACCTAACACCTTAAAGGAGGTTTGCCATACTAATCTCATATTTGCTAAGGAAATAGATCAGATAATTAACGATATCATTGACCCGACTATAAAGATGAGCAAGGCTCTAATATCAAAATATGCTCAATTATTTGAAGTCGCCAGTGGACTTAACTGCCCGTCAATTAATGACGTAACTCCTGTTAAGCAAGTCTTTATTGAACAGCTAGAGCAGGCACTTACAACTGCCCAGGACAATAACAATACCCCGGCACTGACTGCTTGGAAAAATAAATGGTTAGAAAAAGATAGCTCTAACCGCTTTCGACTACAAAGCCCTCGTGTAATTCGACGCCTACTTGCATTCGCTGATATTTATCAACTCTACAATGACCAATTAGAGAAAGAAAAACTTTTCGACTATGATGACATGATTTTAATCGCAATTGAGGGGATAGAAACTAACTTAGATTTAAAATATAGCCTGCAAGAAAAGTATCAATATATACAACTTGATGAGTTTCAAGACACAAATGAAGCACAGTTTAAACTCGTTAAACTGCTATCTGACAATCCCGTAAATGAAGAACGTCCTAATATTTTGGCAGTTGGGGACGATGATCAGGCTATATATTCATTTCAAGGTGCTCATTATTCTCACATGGAGCGTTTCTATTATGACTACCGTGATGTCAAATTAATTAATTTAAAACAAAATTACCGATCCGGTACTGAAATTATAAATTTTTCCAGAGGTTTAAGAGAGCAGATTAATGAAAAACTCAATTTATTGCCTAAGGTACAAAAAGCCTTTGAGTTAAATAAACCTCAACAAATTCTACGCGTTGATTTAAACCTCGACAATGAACATTTAGCTTGGACAGCCAATTATGTGCATTCCTTAATCGATAAAGGAGAATCACCTCAATCAATTGCAATATTCGCTCCAAAACACCAAATGCTAGAAGAAATTATTCCATACTTGCACGCTAAGCAGATCGCAATTAGCTACGAACGCAAAGATGACATCCTAAAAGACCCCTTAATAAACAATCTGCTAACATGTTGCCGTCTTGTATGCGCGCTGGAAGATTCTGACAATATATCCGCCAACAATATTTGGCCCGAAGTTCTTAGTTATGAATATCAATCATTACCCACAGAACTCATTTGGCAATTATCGGCAACAGCCAAACAGACATATGCTAGTTGGACGGAACTACTACTAAATGATCCAAAAACTAGAAATATAGCGCTTTTCTACATTCGCCTTAGCCAAATTAGTTCCTATACTTCACTCGAAACAATGATTAGCTACTTATTGGGTACGGCAGACCTATTAATTGAAGACAATATCCAACTTACTGTAAACAGTAAGTTTTATAGCTATTATTTTGATAACAGAGAAGGCAATGAACAATGGCGGCTTCCGGGACGTCTTAACATCTTGATTTCTAAAATGCGCGAGATTAATGAAGATTTCCTTACTATACGAGATATGCTGGAATTCACTGACGGGCATCTTGCGGCTCACATAAAAATATCCGACAATTATTCCATTAAAGAAAGTGAGCAATCAATTAATCTAATGAGCGCTCACTCTGCTAAAGGTCTGGAATTTGAAAGTGTTATACTAATAAATTTTTGCGATCATGTTTGGGGGCATTCAGCACAAGATCAACCCTCTAAAATAACTTTACCGAGTAACTTAGCCCATATACGCATTGACAATAACAATGACGATGAAAAACTTAGACTTTTATTCGTTGCGGCTTCACGGGCAAAAACAAGACTAGTTATGGTTGGTTATAAAAAAACAGTTAGCGGTAAAAGTGCAAAAAAAGTAGTTTTTCTAGATGAGTCAGATAACCCAGAAGGCAGCTTCAATAGCAAATTATTACCTAGAAACAAAAATACAATTCTAACACCAGACATTGATAACATTCCTGTAATTAATGCTGCCCATTTATGGTTCGATAGACACCTAGATTTTACGGCTACGGAGCGGAGAGACTTTTTGAACGCCAAATTAAATAAATTTAACTTAACGGCGTCTAAACTAAATTCCTATACCAATGTAATTAATGAAGGCCCGAAAAAATTCTTTATTGATTCAATCCTTGGATTCCCTCGTCCCAAAAATGTCGCTGGCGCTTACGGCAGTGCGATCCATGCCACACTAGATTGGGAATTTAAAAACAGTATCGCAAAAAAAGACCATAAGCCCTTACTGGAAGACATCATGGCTCACTTTGAATTTGAGCTAAGAAAAGCAAAATTAAATCAGTTGGAATACACGCAGAACTTAAAACGAGGCTTTAATGCTCTAGGATTTTACTTTCCAAATAATCCTATCCCAATTGATAAACATGATCTAAGTGAAGAGAGCATAAATATCAACTTAGATGGTATTAGGTTAGGCGGAAAAATAGATCGAATGTTAATTAACGTGAGTGCAAAAACAATAGTTATCGTCGACTTTAAAACAGGGAGTAGCTATAGCAAATGGGGGAGCGACGTTAAATCCTACCATAACCAACGACAACTATACTTCTATAAATTTTTAGTAGAAAACTCTCCTAGATTCAAAGGCTATAAAGTTGAAGCAGCTAAAATTCAGTTCATAGAACCGAATCCAGATAGCTCTATCCCTCAAAGTTTAACTCTAAAATTTAAGTCAGAGGAAGAGCAAAAATTATCTGAATTAATAAAAGTTGTTTGGGAAATGATCATGCGCCTAGATTTTCCTGACACCACAAAATATAAAAAAAGCGTAGCAGGGATTAAGCAATTTGAGAATGTTTTATTAGAAAAATAAAAACTGCCTACTATTTTAGTAGCAGGCAGTCGAAAAGATCTTATCTTTTTTAGCGTTTTCGAGCAGATGTTTTGCTCTTATTGCTACTAGATTTTGTTGCAGTCTTAGTAGAACGCTTTTTGCTTCGAGCAGATGTTTTTACAATAGGAACAACTGTCTCGGTAATGACTAAAGTTTCGCTTTCAACAACATTGTTAGAAGAGTCACCAAAAATCAAAACGTAAAGATTGAAACCGATAATTGCACCTAATACTGGACCAAGCACGTACGTACCCCAACCCATTGAACCAGCAAAGGCCCAAGCACGAACTCCTAAGGCGACGGCAGGATTAACTATTCCAATGCCTGCCGATGCAGCAATAATGATAGCTAAAGCATACGAAGCACCAAGCAACAAAGCTCGATTGGTAGCATCATATCTTCGTAAATAAACTGCACCCCAAGCTAGTGCTAATACAAAAGCACCTATTGCTTCTGCGAACAGAATACGGGCGCTATAATGACCACCAACTGGTGACAAAGTGCTAGCCACAAAGTAGTGATATATACCATATGCAGCCCAGGCACCAAGGCTCTGAACAATAATGTAGGTTAGAGCAGTGACCGTACTGATTTTTCTAGCTGTCCATACAGCTAAAGTAATAGCCGGGTTCAAATGTGAACCTGATATATCACCAAAAAAATATGCAGCAACTGCCGTTGCTACACCGGCCGCTAAGGCCACAAAATACGGAATACCGATCGTCGAATAATGCACACTTAAGAACACCAACGTTAACACAGCAGCACCCAGGAATTCAGCTACTAAAGTAGCTACCTGTTTTTTTCCAATTACCATTTATTGGAACCTCCTTAGTTTTATTACACTTAGAGTACCTTTTAATTATTTAATTGTAAAGACTGCAAGCTTAAGCGTTAAAATTATTTTCGTAGCATCAAGCCTTAATTCAATGCCTATTCCGTAATTTATCTATCTCTACAAAGATCGCGTAGATAAATAATTTTCAATCAATCATAACCAAAATATAGATATAAAATGCTATAAATTTCTTCTTAAAGTAGTTTACTAATAGTAAATAAACTTTATATTTTATATGCAGATGTTAACAATATTTATTTCAAAGTAATTATTACTTAAACCAACTCACGAATTCCACTAATCAAGAATACCAAATTCAAAAATATGCTCTATTTTTATTAATAGGAATCTTACTGTCGCCTGCGGTGCCTTAGTGAAGCAACTTGCAACCTAACTGCTTGTCGATCGATTATGGTTTGCGCATGATCCAGGCTTGCTTGATCTTTGGCGCTAATTTTCATTTGTTTGGCTCGTTCCATTGCAATCTGCGCTTCTTGTTCATTAATTTCATCCGGTTGATGCGCTTCATCAACAAGTACCCTAAGTGTATTTTGAGATACTTCAATAACCCCACCATATGTAGCAAAATATTCCATTGCACTGTCTGGATCATGTGGTAATTTACGAATAGCTATAGCACCCTGCGCAACAACACTGAACAACGGCATGTGATTATCCATTACTCCAATTCTGCCATCAAGAGTCGGCAGCCCAACTTCTGCAACTTCGCCATCATATTTAACACCGCTAATCGTAGTAAGAATAAACCTCATTATTTAACTTCGTCTATACTCCCTTTGAGATAGAAGGCACTTTCTGGTTTATCATCATGTTTTCCTTCTAGAATTTCCTTAAAGCCCTTAATGGTATCAACAAGTTTTACGTATTGTCCGGGGTTATTAGTAAACTGTTCAGCAACGAAAAATGGCTGACTTAAAAACCTCTGAATTCTCCTAGCGCGTGCCACAGTTTGTTTATCTTCTTCAGATAGTTCTTCCATACCTAAAATAGCAATTATATCCTGCAAGTCTTTATAACGCTGCAAGACTCTTTGCACCTCGCGTGCAATCCTATAATGCTCTTCACCAACTATTTCTGGGTCAAGTAAGGTTGAACTGGAATCAAGCGGTTCAACAGCTGGATAAATACCTATTTCGGTCAGTGCACGACTTAAAACTATTGTCGAATCTAAGTGTGCAAAAGTAGTAGCCGGGGCAGGGTCGGTAGGGTCATCAGCCGGCACATAGACAGCTTGAACAGAAGTAATCGATCCTTCATTGGTAGATGTAATCCTTTCCTGCAGCTGTCCCATTTCTTGAGCCAGATTTGGCTGATATCCTACAGCTGACGGTAATCGTCCAAGTAAAGCAGAAACCTCAGCTCCAGCTTGTGTGAAGCGAAAGATATTATCTATAAAAAGCAAGACATCACTACCTTTGTCTCTAAAACCTTCAGCAATCGCTACGCCGGACAATCCTACCCTAAGCCTAGCTCCAGGAGGTTCATTCATCTGCCCAAATACAAGCGAAGTATTTTCTATAACTCCCGATTCGGTCATCTCGTTAAACAAATCGTTGCCCTCACGAGTTCTCTCGCCAACGCCAGCAAAAACTGAATATCCAGAATGAAACTTAGCAATATTATTTATTAATTCCTGAATAAGAACAGTTTTTCCAACACCGGCACCCCCAAATAACCCCACCTTTCCACCCTTAGCGATAGGTGCAATTAGATCTACAACTTTTATTCCGGTTTCAAGCAGTTCAACTTTGCCAGACTGATCTACTAATGGAGGAGGAGTCTTATGAATAGGTGCAAATTCTTTAAAATCGGAACCCTTTCCATCAATCGGCTCACCAGTAACATTAAACATACGACCCAGTGTCTGCTTGCCGACCGGAACACTAATCGGTGAGCCACTATCATTTATTAAGTGTCCACGCTGTAATCCATCAGTCGAACTTAATGCAATAGTTCGAACGGAAGTCTCGCTTAAATGCTGAGCAACTTCAAGAGTCACTTGTCTACCATCAAGTTCGAGAGTAAGCGCGTTATAGATTCTGGGCAGCTTGCCTTTATCAAATGCGACATCTACCACTACACCGACAACCTGGGTAACCTTACCAATATTTTTACCTTTTGTAACTGCCATATCTTTATCCCTTCCTTATAATTCGTTAAGCGCTTCAGCACCACCGGTAATTTCTGCCAGCTCTTGGGTAATTGCCGATTGGCGTGCCGTATTTAGCTCTTGTGTATATGCGTTTATCAAATCATTTGCATTGTCCGTGGCATTCCTCGTAGCCACCATTCGGGCAGCTTGCTCACTTGCAAGGCTTTCTAAAACCGCTTGCATTAGCTGAGCTTCTACCAAGCGAGTACTTACTTGATTTATTACAGTTTCAGCATCAGGTTCGAAATTAGATATTTCACTAAAATGCTTACTAGGCTCAACAGCAGCTACTGGAAGCAAAGCTAACGTTTGCACTTGTTGTGATAGTGTTGAAACAAATGAAGTATAAATTATTTCAATTGCTTCAGCTTTTTCATTTTGAAAATGTTCAATAATAGAATTCAATAGGGGTCGAATATCATCTGCTGATGGGTTGTCTCCGAAGGGCTGATAAACATACAACAAATCTACCCCCTCAAGACGTCTTACGAACTGTGCGCCCTTGCTACCAACCGCTATAACTTGCGACTTAATTCCCAGAGCTTTATCTGATTGAAATTTATTCAATAACTCTTTATTGATATTAGCATTAAAAGCACCAGCAAGACCGCTGTTTGAAGTAATCATGACGTAGAGACGTCGCGTAACCTTACGCTTCATGAATAGTGGATGGGTTTTCGCTTCAGTAACAATACTCAATCGCTGCAGAAGTTCATATGCTAGCATCTGATAAGCCCGACTACGCTCTGCCGTAGCTTGAGCTCGCTTCAATTTGCTAGCACTCACTAACTCCATAGCCTTAGTGATCTGCCTAGTAGAACGAATTGAATTAATACGCCTTTTTAAGACAATCGTACTTGGCATTAATCTTCCTTCCGGTCACTATTAACCCGCTCTGCATAGCTTTCAACGACCTTTTTGGCTACGTCAAGAATTTTCTCATTCTGAGCTTCGCTAGGTTTTTCACCGTTATTTAGTTCATTAAATAGTGCAGAATGATGCTGTCTAAACTCTCTGATCAACGCCTCTTGGGCACTAACCGTTTTCGCAATCGGAACTTTATCGAAAATACCCTTAGTCGCAACAAGTAATGTGACGTACATTTCATTAATTGCTCGAGGTGAATATTGCGGCTGTTTAAGCAATTCTGTTAGTCTCTGTCCACGCTCAATAATATTTCGAGTTTCTGGGTCTAAATCGGTTGAGAACTGAGAAAATGCCGCCAATTCTCGAAATTGAGCTAGACTAAGTTTAAGCCCACCACCCACAGCTTTAATTGCCTTGGTTTGAGCGGCACCACCAACCCTCGAGACCGACTGGCCAACAGAAATGGCAGGACGAACTCCTTGATAGAAAAGGTTTGTTTCCAAGAAAATTTGACCGTCGGTTATTGAAATCACGTTAGTTGGAATATATGCAGATATTTCACCAGCCTGAGTCTCAATTATGGGCAATGCAGTTAAGCTACCACCACCAAGTTTGTCGTTAAGTTTTGCGGCTCGTTCAAGTAAACGTGAATGGAGATAAAAAACATCACCTGGGTAGGCTTCACGACCGGGTGGACGTCGAAGCAATAGTGACATTTGCCGATAAGCCTGAGCATGCTTAGTTAAATCATCATACACAATTAATGCATGTCCACCGTTATCCCGAAAATACTCTCCCATTGTCGCCCCGGCATAAGGCGCTAAATACAACATAGCTGCAGGATCAGCAGGAGAAGTGGCGATAATGATTGTCTGTTCCATTACGCCCTCACGAATCAATCGCTGCTTAAGAGCTGCTAATTTACTTAATTTTTGTCCAATGGCTACATAAACATTAATAACTCCAGTTTTTTGTCGTGCCTGATTTATCATCGTGTCAATAGCAATAGCAGTTTTTCCGGTTTGTCTGTCACCAATAATTAGTTCTCTCTGACCTCGGCCAATAGGGACCATTGAATCTATAGCGGTCAGTCCAGTCATAAGTGGTTCAAATACACTACGTCGGTCAAGTACCCCAGGAGCTGGCTTCTCGATACGACTCATTTTTGTACCCTTTATTGGTTCACCCCCATCAAGTGGATTACCTAATGGATCAACTACACGACCAACTAACGCTTCACCGACTGGCACCTCAAGAACCTTACCGCTAAGATGCACCGTCGCTCCGGCAGAAACCTGACTATCATCACCCATAATCACAGCACCGATCTCATCCTGGCCAAGATTAAATGCAAAAGCCATAACGGTCTCAGTTACGCCTTCGATTTCAAGCATTTCATTAAATCCAGCATGAGACAAACCATAGATCCAGGCGACACCATCACCAATTCTAGTAACTATACCGATATTTTCGATTTCTGGACGAGCTTTAAGTTCGGCAATTGCCGACCGAATATCTTCAGACAAATTGGCGATTGATAAATCAGACATTGACTTCCTTTATTGCATTAATACTTTTAGTAAACCTACTTAAACGTCTCGATATCGTGATATCAAAACGTTGATCCGCTAGCTCAACACTAGCCCCTCCTATAATGGAAGGATCCACTACCGTCGATACTGCTATTTTTGCACTTGGATAAATATCGGCAAAGCGATCAGCCATAAGATCAATAGTTTCATTAGGCAGAGGTCTTGCAACCCGAACTAATAGGTCTACATAACCCTTATTGGACCAGCTTTTCTGAATGTCACGTACCAGTGAATCAAGTTCTAACTCTCTATGCTCCTCTAGCAAATAAGCTGCAACAGATTTACAGAGTGTTTTTAGATCAGCTTTCTGGTCTAGCGACAGGTCAGACACAACATCAGCTAGAACGGATCTATCTAATTTAGACATTAAACAGTTCTCCTCACACTATTTAAAGCCCGCTCAATCAAACCGGCATCCGTTTCGGCATTAACTTTTTCGTCAAGCACTGCTCCAGTAGCCTGCGCAACCAGATTAGCTATATCTGATTCTAGTCGCCGCCTTGCGGTTTCAATGTCTTGCAAAGTTTTTTGTTTAGCTTCGTGCAATATGATATCAGACTTTTTCTTGGCATCCGTTTCGGCTTCTGTTATTAGTTGTCTTGCAGTTTGCCCAGCGTCTGCAATAATTTGATCTGCTTTACGTCGAGCATCGTGAAGTGCAGCCTCTATGTCTTCTTCAACTTTAGCTTTATCAGAACGCAATTTCTCTCCCAGTTTAACTCCATCTTCAATAACCTTGCGTCGCTCGCCTAAGATTTTAATGATCGGACTAAAGGCCCATTTTTTGAGTACGAATAGTGCCAACAAAAATGTAATTAGCTGAATCAAGAACTCTTTCAAACTAACGCCAAGCGCACCAAGCCCGGACACGGATGCAAGCGTATTAATAGTATGTGTTAATTCTAAGACCATTAAACTAAAATATTCCTTCTATTTGACAATAAATATAGATGCGAATGCGAGCAAGCCAAAAAGCTCAACTATTGCCACAAAGATCAAGGCCTGGCCGAGAAATTTAGCAGCCTCTGGATTACGTCCGACAGCTTGTAGATAATTGCCCCCGATTAGCCCGATCCCGATTCCAGGCCCAATAAAACCACCACCAATCATTAAACCTTTACCAATAATTGTCGTGTCGACGGCCGCAGCTATATCTGTAATATTTACCATTTCATTTCTCCTACTTTAGTGTTATTGCTAATAATCCTAGGCACCACCTGCAGTACCTACCGATCCAGACTCTACTCTTATTCTTTCAGGTACTACATCTTCGGTCAAGTATTCATCTTCATCCTTTGGGCTGCTATGTTCTGCAGAATGATTTACCGCAACTGCCAGATACATAACCGACAATATGGTGAATATGTACGCCTGCAACATGCAAATAAATATTTCAATAAGATAAAAGGGAAGTGCCGAAATTGGTGCAATAATATGACCAAGGTAGGCAAAAACATCTATGACGATCATGCCAATAGTAACATTTAAATAAAGTCGCAAACTTAAACTAATTACTCTAGTCAAATCAGTGAACATTTCAAGCAGACCAATAATCAGAAAAAGTGGGTTTTTAGGACTTCCGACAAAAAAATGCTGAAAATAATTTTTTAGACCGCCTGATTCTCTAACTGACGCATAATAGACAAGGCCCATAGTGATTAATCCCATTGCAAAAGTAGCATTCAAATCTGCAGTAAATGGTCTCAACAACGGTACTTTATGATAATTAAAAGCATCATTAATTACTGGCAATAGTTCGGTCCAGTTATTGAAAAGAATAAAGAAAAATAAAGTCACAAAGTAGGGAATATACTTACGTCCAACTTCTGGATTATTAAAACTATTCTCAACCAAGTTAGTAATAAAATTGACACCTTCTTCTATTAATCCAATAAATCCTTTTCCTGGATGAATTTTTACGTGCCTACCCGCCCATATAAACAAAAAGAAGAGAATTAAAATAACAGCCCAGCCGTAAATCATCGAATTACTGATTGGCCAGCCGTAAAGTGTAAAAACTTTTTCAGGAGCTACATAAACCGTCGGGCCACTGGACGCAAAAACTTTAATAAAGTTCATTTAGATTTACCACCTTTTACAAACCCAGGTATGTTATGAACCGCACGCCGGACAATCATTACGCAAAGAATTACCCCCAACATCAAGCCGAAAAGTGTAATCCAAGGAGCACTATTAAAATGACGATCCAAATAGTATCCACCCACAACTGGAACCAATACAGCAACCGCCATTTGCCAACTCATAGAAATAACACTCGATATAAAAAGCTGCTTGGCGGCAATACTATTATTGGTAATATCTTCTTGCTCGGACATTTTAGTTCGAGAATTCTTATCTGTCATTTACTGATTATTATACAAGAAACAACTCTGTTGATACAATTCAAAACATTTCTTAATAACCATAAAATAGTAAAATACTCCATCTGGCGTTCTACAGAACCACTTTATCGACCATAAAAATTAGACAGGATCCACAAATCTACTGCAGACCCAACTACTCATTTTTTAACTTAAAATATCGTTCATTCCAGAGGTTTATGCTCTAGGGACCGCAAATATGCATAAGTTCAGAAACATATTGGACTCCGACTAATTAAAGTCAGGAGTCTTTTTATGGCTAGTCAAACACCAGGACAACTCTTTATTGGAGGAGCCTTGAAGGGTTATGCTTCGAAGATGAT
>JAJZKM010000016.1 GCA_021804085.1 bacterium | reverse complement strand
CATAGTAACATTTTCCTTGGAATCATCGTTTATAAAAGGTTTAGCGGGAATGCCTACTATTGATATCTCCCCAATCTCGTATTCTCCAGGGTCACAAATAGATAATCTAGCTATATCAGAACTTAAATTATTAGTAAATAAAGCCACATCACCTTCTTTAATAATACTTTTCCGACCTAAGTCCTTTAAATTGTCATCGATTATAACCCTAGTATTCTTATAAGTTAAGCTAATACAATTAGCTCCATAAAACTGAAATTCCATAAACTTATTCTGCCTCCTCTTTAATATTTTTGTTTAAGAAACCATGAATATCAACAATGACCTGTTTTTTAGAGTTTAAAACATTACTGGCGAATCTATCTCTAATTTCAATCCTATACTTAAAGTCGTCTAAGCTCATAACCGTATATCTAATGCTTTTGTTCTCCTTTTGTTCCATCTCTGCTATATATTTAGCTAGCGCATTAGGGTTAATCTCACCTACAATCAGAAAATCTATCCCCGAAATCTCATCTCTAGTGAATTGACCGGTCAAAAGTGCTAGATCTACGTGTCCTATCGTGCTTAAAGGGTTATCGTTACTACTAGAATTTTGCGCATTACCAGGTTTTATGGAAACATTATCTTCGCCAAAGATTTGTTTAAGAGGGGAATAGTATTTATATTTTTGATTAACCTCGTAATAAAGTTTGTTATTATTACTATCAGAAACGATTATCCCGATACTCAGTAGATTACTCAGCTCCCTTCGAACTGAATTAATCTGCTCTTCAATTTTTCGAGTTATTTCCCTTACATAAAACTGCCGATTTGGATTACCGTAAAAGAGCTGTAATAGTTTTACGCGAGTTTTAGAACCAAAGAGTTGCTCAATCATATATATATACTATCAAAAAATGTTATCAATTAAAATGTTCGTTGGAGATAAATGATGTAACAAGTTCTACAATTAAATGCTTTTGTAGGGGGTAATTAAACCATCGAATACTTTTATTTCTCCTAAACCAAGTTTTTTGTTTTTTAGCTAAATTGCTAGTATCTTTGACTATATTACTTATAACTTCGTCTAGACAAATTTGATTATTAAAATATGGTATCCATTCTTTGTAGCCAATATTACAAAATATTTTATCATTATATCCATATTCAGAGCGCAATGCTTGAACCTCTTTTTCTAGACCGTCATTAATCATTTTTTCAACTCTTTTTTTGATTAATTCTTTTTTATTTTCTTTGGAATTATATAAACCGATAATTAAGGTGTTGCCTCTAGCCTTATTAAGGTCTTTTCGTCTGATATGTCCCGTCTCTATTAATCTTATTAATCTTCTTTTGTTGTTTAGATCTATGCTCTTAATAGCTAGCCCGCTATCAGTGCCAATTTCTTTTAATTTTTGAATATCCAGGGTTTCTAATAGGTCTCTTTGGTACTTATTTAAATTTTCTCTAAATCTATAATCATAAATTACACTATTAATATAAAGACCTGACCCTCCCACTAAAATAGCTAATTTATTATTATCACCAATATTTCTTATAGCCTTAAGAGCTTTCTGCTTATAAAGAGCTACACTAAATTCTTCGCTTGGATCAATAATATCTATCAGATAATGAGGCACCTCGGATTGTTCCTTAGCGCTAGGCTTGGAACTGCCAATGTCCATTTTTCGTCTAATAGCTACGGAATCAGCTGAAATAATTGCTCCGTTAAATCTTTTTGCCAATGTTAAGGATAAATCCGTTTTACCCGAACAAGTCTCTCCAACAATTACCAATAAGGGTTGAGGTGTCATTTATTTTAAAGGATGCTTTTATTTAATCTTTCTTTATATTCTTTGGTTAAAGATTCTATAAAATAATTCAGATCTAAAGGTCTAGCGTAATCTTTATTTGGATCTTTTAAGTCTCCCCTTATTCTAGGTACTATCTTTGATGACTCTAATTCTTTTGAACCTATAACGATTGTGTAAGGAATTTTCATGAGCTCAGACCTTCTAATCTTCTTAGAAACAGATTCATTGTCTGAATCAATCGTTACCCTTAGGTTACTATCTTGAGTTTTTCCCAACAATTGATTGGCAAAATCCAGAACCTCTTGATCTTGATTTAAGGTAATAATTCGTAATTGTTCTGGCGACAACCAAACCGGAAACTTACCATAAGTATGCTCGATATAAACAGATAAAAATCTTTCTAGAGAACCCAGTAGAGCAACGTGAATCATAACAGGAGTATTCTTTAGGCCTAATTCTGAATCATATTCTAATTTAAACCTTTTAGGCATTACAAAATCCAACTGAATGGTAGCGAGTTGATGTTTTCGAGATAAATAATCAGAAGCCATAAAGTCTATTTTAGGACCATAAAATGCTGCCTCACCTTCCTCCTCATAAAATTCTATTGAATTGTCCTTAAGAGACTTCCTCAGCTCAGCCTGACTTTTATTCCAAACTTCCATAGATCCAAGATACTGCTTTGAATCATCTCTTAGGCTCAATCTGGCGCTGACTTCAAAATCAAGGGTTTTATATAGGGTTTTATAGGCTCCAATAAGTTTATTAACCTCATCTTCAATCTGATCCTCTCTACAAAAAATATGACTATCATCTTGAGTAATAGAACGAACCCTCGACAATCCTCCCAACTCTCCACTTTTTTCGTCCCTGTACACAACAGTGGTTTCTAGATATCTAATTGGAAGATCTTTATAGGATCTTTGTCTCAAGGCGTAAATTCTTGTGTGATGAGGGCAGTTCATGGGTTTTAGTGCAAAGCTATCTTTAGTTTCCTGACTCTTTACTAAGAATAATTCATCACCAAATTTAGCCAGATGTCCAGATACTTCATATAGGTCAGTCTTGGTTATGTGTGGTATACGAACCTTTTTGAAACCAAGCTTTAATCTTAAATCTTCTGAATACTTAGCTAATTCATCTATTAGAATAGTACCTCTGGGAGTAAAAAGAGGTAATCCACCTCCTACTAGATCCGAGAAACCAAACAAATCTAGCTCCTTTCCTATTTTCCGATGATCTCTATGTTTTCCTTCTTCGTAATGCTTCAAGTAATCTTTGAGATCCGCATCTGAGTTAAAAGCGACCCCGTAAATACGTTGCAATTGCTTATTTTTCTCATTACCCCTCCAATAAGCACCACTAATTCGCATCAAACGAAACGGTCCAACCTTACTAGTGGAGACTACGTGTGGTCCCCTGCAAAGATCTGAGAAACTTCCATGTCTATAAAAAGAAACTTCTTTTATTTTGGAGCTCTTTGGAGCAATTACCCCGACTTCTGAAGCATCTAAATCTTTAAGGACTGTAGTGCCAGATCTTTTTAAGTCATTTAAAAGATTAACTTTATAGTCCTGATGATTGTCTTTAGCCCATTTTAAAGCTTCATCAATGCTTAAGGTGTACTTTTCAAAAACTAAATCTTCTTTAATGATCCTATTCATAATTCTTTGAATATCTTCAAAGGAATCTTCGGTAAGCTTTTTAGAAGGAATATCAATATCATAATAAAAGCCATTATCAATAACTGGCCCAATCCCAAACTTTACATCTGGATAAAGCTCCTTAATAGCCGAAGCTAAAATATGAGCTAAGGAATGCCTGATGGCATAAAGTTTATTATTCTTATCCATATATCTCCATATCCTTCTTAAAATAATAAAAACGTACTAAATTAAGTAATCTCGCAAAGTTACTAAATCTAGTACGTCTCGGGCCCTTGAAGGCTGTCCCACCGAAACATTTCACTCTTCCCGTAACGTTTACGTACGTTACAGGCATCCCCACGAAGCTCCATGGCTGGTAAACCACATCATCGCTTAAAAATATTATAACACTAAAATAAAAAAGTTGTGTAATCTCGCAAAGTTACACAACATAATTTACTATCAAAACACTCTCGTCAAAACTTCGCCTGACCTAAATAAGACTAACATGGGTAGTATTATAAAGCTAGTATGTTATTGTCGTAATTCTTACACTTAATTGAGGATAACCTGTGGTTATATATTTATATCAAAATTGATATAATTTACGGTTTGATGAAAATAACTAAAATAGGTATAATTTGCGGGTAAGGTTGCTTTTAGGGCAATTAGCTCATTTGGCTAGAGCGCTTCCTTGACGTGGAAGAGGTGAGAGGTTCAAATCCTCTATTGCCCACCAGGATTGCATTGACACAAAAAAACATTTTTGCTAATATAACCCAGTTAAACAAAGGGATTGGGTGAGTAAATCAAGTATAAGTGTCCTAGACACTTTTCAGTTGTTTTATGAGGAATTAACCCCTTTAAAACCAACGAATCGCGTTCGTCGATCACGAACTAGTTAAATGAAATTAACTAAAAATAACAGACTTCTAGCAGAGGTCTGTTTTATTTATACCCATTTATCTAACTTTATACACTAGAATTTTTAATTGCGATATGACAATATATAGCTATGGTATGCATATATTGTCTTAATAAATTAAAAACCACCAATTCCAGACACTTAAAAAGGGTTAACGGCGTCTGGAGACGTAAAAAATGTTTAAACTGTCAGGCAACCTTTACGACTGTTGAACTCAATGATTATGAACAAAGTTTACTGGTTAATAGTAAAAATAAGACTAGTCCTTTTAGTAGAGATACCCTATTTGTATCAATCTTAAATAGTCTTAAGCATCGCAAAAACTCTATTATCGAAGCTAGTGAATTAACTAATACGGTAATTAATAAAATGCAACACTCCCTAGTTAATGCCAGTATTGACACCGACACGCTAAGAAAGATCTCTTTTAACACATTAGAGCAGTTTGATTTTGTGGCTTCAATTCAATACAAGGCCTTCTATATGGATAATAAATAATTATTTATCAGGATCGGCATTAGAGCTAATGACATTGCCTTTAGCAACGATTACAGCCTTTTCGGTTACGTCAAATCTACTGAGATACATTTTAAACATTAAACGAGTTTGAGAATTAAAAGCTGTAAACGTACCATACAATAAGCTGGCCACTGGTGCTAAAACCCATTGAATCATCATAAGGAAAGACCTGTGTCTCTTGATTCTAGATGGCCGTGGAGGTAACGTAACAAGTGTCACATAAACACTGGCAAGTAATCCTATTATCCCGATTTGTTGGATCCTGCTGACAATAATTGGCAATTGATTGGCTGCAAAGCTTTGAGGATGTAAAAGTGATGGGATAAATGCGGCTCCGAATATTAAAATCGTTCCAGTTGCCCATGTGACATGACCCTCTAAAGTTCTAAAAAATTTTATAAAAACGTCTGGTTTAGATATTTTATTTTTATGGAAAAACCCCTTGTCTGCAATATATGCCACATCTGAAACACCATATGTCCATCTTCTTAATTGGACAAACTGTGCCTTAAGGGTTTTTATATACCCATCAGCTAGAACCGCATCCTGATAAATAGGTATACTTAAAGGATATACCCTATAATCGCCATCATAAAAGAAATAGCTTCTCCAGAAATGATGTCCGTCTTCTACGATCGTTCTAACACTCCAAAAATTCATCTCAATTAAGGATTGCATGGATTGAGCATGAGCCGAAAAATTTCTTTCTAGGTGAGGTCTTTTTGTTAAAACAATGTAAAACAAATTGTTACCAGTAGCAATTACTCGCATCAGGGTTGGTGCATCCCATATATTATTGGTAAACATTGGCAGAGGCTGGAAAGACGCTCTTAGAGGATTAGGAGCTACACAAAACATATATGTAAGAGATGCAAAATATAATTTATGTGGTCTATTATCGGCATCCAAGGTAGTTATAATGACGTTTTTTGGATCAATTTTCTTATCTAGTAAATATTGCTCAAATTTTTTACCGGCATAAGTAATATTTCCCCCCTTCCCTATAACTTCCCCAGGGATGTTAGGAGGATGCTTAACGGCAAAGGCATCTTTAAAGAATGGCCTGTAGTCTTTGATAAGTTTTAAAACTCGTTTTTGTGTCTCTTCACCGGCCCGACCTTCATAAGCAATGATTAAGATTATTTTTTTGACATCGTAATCACTATCTATGATTGATTTAATGGTTGGCTCAAGAATCTCTCGGTTTTCATTAACGGTTGCGATTATAACTCCATGAAGTATATCCTTTGGTTTATAGATAGTTGGATAACCTTTAACACGCTGGATATTATCGATATGCCAAGCTGGTCTAGTAATGTGTAAACTCTCATCTATTTCACCAAGGTCTAGATCTTGTAAGAAGTCGTTCCATTTAAGCTTTAAGTGTTGTTTCATTGTTAAATATCCCGAAACGGCTCTAAAATCATAACCAAAAGATCTCACGATATAAATAAGTAAATAAGACAAAATGAAAACTACGGCATACGTTGTATCAATCAAAGTCAGTACTACTGGCAATATTAACAAGCTCCAACTGAGTAGTCCTGGCAATATTTCAAAAAAACGATAATGACCTTTTCGATCACGCTCATATGGGATTTCTATGTTCTTCATGTCACCTTAAGATAAATAAAGCGTTACTAACAATTAAAGCTACTACCTCTAAGAAAATTCCAAAATATAATATGGTTATAGATAAATCTCTATTAACTAAATAGGTTTTAAAACTAAGGACAAAACTTCCTATAAAGATAATGAGTATAAATAGAATAAAGCTTATAAAACCGCTTATCCCGCCTGTTATATATTTATTTAAAGCGTTCGGATCAGAACAATTGCGACACTGGATTATATAACTAGAGGTATTAATGTCTACTAGCCTTAGAATTATAAATAACACCACCAAGATAACTCCAAAGATATTAATACTTAATAACAAAAGACTATAATGATCTCTAAAATAACTCTTAGTATGCGCCATATTATTAAATACTATTCTAGCAATTAAATTAACAATAATACAGTCTTACTCTCGGTACAAGTGATCAAAAAAGTTTATGATCCTAAGATTTAACCTATTTACAGGTTAATCTCTAAAAAACTGACCTAAATAATCGCAAAAGTTCCAAATGGTGCGGATAGTGGGAATCGAACCCACTTCTTAGCCTTGGGAAGGCTACATAATACCGTTATACGATACCCGCATAATGGAGCCACCTATCGGATTTGAACCGATGACCCCCGCTTTACGAAAGCGATGCTCTAGCCAACTGAGCTAAGGTGGCAGATTAAACAATCTACTAATTAAATATAAAGCTTTGGTTCAATTGGTTCAATAAATAATAAGTTAGAGCAATCTATCAATCAGCAAAATACAATTTCAATTAGCGATAAAGTTGACTATGAGTTCCTACATGAGTAAAAAGAGCCGTTTCTTTATCAACTAATTTATATATAGCACGATAATCGCCTGTAATATCAATGCTACGACTATCCCTATATGGAACACTTATTGAATGATTGCGTAATTGGCTATCTAATGGGTCATTTACAAATAGTTCAATACGCTCTCCTACCTTTTCTTTAATTTTAGTAGGTAGCTTTTTAAACATTTTTTGAAAGTTTTTATGGAAAACTACATTCATAATGATTTCAGATAGTCAGATGCTTCCTTACCACTTCTTAAAACAGGCGAAACATTTTTACCTTGTTCATAGTCTTCAATGGCCAAACCAAGCTCTTTCTCAATCTCAGGTCTTAAACGAGGTAAGGCAGATATAGTTAATGAGCGACTTCTAACAAACTCTTTTAGATTAACAATGACTATTGTGCTAAGAGGTATTCCTATCTCATCTGCAATTGCTTGTGCATCTTGTTTAAGAGATTTACTCAGCTTAACATTCAGTATGGTTTTATCTAATGTACTCATATACCATATTATATATAATGGTATAAAAAAGTCAATGCTTATTTTTAGCAAAATGTCAGAAAGCTCAGATTGGGTTAACAAAACCAACAGATACAAAATTCAATGGCGGGCCGTAGTGCAAGATATCTGGAACTATTTTGCCTTTTCAGAGCCTATACAATCTACGCAGCAGCTTGCATTTGAGCAGGGTCTAATCCAGCAAGCTTTATAAACTGAACAAAGTATACCTTACCTGCTTCTGCCACAGCTTTGGGCGTAACCTGATTAGGCTGTAGACTTTGCTTTACAAAGTCATAACTAGCCCTGCTTAAAGCAAGCTCTGTTAAACCTGCCGCTAATTCGTTATAAGATACTGTGTCCTTACCACGATAACGAAGTAAGGTATTCAGTTGTTCTGGTTCAGGGGCACGACTAATACCCTTATCTACGTTTACGGCAGAGGGCATATTCGTCTCACTCAATAAATCGGGTGGACACTTTCTTGCAAAAGCCTGTATGGCTTGTTCTGCTTCAGCAGCAGTTTCAGGACTGGTGTATGCAATAACTATATCGTAGTGGCGCGCTAAACCAGTAGCCACCTTGTAGTACAGCTTTTCGCCCAAACCAAGTTCATCTAGTGTTTCAGCCCAGATTCTAACTGCCTCGCCAGGCTCTCCATTTAACTTTGGGGAGATATAGTAGCGGTCTGTGGTTTTTTCACCTGATTGAAGATATCGTTCTCCGTTTACATGGATAAAGCCACCGTTATGCTGTTCTTCTACATTTGGCTTTGAGCCATAAATTGATTGAACGGTCTGAGCGTATTTATCCTTAGTTGCTTGGTCTGGCACGCTTTCATCAGATTTTCTTACCAAGTCGTTATAACCCCTGCTCAAACTATGCTTTAGACTATCAATGCTTCCAAAGAAGGTTTTAACAGTTAGTCCATCTGTTTCACCGTCTCTTACCATAGTAGTTGCTCTATCAATAAAAGAACTAACAACCCTATTAGCTCTTTCTAACCTAGTAGCTATAGCGGCTGGTCTTGCCCCATACTCCCTTGAAGCCTCTGTCGTAGCTTCACTTATGAAGTCATCATGAACCTGGTTGGCGTGAACTTGCGTGTTGTCTAGTGGTGTTATTTTTTCTTGCGCAACATCAAAACGCTCTTGTACAAACTCTACTGCTGGATTTAATTCAACATGAACTACTTGTTCGTTCACAAACTCCTTGCGGTGAACTTTAGCCTTTGCAACGTCTGCAAATGCGCCATAGACGCCCTCAAACACACCTACAGCAGCCATCTGTTCTAACGGCTGTGTCACTTGTTCATGAGGATTGGGTATTTCTGTCATGTTTTTATTTTAGAACTAACATTATCTACTCTAGCATATTAGTGCAGAATTATCAAGTTGTTTTCATGGTAGGTAAATTGCCTCACAATGGTATACATGAGCAAAAAACAATCAGGCAGACCAACCGTCATTACTAGACCAACTGTCTTAAAATTGGAGCAAGCTTTGAGAGACGGTTTTAGTATTGAAATGGCTTGCCATGTATCTGGTATCAGCCGGAGCACATACTACATTCACCTACAGACTGATACGGACTTTATGGACAAAATGACACTATCTCAGACATATGCTACAGAACGCGCAAAACAAGTGGTAGTGCAAGCCATAGATAAAGGCGACTTAAAAGCAGCGCAGTAGAGCTGTACGATAAAGTCCAAATTGCTATGGGTTGGGCTAAACAACGTAAAAACTACTCAACTAAAGGTGCTTTCTATGCCTATAAAGGCGTACCCCGTTGCGGTACCTGCGATATGAATATCACCGCATACACTAAGGCCAAAATACTAGCTACTACAGGCGAACTAGCAAGCTATACCTTCTATACCTGTACCAAGAAAAGTAAAGTTATGAAATGTAAAGAGCCACAGCTTGCGGAACATGAACTTACAGGCGTTATTAAAGATGAAATGTCCAATTATGAGATAACCGAAGCAGACGGCGAAATATGTAAACTACTGGTTCACAATGTATATGATGACTACATGAAAAGCCAAGACCGCTACAGTGATGTCTGGAAGCATGATTTAAGACAAGCTAAGAAGGCTCTAGATGTGTTAGATGATAAATTAGAGCATGGTGTCATTACTGATGACCGCTACCAACTTAGAGCTGCTAAGCACCAGACTAGCGTGGTTAGAACTACCAAACTCCTTAATGGTTCTTCACAAGACGCCGATAGATGGTTAGAACTATGTAATGAAACCTTTTCAAGTGTTACTAACATTGGCGAAGTATTTGAACTAGCAAATGATGAAGAACGCCGTCAGTTAATGCTCTATTTAGGTACGAACTGGACTTTAAGCAACAAAAAATTGGCTCTAACAGCTAGAGAACCACTTAATTATCTACATAAATCTACCCGAAAATCGGATTGGCGGGCTCGACCGGATTCGAACCGGCGATCTTCTCCGTGACAGGGAGACGTGATAGACCACTACACTACGAGCCCAGAGCCGTTTTATCAGAGGTAATGATATCAATTTTAAGGTTTTAACGCAAGTTTAGATCTTAAGATAAACATCTTTGGGATAGCTTCTTGCAAGTGGTCTAATGTACTTTGATATAGGCTGAAAATTTAATTGTATATGAGAAGCAGTAATTCCCGAAGAATCTATGGAATCAATTTTTAATATTTCTAAAGAATAACCAGTATTAATCGGTCGAGATATTTCCCCAACCTTTAGTCCATATAGTGCATTAATGACCACAGGTGATACATTACTACTATTTTGAGTAATAGCACTTGGATACTGTCCACCATTAGAACTCGTTGATTTATCTTGAGAGTATTGGTCGGCTAAAGTGGCAAAATTTGCTCCTTTAATAAGTTGACCGTAAAGACTATTGGCAAGATCTACTGTAGAAGTATCAAGTTTAGCCACAACATTTTGCTGAAGAATCTCAGTTTTTAGTTCAGATTTAAAATCTGATATATTCCAACCCCAGTAATCTTCTAATACTGAATTTAATACAGCATTACTACTGCCCAACTTGTTTTCTTTTTGAAGGATCTTAATTTCATTATTGACTTCTGCACTAGTGACATCAACGTTATTCTTGGAAGCTAGAATTTTAACGTATGCATCCGTTAAAACTTTTTTGATAGCATTGTTTTTAAGATTGGCTAATTGGAGCCTTTCAGTCGGTAAAGAGAAGTTGATACCCTGTTGTGATTCATAATAATGCATATTCCTTCTAAGCTCAAATAAGTAGCTGTGATAAGATATAAAATAATTTCCGACTTTAGCCACTGGAAAAGGTATGACGTCACTAACTGAATAAATAAAACCCGATTCCGATTGAAAAGCATATATATCCAAAATACAAAAACTTAGAAATAGAATGACGGCCACTATTAAAAGTCCTATGGATATTCTTACCAGCCGGCGCTTAGAATGACTTAAAGGATAAATATATTTTCTAGCATCGCTAAGGACAACTTCTCTGTGTTCCGTAAGTGTCTCATTAGTAATGTTAGGCACTTCCTTTAAAGCTTCTTTTAGTTTTTGCTCAGAACTTTTATGTCTCTCCTTAAAGTATTTCTTTATAAAAGAGAATTTAATAGTCTTATTCTTCGATTTCTTCTTCATCTTCTTCTCTACCTCTTACCCCAGGAAAAACTTGTTTAGTTACACCAAGGTCTCTTAGCGCAGCTATCATTTTTTTTTGAATCTTTTGGGGATGATAAATATCTTTTATGGTTGAATCTCCTATATAAGTCTTAAGTTTAATTGTACCAAATCCAAGTAAAGTTTCTTGAATACCAGATATTTCATAATTAACGGACTGAATCTGGTCAATATTAATATCCGCTACGGATCTATGAAAAAAACCTTTCTGATTAATCTGAATGAACCTTTGGCTAGTTAAAATAAAGACGCTAAAGTACCATCCAACCCAAGAAGGAAAAAGAATTATAACACCTAATACAAATCCAACGATTAGACCGCCAAAAAAATAACCCATCCCTAGTCCTGGATTGATTGCAGCTGGTAACACACCTATTAATGGTCCAAGTAGACCAAGAATTAATCCTTTTCGCATTACTATCGGATGCCTTCTGAAAACAAATAATACCTCTTCATCATCAAATTGATCCTCAAAATATTTACGCTTAGCGTCTTTATTGCTTGGTGACATAAGCATATTTTAACAAAAAAAGAATTTAAAACTGTATAATAATCATTTTGGTATGGCATATGTGACATAATTAACATTAACAAACACCTTAACTAGATCAATATTAGCCATGATTTAAAGCTATAGAAACAATCCGTGGTCCAATTATCAGCAATCTGAGCCTGTTAGCATCCAAGGATATAGATATTACATATTGATAAGTTTTAAGTCTCAAGTTTCGTTTCCGCCGAGCAAGCATAAGCTTATTAGTCGTGAAACAGACGATCAATATATATAGGATATGCAGAAAAATGGTTATCAAATACGCAAAATACCTTCTAGAACGCAGGGTATTGATAAATTAATAGGCCTAAAATAAACTATTTAAGTTCAACAACCTCCAATCAATCAGTGTTGGTGCCCCCAGAAGGATTCGAACCTCCAGCTTTTCCTTAGGACGGAACTATTTTATCCATTGAACTATGAGGGCATTACCTTAGGCATGGGTATATATTTCATGAACTGTCTTATAGTCAAAAAGCTCATTATCCTTAAACCACAATTTTATCTCAGCTTTTGCTTCTTTTAAAGTTCCTGATGCGTGAACTAAGTTATATGCACCTTTTCCTTTTGCAGAAGCTCTTCCTAAACTTAGATGGGCGTAATCTCCCCTAATAGTACCGGGCAAGGAATCTTTTGGACCAGTACTTCCAATAAGTTTACGGACAATCTCAACAGCATGGCTACCTTCTAA
>JAJZKM010000004.1 GCA_021804085.1 bacterium | reverse complement strand
GTAGCTTATTACAACAATGAGCGTATACACACAGCATTAAAAATGTCACCTAGAGATTATGCTAAAAGCTTAGATAAATCTAAATTTAGAATGGATAAGGTGTTCGTTAAAGAGGGAGCTTGACAATGCATCCACAATAACCAAACAATCATTACAGATTCTTTTACAAAGGGCTGCAATTAAAACTTTTGCTATAGTTAGAACATGCAAACTGAAATTGAAGCAAAATGGCTAGCAATAAACCCTAATAATATTCGGAAGATGCTGAAACAAACAGGAGCGAAACTTGTTTACCCCGAACGCTTAATGACGAGGTGCGTCTTTGATTATCCAGATAAACGATTAGAGAAAATCGGCGGCTGGGTACGTGTGCGCAACGAAGTGGACAAGATTACGCTCAGTTACAAGCAGCTCAATGACCGAACAGTTCACGGAACGAAAGAAATCAACGTTGTGGTCAATGATTTTGATACTACCTGCAAATTCCTAGAGACAATAGGTCTTAAAAAGAACTCATTCCAAGAGACTAAGCGAGAAAGCTGGAAGTTAGGTGATACGGAAATTGAGATTGATACTTGGCCATGGATACCTACTTTTGTTGAGATTGAAGCCAAAAGCGAAGACGAGTTATTTCGTGTTGGCGATTTGCTCGAACTCCCTCGCAACAAAGCTCTGTACGGAAGCGTTGAAATAGCATATCAAGCAGTATACGATGTATCTGAGTCCGAGATAGACGAATGGGAGGAAATCCGATTTATTGAAACGCCAAGTTGGCTGCAGGAAAAGACGAAGTAGCCTTAATTTCAGTTCTTACAGCTTCCACGATGATACTCCGTTAGTTGCTAGCAGAGAGATAGTCTCCAAGTTATAACTGTTGTACTTAGAAATTTGTTCGTATCTGTTGGGAAGTTCAAGTCACAGATGGTCTCACCTAGCTTAACAGCTGTAATTTGATACATGAGTATTTATTATGATATGTCATATGGCTTCTTTCCCTTCTGGATTTGTAGAACGTACTGAAACTCTTGATGTTGGCTTTGGCCTACGAGGAGATACGGCACTTGCACAACTACGAAAAAAAGGATTCACCGTAGCTGCCAGTTTAACGGAGTACTTTGCGGGTGCGATGGGAGTCATAGGATATCAATCCATATTCGTGAATACTGCCCTAAGGGCGCTACTGAATCACGTTTTGGCACTTTGCAATCAGCAGAAAACTGGTTACGAAAAGATGACGGTCGAGGTATGTTTTTATTGCTTCGAGGTGAAGTCAACAATGCTCAACTGGAGGGATACGACTGGACGGGTTATGAACCTTGTGATAAATTACCTGATCATCCCATAACATCAGCCTATAGAATCGGAGCGCGCGGTCAAGGCCAAGGCCTTGGTGAGGAATTCGTACGAGTGATCGTTTCAGGCACTGGCGCTTTATGTGCATCAGATGAGAATATAGGTTTAGAAACCTGGAGAAGCAATTATGCCGCTAATATACACGCTAGGGTTGGCTTTGTGGCAATAACAGTAGCTACCGAAGATGAATTACGCCCTACGATTCAACCAGATGCCCTTGGGGAAAAAGTGTTAGACCGCAGATTATATATGGGCTATCCGAGTGAACTCTTAATATAGTTGGCTTAATTCAACTATGTCCCCATACAGGTTCTGCTTAATACGGAAGTACCCTGCTGTTTTCTGATACACTTACAAAGTGTATCGAAGTATTTCAGCTAATCAATATCGTGAGCATTTAGGTTTTTCTGCCGATTATAAAGTTGATGCAATGCTCTGCTATGGCACTCTATACGAACAAAGAGTCTTGTCACAACTTGAAGAAACAATAAAAGATCTTGGTTTTGAAGTTCAGTTAAATGTAATGCTTGACGAGTTTCTGAGATTTGCAAAAGAACTTAGGTTTGCCGATAGGAATATTTGGTTTGCCGTAGGCTATGGTGGCGCATGGCTAAGTGAGTACTTGCACTGGGCCTGCCTTTTTGGCTCGAAAAAGAACATATTACTTGGGTCTTGCGGTGGATTAAAGGCAGGAATCAGACAGGGTGATTTTATAGTCCCAAAAAGTAGTTATGGAGAGGAAAGCTCTGCCAAAATCTATAATAGAGAGAGTAGTATACATTACGCAGATCAAAAGCTTAGTGAGAAAATAGCTGCAAAGTTAGGTGAAGACGGTACTAAAGTTTGGAGAGGGCCAATGATGACTTGCCAAGCAATGATTGGTGAGACGTTAGAGGATATAAAAAAATGGTCAACTGAAGGTTACTTTGGTGTTGAAATGGAGGCTTCTACGGTTTTTGCTGTCTCTAAGCATTTCGGTGTTCCGGCAGCAGCATCACTCTATGTTGGTGATAATTTAATTGAAGGACACAATAATATTAGCGAGGAATACGCCACCGAGGCGGATACTAGAAGACAAAATCAAGTTAAACAAATAAAAATGGCTTTATCTGAACTCCTTTCCTAAAAGTCGGTTTCAACAGCGTTCACGATGGCCCTCAATATCAAGATCTGCACACATTTTTCTATTTAATTTGGGGTTGCATCCATAAGTCGGACTGACTGTGAGGTTAAACCTTTTTATCTCTTGACACTAAAAATCCAGCAGAAAATATTCTGTCTTAATAGGCTTGTGCAAAGTACCATTGTTCGGCTGCAGGCTTACCGCAATATATACACAAACCATCGCCTTTATCCTTTTGGCAACGAGTAGTAGCTTTAGTCTGTTCTTTAATATCAGACTCGCACTCAGCACTGCCGCACCAATATGCTATTAAAAATCCTCTATTTTTCAACATAGCTTCTTTAAACTGCGTATAAGATGAAACCTCGTGAGTGTTTTCTTCAAGATACTTTCTGGCTCGAATAAGCAAACCGGCCTGTATATCCTCAAGCTGATTCTGAATTTCAGCAGAGAGTTTTTCTAGGTTAACTATTTGAGAGTTGTTATTGTCTCGCCGCACAAGCTTGACTGATCGTAGGTCTATTTCTTTTTGTCCGATTTCTAACCTAATTGGTACGCCTTTCATCTCCCACTTATTGATTTTAAATCCTAGCGACTCACCATCACGAGTATCAAAATCAGCTCTAATGTTTGCTTTTTTGAGACTATATACTATCTTGTCACCATATTCAGTGACTACATCATCAGACTTAACAGGAATAACTATCACTTGTACCGGTGCTAATTTTGGAGGCAATCTTAAACCCTTGTCGTCACCGTGAGCCATAATTAAACCACCTAGCGACCTGGTTGATAAACCCCAACTTGTTTGCCATACGAATCGAGAATCTCCTTCTTTGCTCTGAAACTTAACATCAAACGCCTTAGCAAAGTTTTGGCCTAAATCATGTGACGTAGCACTCTGTAAGGCTTTGCCTCCTGGCATTAGAGTTTCGTATGTCATAGTTCCATCGGCTCCAGCAAAGGTTTCGGTTTTAGACTTTGAACCTATGTAGCCAGGCAAAGCAAAATAGTCCAAGAACAAGTTTTTGTAGGAGTTCATGGCCCATTTCTGTATATCTAGAGCTTCTTCATGGGTTGCGTGAGCCGTATGACCTTCTTGCCACAGGAACTCAGTAGTCCTCAGAAACAAATATGTACGCTTTTCCCAACGGACAGCACTATTCCATTGGTTTATCATCACCGGCAGATCACGCCATGACTTTATCCATTTGGAGTAGGCTTCATACATTATGGTTTCACTAGTTGGTCTTACTATTAGTTTTTCTTGAAGTTCTTCACCACCACCAATAGTCACCACTGCAAGTTCAGGCGCAAAGCCCTCAAGGTGTGAAACCTCTCGCTTAATAAGACTCTCAGGAATAAACATCGGAAAGTAGGCATTACTTACGCCCTTGGCCTTAAATGCCTGGTCCAATTCTTTTTGCAATAGCTCCCAAATCGCATAACCATATGGTCGCATTATCATAGTACCTTTAGCCGAACCATAATCAGCTAATTCAGCCTGCAGCACAAGCATGTTGTACCAACCTGACATATCATCAGATTTTTTGGGTAATTGTTTATCATATGCCATTAGAACAACCTGCTTCCTATAGGTACTTCTTTGTTAAGTTTAACCAGCACAATAACGCCCTCATCATCAGTTAAACCTAGAGTTAGTGACTCAGATGACTTTTTAGTCTCAATTTCATTCCTAAAATCTATTCTTAACTTGTAGACTGGTTTACTAGTTCCAGGAAAGTCTTGGTCAGTAGTTTGCACGATGGGGCTCCTTCATATATATTAAAAACCTCGTTTTCACCAAACACTATATATCTAAAGTGTTTAGCAAGAACGAGGCTTCTCGTGGTACCATCTTGCCTTTACCGTAACATTGCTGTTATTGGCCTTTCTAACTGACTCTAGCCTACGCCGACCTCAGTGTCTCCATTTTACGGTTAAGCTTCCGTCACTGTTCATCACAGGCAGCTCCAGGGCGGGATACCCCTTCACAGCTTTGCATAAAGCTAACCACGCTAACCCCTCTAGGTCAATATCTAATTTTTGAAAACACAGAAAACATACCCTAACATCTGCATTTTACACTTTCAACTTATAGGAATTCTAAATCTCTGTACGCCCTAGATAATCCTAGGCATACAAGAAACAATATCGCAAGCAATAGTACTAACACAATCAATACTCATACCTATTATAGGTAGTTCTTTTTCGTTTCGTGCGGCAATTACAATAGAGTCACATAAAGCCCTCCGGTTTGGTGACATGTAACCGCAGTAACTTCTTGATGGTACTATTGCATTACAATCAAAAACTAATATTAACATTTCTATAGTTTTGCCGTCTTGACAGAGCGCATAGTAAAGCATAAGCTGCAAACACAATCTAATCGAAACATTAAAAAGGAGTATCATGCGAAAACATATTCATAATTTCAGGCTACTAGGCACCATTCTAAGCTTTGTGGCCATTAGTAGTTCAACGGTATTAGCATTGCCTTCTCAAGCTAGGGTGCACGCTCAAGCAGCAAATAGTACAGCTACCACAACAAACCCAACAGGTTCAAGCGCAGCAAGCTCACATCAGCCATCCCAAGCTACTAGCGGTCAATCTAATGGCCAAACACATTTATTAGCCGCTCAACTCAAAGTCTGTCAAAATCGTGAGACGACTATAAATAACATACTATCTCGAATTGACACTCGTGCGCAGAATCAAATTACACTTTTTGGCACTATTGCCACAAGAGTTGAAGGTTTTTACACCAAGCAAGGTAAGACACTAATCAATTACAGCCAACTAGTAGCGGCTGTCAATACTGCCCAGACACAAGCCAACACTGACTTTGGCACTTTGAAAACCAACAGTACTTTTAGTTGCAGTTCTAGTAACCCCAAGGGCATGGTTACTGCGTTTCGTGGCTACTTAAAGACAGAGATTACTGATTTGCAAAACTACCGTACTGCCGTTAAAAACCTTATCGTAGGCGTTGCATCAGCCAATGGCGTAACTGTTTCAGGCTCTAGCACAAAAGGAGGGCAATAAATATGAAAAAACAACAATCAGGTTTCGCAATTATTGAATTAGTAGTTGTGATAGTAATAATAGCCGCTATTGCTGGTGTCGGTTACTATGCATGGCATAGTAATAAAGTTACACCTATCTCAACCTTGACTACATCGGGTTCATCTAGCTATCAATCACCAACTACATCAGTACCAGCCGCACCACAGATTAATAATGCATCTAACCTTAACAGCGCCATGACGGCACTCAACCAGACAAGTATTACGTCAAGCAATATAGACAGCAGTCAGCTTAGTACGCAGGCGGCAGGTTTTTAGACCTACCGTTCTACCGCCGGAACGATTATAACGATTTGGCTGATACGGCTAGCTTTTTCCAATGTCTTTGCATTGCATTGGTTTTAATTTCATGAGCTCGAGGACGATCTTTTAGCTAACGCTTGCTCTACCATAAACTCTGTCTTCAACTATCGCAAACTAATTCTAGTAAAAACTATCTTACTAGTAGCCCCCTCGCTTTGAGTTTCATGGCCTAAACTACAACTAAGGCTGCATATATTTACCCAACACAGACAGGAACTGATGTTTTGCCCCACATTTATATAGGGTACCGATAAGACACCGGCGATCGTATAGACTCTTTTATCACCCATGTATAGTAAAAGTTCTAAATAATAAGTAAATAATATTGGTACGAATTAAGCATTAAAGAATCATCAATATTTACTAAAGTTGGCTGGGCGCAATCTGTAAAAATGAAATTTAGGATTTAGACTTAGATTTTGGTTTCTTAGTTTGGGAACTGCGTAAATTAGTAAACCAATAAAAGATAATAGAAACCACTGAACCTATACCGACAATCCCAACCTCTTGCCGAACAATATCAGCCCAATAACTACTCCTAACTATTGTATCTTCCATGGCTATAGGAAGAGCCGGAACAATGATCAGTGCACAAAAAAGACCGCTAAATATAGCTGGTATTAAATTTAGAGCTCGACGGCTAGCTGCTATTGAATGCTTTTGAACTATCAGTGTAATTATGGCTGGTCCAATTAGTAATAGCAGGTTTATTGAAACATCGGATGCATTAAGGTGTAGAGGTGATTTACGAATAATCGACGAATGAGCAATGCTCAAAGCATTACGATCATCAAAAGAATAAAGCACATACCCTAAACATAGACTAATAAACATAGACGCCGCATTAGAGCTCAAAATATAGCTTGCTAATACCGGAATCAAGATAATAATTACTAACCAGATATTGTCACTTGCCATACTACCTAGTTACTATAGCACGTGAACAATTAGTTGTTTACGCCCCAACCTTATCCTTACGTCTTCCGGTTCTTGCTGAGTGCTCAGTATATTCAAGAATACTAGCAGCAACATTTCGATTAGTAATCTTCTCTATGCCAAAGCCAGGAGATGAATTAACCTCTAAAACCAGTGGGCCACGGTCCGACCTCAACATATCAACGCCGGCAACACTAAGCCCCATAGCCTTTGCGGCTTTCTGGGCAGTTTTTCGCTCAATATCGGAAAGCTTAACTAATTCCCCACGCCCTCCTTGATGAAGATTAGAGCGAAAATCATCATCTGCGCTTCTACGGATCATGCTAGCTATCACCTTCCCATTTACTACAAAGGCTCTAATATCAGAACCTTTACTTTCGGCAATATATTCCTGGACTAAAAAGTTCACATTCTCTACATTAAATGCCTGCATAACTGCAAGAGCCGCCTTACGAGTTTCACCCAAAACGACTCCTGTACCATGAGTACCTCTAGCTATTTTTATTATCACTGGAGCGCCGCCGACCTGTTCTAGCACACCTTCATAATCTGCTGTTTCGCGAACAAATACAGTCTTAGGAATTCCAACTCCAGATTTAGCCAGTAGCTGCAAACTACGAAGCTTATCCCGAGATCGAACAATAGATATTGAACTAGTGGTAGTAAATACGTTTTGCATTTCAAATTGACGAACAATTGCCGATCCATAATTAGTCAACCGAGCAGCTATCCGTGGAATGATTGCGTCTACATCACGAACAATTTCTCCCCTATAATTTACCACTGGGTTGTTTTGCTCAAGTGTAACAAAACACTTCACATAATCAATTATCCTTACATTATGACCGCGTTTTTCTGCTTCTTCTACTAATCTTTTGGTAGAAAAATTATTCTTTTCCTTGGATAAAATAACTATGTTCATAAGCTATACAATCTCCTCATGACTGTTTTATATACTAATCAAAAAGACGTTGACTGAGATACTTGGCTACTGCCGCTTCTTTTTCTCTAATAAACTCATCATCTTTTAGAATTAATAATCCATTAACCCCAAGACAATACCACACCTTGCTAACTTTGTCTTGCAGTAAATTGACATCTGCTACCTGCAACCTACTAATTCTTGCCGACAAAACTGCAAGATTAATTAATTTTGCTGGTAAGTCTGCTATGTCTATTGATTCTACGTGATCCATATCGCCAAGTTTATGTAACGGTTCAGAATCATTACCCGAAACTCTTTTAGCTGCAAAGAATATCTGGCCGCCAAAAACCAAAAGACGATAGTCGAAATCATGTGGAATATACTGTTGGGCCAAAAGCCAGAGACCTATTTCCTTGGCATACCTAACGTGCCGTTCAAAATCATTTCTCGAATTCACTAGGAATGGAGATTCCGTACCATAATGTTTAATGTCTTTTAATATAAACGGTAACCCTAGTTTTGTTACCAGTCTTTCGTAAGCATCGTTGAGCCCATTAGGTAGCATAAATACACTAGGAGGCACTTTAACAGAATTATCCCCTAGGAGCATATATTGCATAATTTTGTCTGGGTTCGCAGAAAGACTTACGCGACGATCAATAAAATCTATATTACGTTTGGCTAAATATGCAGCAACGGGTGCCGCAACATTTATGTTAGTCTCGGAAACGTTATTTACAAAGTAAACCAGATCATAGCTAGAAACATCCTCTTGAGTCGACTCTATTACTATAGAGTTATTCTTGGCGCCAAAAGTAAAGATTAGCTCTTCATAGTTAACCCTAGATATCTTAAGCCCTTCACTTAGTAGCGAATCAACATAAGCCTCACCAAAACTATTTTCTTCGCCCGTGACCAAGAGAATCCGCTTTCTCCCAAACGTCATATTCTTTTTAGCAACATTAACAACAAATTTACCCCTAAGAGTGTGTTTGCCGATGATAATTGGAAAACGATTACTGTTACGATCGGCTAGTGTCATGCGAGTTACTATGGTTTTATCACCAATCCTAATCTTTATGCTGACCCTGTATCGCTTCTCCTTAACTCCAAAAGAATTTTTTACAGTTACCCTAGTAAATTTCTTTGTATTAATTTGCTGACCGTTATAATGAGGTGACGATGGACCGAAAAGTGTATAGCTTAGAACACCGTCCTTCTTACTAATATTGCTAGCCCAAATAGCAGAACTATCAGCTCCTGTATCTATTTTCGCTAAAACATCTTTGATTTTTTGGTCCGGTATAGCTACGGTCTCAATATTACCGACTGTAATTAGGTCATTCATAAATTATCTCTCCTTAATGAGGAATATAGTGGACCCGTTTATATATCAGATAAATAGCGACAGCAACAATTATTAAAATGGCAATCAATAAAAATATAAAACCGTTTTCGTTGTTAGTTTGGCGTTTCATTGCTCTAATTATCTGTTGATCTGCCCACTTTGGCAATGTTTAATGCCAAAATCCTTTTTTTTCTTGAGAAAAGCTATCGGCATACTGTCTAAGTAAGTCTTCTTGTGTTTTGTTGAGTTTAGTTGGAATATCAACAATGATCGTAACTATATGAGCTCCTCGTCCACTTCCCTTTAGGTGTGGTACTCCATGTCCGGATAATTTAAAGTCACTATGACTTTGTGTTCCTGGAGGAATTCGCATCCGTACCGGTCCATCAACAGTATCTACATCAATTTCACCCCCCAGAGCGGCAACGGACATGTCAATATGCTCATCACTCAGAATCAATTCACCCTCTCGTGTAAACTTCTTATCAGGTTTAACTCGTATGTTGACGTAAAGATCTCCTTTTTTACCGCCAGTGGATGCTTCTCCGTGTTCACGGAGACGAATTGTAGCGCCATCATCAACTCCGGCAGGAATTTTAAGGTTGATAGCTTGGCGTTTAGCTTCTGTCCCTTTGCCATGGCAAACCGTACATATTTTTTCTGGTACCTTGCCACTTCCATTACAAGTCGGACATACACTTGGTTGCTGTATATTGCCAAATACTGTTCGCACAACCTGCACTACTTGCCCTTTGCCACCACAAGTTTCGCATGTTTTAAGTTCGTATCCAGGTTCTGCTGTTGTACCTTTGCAGTGAGAGCACACATCCTCAAGCGTCAACACCAACTCAACTTCAGTGCCAAATACAGCATCATTAAAGTTAATTTCTACTCTAGTTTCAACATCATGACCACGTTCATTATGCTGACTCCTATTAGCAGAACTTGAACCACTGCCAAAAAAACTACTAAAAATATCTCCTAGACCTAGATCACCAAAATCAAAGTTAATGTTTTGAGAATTACTGTACCCAAAACCGCCAGGTCCACCGCTTGCGCTATTTCCACCCACGCCTGCATGGCCAAATTGGTCGTATCTTTGTCGTTTCGCCGGATCCTTTAATACTTCATAGGCTTCATTTACTTGCTTAAATTTCGCTTCGTCGCCACCCCTGTCGGGATGCGACTCTATGGCAGCGCGACGATATGCTTTCTTAAGTTCGTCTGCCGATGCATTTTTGGATACACCCAATATTTCGTAGTAGTCGCGTTGTGCCATCTTATTATTAAACCAAATATTTAGCTTTAAATGCAGCTTAAAAGTTATTTACACCTAACACTAGACTACTTTTTTTTATCTTTAGGCTCATCACCAACCACTTCACCCTCAATTGGACCCTTGTCTTTGCTTTCTTTATTGTCGGAAATATCGTCGGCAGAGGCAGAAGATTCCTCGTCATTAGATGTAGACTCATAAAGTTTGGCTCCAATTGGCATTATGGTATCGCTAATTTTCTTTGCTGCGGTTTCGAGAGTATCTTTACTTGCTTTTTCATCAGTAACAACTTTCTTAGCCTCATCTATAGACTCGTTTAGTGTTTTCATATCTTCGTCGGAAAGTTTCTCTTTACTATCTTTGGCTAATTTTTCTGCCTGGTAAATTGCACTATCTAGGAGATTCCTAGCTTCAACCGCAGATTTTTTTTCCTTATCTTCTTCTGCGTGGGTTTCAGCTTCTTTAGCCATCCGCTCAACTTCATTCTTATCTAGGTTGCCAGATCCACTAATCGTAATACTTTGTTCTTTTCCAGATCCTTTATCTTTGGCAGTAACATTTAGTATTCCATTTGCGTCAATATTGAACGTAACTTCTATTTGGGGTACTCCACGTGGAGCTGGAGGTATGCCATCAAGCACAAAACGACCGAGACTCTTATTACCTTCAATCATTTCTCGTTCACCTTGAGCAACGTGTATTTCAACTTGAGGTTGGTTATCTGCAGCTGTTGAAAATACTTCGCTTTTTGATGTCGGTATAGTCGTGTTTCGGTCAATTAGTTTAGTCATAACACCACCCATAGTCTCAATACCAAGCGACAGAGGAGTAACATCCAAAAGCAACACATCCTTAACATCCCCCTGGAGAACACCAGCCTGAATCGCTGCTCCAACAGCAACTACTTCGTCAGGGTTCACGCCCTTCATCGGTTCTTGGGAGAATATACTCTTAACCTTCTCTTGGACTGCGGGCATTCTAGTCATACCGCCAACTAGTACGACCGCATCTATGTCGTTTGGTTTTAGCCCGGCATCAGCCAAAGCTTTTTTGCATGGTTCTTGCGTCTTATCTATTAAATCCAAAACTAAACTCTCTAGTTTGGCTCTGGTAAGCTTGTACTCAAAGTGTTTTGCGCCTTCGGCATCAGCAGTTAAGAAGGGCAGATTAATATCTACTTCATGAGAGGTAGATAATTCAATTTTTGCCTTTTCGGCTTCGTCACGTAGTCGCTGCATAGCTGCTTTGTCGTCACTGACGTCAATGCCGCTTTCTTTCTTGAATTCTTCAACAAAATGGTCAACTATTTTGCGGTCAAAATCTGCTCCCCCCAAGTGGGTATCCCCATTTGTACTCTTAACCTCAAATACACCATCGCCGAGCTCTAGTATGGAGACGTCAAAAGTTCCACCGCCAAGATCGTATACGGCTATTTTTTCATCATTTTTAGCTTTTTTATCTAGGCCATATGCTAAGGCTGCGGCCGTAGGTTCGTTAATAATTCTTTTAACTTCAAGACCTGCTATCTTACCTGCATCCTTGGTTGCTTGTCGCTGACTATCATCAAAATATGCCGGTACAGTTATAACCGCCTCAGTTACTTTGTCGCCTAAAAATGATTCAGCATCCGCTTTTAACTTAGAAAGGATCATGGCACTAATTTCTTCAGGACTATATTCCTTACCCGCCATGATTACCTTAACGCCATTACCACTTTTCTTAATTTCATATCCCATAAGTTTAAGATCACGCTGCACTTCGGGATCGGAATAATTGCGACCGATTAAACGTTTAACTTCATAGACTGTATTTTTGGAGTTTGTTACCTGTTGTCGGCGAGCAACTTGCCCGACAAGACGCTCAGAATTTTTATTTACCGCTACTACGGACGGAGTAGTACGGTTTCCTTCACTATTTGCAATTATTTCTGGTTTTCCCGCCTGCATAACTGCCATTGCGGAGTTTGTAGTGCCAAGATCGATTCCTATAATTTTTGCCATAATTTACCCTTTCATATTAGCAGCTGATTATATAGAGTGCTAGTCTTATATATATTAGAAAACTAGCACTCCTATGTCAAGAGTGCCAGTAAATTTTTTATTTAAACTTCTTATTTTAATAGCCATAGAGTGGCTATTTTACCTAAATATATAGCAATTTCGAGTCATGACCATGCCCCAACAAAAGCTTCAATAGCCTATCTAAATGGTAATATGGACTATTTTTCAAGACGAACATTAACCATGGCTGGACGTATAACTTCTTCGTCGTCAAGTATGTATCCAGGCTGAAGTTCTTCGAAAATTATTTCTCTAGAACCGGAACCTGTTTCGTCCATCTGAACGGCTTCATGTAACTCAGGATTAAATTCTTCGCCGATAGTTTTGATTCTTTGAACCCCTAGATCAGTTAAGCATTTCTCGAACTGATCAACCACACTCTTAACCCCTTTAACGTATGGGTTGTCGGCCAAATCTTTGGGAACGTGTTTCAGTGAACGGTCCAGGTTATCTAATCCTGGCAACAAAGCTCTTACAACCTTAACAGTACTCATCCGTTGACTTTTCGCTAACTGGGTTTCATGTTGTCTACGAATATTCGTTGAATCAGCCCTTTCGCGTTGAAGCGCATCAGTAAGTTCCTTAACTAGTTTCTCTATTTCTTGGCTATTTTTCTTTGCAGTAGAAGATTTTTTCATATCGCTCATAATAGTACCCCTTCAAGTTCCTGACCAGCACAACGAACAAGATTCATAACATCCCGATATTGTTGCCGAGTTGGACCTAAAACTCCTATATAACTATGGTCACTGTAGCTACTTCGAAAACGAGAAATAATCAAACTAACACCAGCACTACGACCAACAGGGTTCTCTTGACCTATATATACACTCAAAGGCTGGTTGGGTGCCGCCTCCTTCAGCCACGGTTCAAGATTATCTAATAGCTGTGCAACCCGAAGAACTTGTTGGCCACCGATAAACTCTGGTTGGTTGAACAAGTTACCTAAACCGCTAATATATAACTGGTTACCAATGGTCGCAAGACCAAGATTATGTGTCAATTCTACGAGTGTGTCCACGGCATTACGAATAGTTCGCTCCGGAATTCCGCCTTCTTTGACTCGTATTGAAATAGCACGTTCCCCTCGGTTTTGTTCACCTTCATCCAACTTATTATCGCCCAAAGAATTTACGTAAAACCGATAGCCTTTATCTGTGGGAACACGTCCTGCGCTAGTGTGGGGTTGCATAATATAACCCATACCTTCAAGATCACTCATTTCAGACCTAATGGTTGCAGACGAAACATTAAAAACTTTTGCCAGTAAATTTGATCCAACGGGACTTGCCACCTCGGCATACTGCTCAACAATAGCTTTTAGGATTTGAATTTGTCTTTCGCTAATCATAAAATTTATAACTCTTAGATAACCTAATGGTTATTATTGTAACTTTTTAGCACTCTTTAGTCAAGAGTGCCAAAATGGTACTGTAATTTTTCTGATCTTTTAACTGATCCTGCTGTCAAGCACCGATCAGCAAACAACTCTGTTACGCTTGAATAGTAATATTTCAGAATAGTCTAACGACTTAAATACTCTTTGGTAAACCTAAGCAGATCTTTCGCTAATCTTTTGTTAGTTAAGGTATTATTTACAATTTTGCCCTGTGCCAACATATCTATTTCAGTTATAACCGTTTCAATATTGTCATTAACTACTATACTTATGTTGCTAGTTGCAGTAATTGCCTGCGCGAAAAGACGGCAACCGCTTTTAAGGCGATTTTTTATCTCGTCATCCTTCATTCTACCCCTTTTAGTCAATCGCCTTAACCACTCATCAAAGCTTGGCGGCAAGACTATTACGCCAATCGTATCAGGCTTTAAACCTAGAATATTTCTAAAGCCACCAAGTTCTATGTCCGTAATCGCAATTTTGTTATCATCTAGCGCCTTTTGGAGTTCACGTAGACTAATACCGGACACTTGTTGGTTATGAATAATTTCAGCCTCTAGATACATGCCACACTTAAGGTCCCGAAGAAATTCTGTCTCACTTTTAAACCAATACCTATCCCCATTTTGCTCTTTTATCCCATTATTAACTCTTGGCTCTCGTGTCGTATCAGAGACAATATAGTGATAGCCACCCAGTTTAATCAGCCCATCAATAATAGTATTACGACCAGAACCAGAAACGCCCGCAAGAAGAACTAAATTAAGCTTATTTAAAATAGCGATGGAAGTATCTGACATCTGGTAATTCTTTAATTGATTATTAAATTGCACAGTGTTAAAGATTTTGTTCATGGCAAAATCAATCCTTGCTCATCATTACGAAAAAAGCTTCCGCTGGAATATCTACTTTGCCAAATTTTTTCATACGTTTTTTGCCACGTTTTTGTTTCTCGAGTACCTTACGCTTACGGCTTACATCACCTCCATACAAACCAACAGTAACATCTTTACGAAATGCGCTAATATCTTCTCGGGCAATAATTTTAGCGCCCAATGCTGCTTGTAGTGCAACTTTAAAATTCTGTCTCGGTATTATGTCCTTAAGTTTAGCCAAAGTTTCCCTAGCTAAAGCTTGAGCTGCTCCTCTATGCGCCACCACAGACAAAGGATCAATCTTCTCTCCCGCAATCAGAAAATCAATTCGAACTAAATCACCAGGTCGATAATCACTTAATTCATAATTAAATGACCCGTAACCACTGGTTAAGCTCTTCAGTGAATCATAAAAATCCGTCAAAAGATTAGCTAATGGTGCTTCAAAACTAATAACAACTTGTTCATCAACATAGCTAAGATTAGTCTGCAATCCGCGTTTAGATGCGATTAGGCTAAGTACCGGCCCGACATATGCTTGAGGAGTTATTAGTTCACCCTTAATCCATGGTTCACGAATTTCATCTATTAGAGTAGCATCCGGCAAGTCTGACGCACTTTTGATATCTATTTCAGTACCGTTAGTTAATTTAACTATATAATCAGTTGAAGGATTCGTAACAACAGGAGTAAGTCCATACTCACGAACAAGGCGTTCGCGTACAATATCTAGATGCAATAGGCCTAGAAATCCGATCCTCATGCCAAAGCCAAGTAACGGAGAGTTTTCAAGACTAAAACTTAACGACGAATCATTAAGCGATAGCTTAGACACCCCATCCTTTAGGGCATGGTAATCTTCATTGCTCTCAGGGAAAAAACCCGCATACACAAAAGGCTGAACTTTTTTGTACCCCGGTAAAGGATTTGTGGCAGGAGTACTCACAAGAGTGATGGTGTCACCGACGTGAGCATCTTGAACGCTTTTAAGGTTAGTTACGACATAGCCTATTTCCCCAGATACTAGTTTCTGGGTATCGACCATTTCTGGAGTCAGATTGCCAACCTCAATAGCCAAACCTTCGGCTTCTTGAGCCATCATTTTGATTAAATCACCCTTTTCCAGCTTCCCGTCAACAACCCTAACATACAAAATCACTCCTCGATAATCATCAAAATAA
The DNA here is from genome assembly GCA_021804085.1 of bacterium. Classification (GTDB taxonomy): domain Bacteria; phylum Patescibacteriota; class Saccharimonadia; order Saccharimonadales; family UBA4665; genus JAJZWH01. The sequence goes on along the minus strand of JAJZKM010000004.1, from coordinate 28,440 downwards.
CTATCAAATATTAAGGCTCGAGTGTGGTCTTCTATGTTAGTCTTTGGCGGTGGTACTTCTGTAACGATTTGTTCAAGGAGTCGGTTTACACCCATGCCGGTTTTGGCGGATATAGGTAAAATTTCATCTTTCCGACAGCCCAATAATGACATAATTTCGGAAGTAACTCTCTCTATATCGGCCGACGGTAAATCAATTTTATTTATCACTGGGATAATCTTAAGATCTGCCGCTATTGCTAAATAAACGTTCGATAAAGTTTGGGCCTGAACTCCCTGCGTAGCATCAACAACTAAAATAGCACCCTCACAAGCAGCAAGACTACGCGAAACTTCATAACTGAAATCTACGTGACCCGGTGTATCAATAAGGTTCAGCTCATATTCACAAAACCTCATACTAGCTGGAGCAAGCTTAATTGTTATGCCTTTTTCACGCTCAAGATCCATCTTGTCCAGTAGTTGAGTCTTCATGTCCCGCGAGCTAACGGTTCCCGTCAACTCAAGCAAACGATCAGCAAGAGTAGATTTCCCATGATCAATATGGGCAATAATACAAAAATTACGAATATATTTGGGTTGCATAAGTTCCTTGCTGAACATTATATCCGATGCCAGCAGGAAAACCCCTAATTAAAATCAATCTTTACTGGCTTTAATATTACTTTGCGCATAAATGAAACTATTGGCCGAGCCTCATCTAATTCAAACAACATTGAAACAAGAATATGCACAGATAAAGACACTAAAGTAATAATCAACAACTTACTGCCCAATGTCACAATCCCATTATCAAGCAAATTTAACGGCAAAATTGTAATCATTATAAAACTTGCCAATACAGTAAAGCCGGTAGCAGAGAATATTTTCAGCACGCCAGACCAAAATATAGGATTTAGCAGTTTTCTATCCCTTAAAATCATAATTACAACCAAAATAAATACTTCAGAAGCTGAAACAATTGACTGAGCTATAGCTAATCCTGCAACCCCGAAAACATCGGGTTTAGCTAAAGTAACTGCCAAAATAACGTTAAAACTAATAGTGAAAAAAGACACATATAAAGGGGTATGGGTGTCTTTTTGCGCATAGTACCATCGTGAAATAATGCTATAAAGTATTTGGAAGAAAATAGATATAGTTAGAAATCCAAAAATAACAGCAATCTGATCATTGCCTCTAGAAAAAATCAATCTAGCTAAGTAACCTCGGCAAAAATAACAAAGCACAACTACTGGTGCCGTTATCCAAATCATTGCTCGTACGACTTTTAAGAATTCATTGCGGAAAAGATCCGGACGGCGCTGACTTAATCTAGTATTCATGTGCGGAAAAGCAGCAGTAGCTATCGCAGTCCCAAGAAGCGCCACTGGAGCAGAGCTCAGAATAAAAGCGTTATTATAATTAGAAATATTACCAACACCAAGACCGCTGGCGATATGAGTTTCGACAATATCTTCTAATTGGTCCATTCCTTGGTCTATGGAGCGCGGAGGAAGATTCTTTAGAATCATTCTAAAGTGAGTATTCCGCCAATCGATTCTTGGATGCCAATAGAAATTCAGTTCTTTAAGTCCAATAATCACTACACAAAGCTGTAAAACAGCTCCGACCATTGCACCTATGCCAAGACCAATAATCCCAATATTGTTACGAAAAATAAAAATACTCGCAATAATCGATAAGTTATAGATCATTGGAGCCACTGCATAAAAGAAAAATCTACCAAGAGTCTGTTGAACACTTGTCAGTATCCCAGACACCGTGAACAGTAACGGATTGAACGCCAACAAACGCATTATGTCGGTCGCATTATTGAGTTGCTGTGGGGTTAATCCTGGCGCAACTACATAATGCATCAAAGGTCTGGCGAATAAAAGAATAATAATACCGACTACGAACATAAAAATAAGCAATAAGTTCATTAAATTTGCGGTTAGTTCCCAGACCGCCTTTCTACCATTCTTGCGCATATAGTCGCTTAATACCGGCATGAAAGCCACACCAAGAGCCCCGGCTGATATGGTATAAAAAAATAGATCTGGAATAGTAAATGCTGCGAAATATGCGTCGGTGCTTCCCGGCCCAACAAGAGGAAAATGCGCATTAACAAGTTTGGTTCTAAGAAAACCCAATATCTGACCCATAATCGATGTAGCAACCAATAGTGTTGCTACGTTAAAGATAGTCTGTTTCTTTTTTTTCTTAACAGTCTGTTCCATTAATCTCGTTACCTAGACTTATAGTAAATATCTGAACCTAAGTATAGCCTAGAGTCATAGCACATCAAAAGAGTTAATATAAAGTTTTTTAATAAAGTGCAGCAGACTTAGGCATATGAGCACCCTTCAGCACTTCTGCAACCTCATTGGCATCTACAGTTTCTTTTTCTATTAGATGATCTTTAAGGGCTTCTAGGCGATCACGATTTGCTTTAATTACTATTCGAGCTCTATTTGCTGCTTCGGTAATTAAGGCCTCAATTTCGCGATCAATAATTTTAGCCGTATCTTCCGAGTATTCCCGTTCATGAACTAATCGGTCGAGCATCATTCCGTCATCAGTCTTAAACACTTGATCACGTAGTTGATTGCCCATACCTTGATTAACTATCATATCTCTAGCCACTTCGGCTGCATTCTGTAAGTCATTACTAGCTCCTGTGGTAATGTGATCTGCACCTAGGACTATCTCTTCAGCAATACGCCCGCCCATACCTCGCGCAAGCATATCTTTAAATTGGACCAAGGAAATATAAAGTCTATCCTCTGGAGGGATGAACCATGTAACTCCACCCGTACCCCCACGCGGTATAATCGTGACTTTATGAACGGGATCACTGTCAGGGAGCACGTGACCGACCAAGGCATGCCCAGCCTCGTGATAAGCGGTAGTCATTTTATCTAAATCGGTCATGACTTTACTTTTGCGTTCAGGACCTATAGCTACACGCTCAAATGCTTCGGTAACATCGGTCTGCAATATCTGATTATGACCGTTACGAGCAGCAATAATTGCTGACTCATTAGCAATATTCGCCAAATCGGCACCAGAACTACCGGCACTTTTTGCGGCAAGCGCATCAAGATCAACATTTTTAGCCAGTGGTTTTTTGTTGAAATGTACCTTGAGTATAGCTTCCCTATCTTTTCGGTCGGGCAAACCAATGTTTACTCTACGATCGAAACGGCCAGGTCGAAGCAGTGCTGGATCTAATACGTCAGCACGATTTGTGGCTGCCAACACTATTACGTTTTGACCCTGTTCAAACCCATCCATTTCGACAAGAATCTGATTAAGCGTTTGTTCGCGTTCATCATGCCCACCGCCCATTCCGGACCCTCTGCGCCTACCAACAGCATCTATTTCGTCAATAAAAATAATACACGGAGAGTTCTTTTTCGCTTTAGCGAAAAGATCACGCACACGACTCGCTCCAACACCTACAAACATCTCAACAAATTCTGACCCCGAAATACTGAAGAAAGGAACATTTGCCTCGCCGGCAACAGCACGGGAGAGCATTGTCTTACCAGTTCCTGGAGGACCAATCAGAAGAACACCTTTAGGTATGCGAGCTCCAAGAGCAGAAAATTTCTTAGGATATTTTAAGAATTCAACAACTTCAGCAAGGTCCTGCTTTGCTTCATCCGATCCAGCAATATCTGCAAAAGTCGCCTTATCTTTTTCGTTTCCATAAAGTCGGGCTCTACTTTTACCGAAACTCATCGCCTGATTACCCTGGCCCTGAGCACTACGTAACATAAAAACAAGTAAGCCGGCTATAAGTAGTACAGGTATTATAGTTTCTCCTAGGGTAAGCCATACAGATGCAGAATTGTTTTGTGGTTTAAATGAAATAGTCGTCTTAGTAAAATTAAAACCGAGTGACTTCAAGCTGTCACTAGAATCAATATAGGTCTTGACGCTAGCAGTTGTTTTTCCATTGAGAGTAATGTCTAACTCATTACCATTTACAACAATTGACTTATAGTCACCCGAAACTTCCTGCTTGACGGCCTGAGTAAGTGGTATGGTTTGTAGATTGGAAGATTGGTGGTAAGACGAAAAGATTATAAGACCCAAAAGGACCAATATAGCCACAAATCCTATATTCTTAATATTTTTGCGGCTATTAGGGCTGCTGTTGTTAGGTCTGATATGCTTATTATCCATAATTTCCTACATTATATAACGCCGAATGGCTGTTGGCTAGCGCTCTGGTGATCGGAGTGCTAAATAATCCCGTGTTACATTTACTACATACTTACCTGTAACGTCAAGTTTAACACCGGCTGGCTTAGTTTTAGCTGCAAGTGTTAATCGTTCTATTGTTTTATGGTTAAAGTTAAGTAGATTATTCATTCTTAGCCAAGTAGCGATCAACTCCCTACTAACATCATAAGGCATAATTTTGATTACATAACGATTTAATTGGGTTTTTTTTTCTTCAAAAAACATAGAAAATAGCTGATCAATCTGATCATTTAGCTTGCCTTCACGATATATTAGATTAAGGAATGTCTGGCGTTGGTTGGAATTCATTTTTGGTACTATATTGTGACGAATGCGATTTCTCAAATAGGCATCATTCAAATTTGTACTGTCTTCACGCCAAACCAATCCTTGTTTTAAAGCATAATCTATTATTTCGTTCTTGCTCACTATTAATAATGGACGTTTTATATGCTCATTTTCTCTAATCGACCCAAATCCTACACGACCGGTACCGCGAATCATATTGATGATAGCTGTTTCAATTAAATCATCTTGGTGGTGAGCCGTAATTAATGCTTCAGCGTTAGTCTCCTGCACTATTCTATTCAAGAATTCATATCGCTTATTTCGCGCAAGTTCTTCGCTGGCCACCGGACCTAAATTTACTCTCGTAGTTTTTGATGTTAGCCCATAACTAGCTGCCAATTTATCGACAAAAATAAGATCTTCAGAACTATCTATTCTAATCCCATGATCAAAATGCGCCACTATCAAATCATATTTGTTGGTTTTTGCTAAAATATGAAGTAAAGATACTGAATCAACGCCACCACTTACAGCAACTACATACCGACCTGATTTTGGCAACTTAATGTTCATTTAGTATTATTTTACTTAAAGGAAAGCTCTTCATGAAACAATTATATTTTATGCGTCATGGATTAAGCGACATGAATAAGCTAGGTTTATTTTCTGGCCGCACCAACACCGGGTTGGCTCCCGAAGGGGTGGAACAGTGCCGTAACGCAGCAAAAACCTTAAAAAATATAAAAATTGATGTCATTGTAAGCTCACCTATGAAACGCGCACTTGATTCAGCTAGATTAATAGCCGACGAAATAGGATATTCGAAAGATAAAATAATAGTTGACAACTTGTTCATGGAAAGACGCTTAGGATCCTTGGAGGGTAAAAAATATATTCAAGGCTTAGACATAAATAAATACGACGACGCCGAACATAGTCAAATTTTAATCCAAAGAGCAAAGAAAGGACTAAAATTCCTAAACATGTTGAATGGCGACAACATACTTCTAGTGAGCCATAGCGCCTTTGGAAGAGCCTTGCAGTACACAATAGATTCAAATAATAAATTCCATGAGATCAAAGGATACCAAAATGCCGAGATAGTTAGGTTAATATAGGATATAATAGTTTTGATTTTATGGCGGCGTAGCTCAGTTGGTTAGAGCACAGGACTCATAAGCCTGGGGTCAGTGGTTCAAGTCCACTCGTCGCTACCAATGTTATTTATACCTATATATTGTGTTTTGAAGTCGCTTGACAGCTGAATTTGACGGCTATAGGCACTTACACTGACTAACTTCTGCTCAGATTGTTCAAGAGTAGTTTCAGGATAAGTGCTAACCATGTGATGCCAAGCAAAGTCACTCATTCTGCCAACATCAAAATCTTGAACTTCGGCTGCGTGTACATGGCAGTCAACAACATCAGAGGGAAGCCTTCCGTTAAGCACATCCCTATACGTAGTCTCATACTCTGTAGGAGACATGCCATGTTCAAAATATTTTCTGTAATCGTATTCAGAGAATGGCATAGCTATGTAACCTTCATGCCGTCAAATCCAATCTCATGACCCTCAGGTAAAAGTGCCTGGAGCTCTGCATGTTCCTGTTCTGGCAAATGCGTTATTGAATGATAGATTATGCGTGCATTGTTCAGTGAGTTTGTAAATTTGATTATGCTGTCCCCATGTAAGTGATCCGGATCTTTTTCTTCATGGGTTGCATTCTGGTATGGCTTATCAGGGTAGCGTTCTTCAAATAAGTAAGTGCCGTCCGCTATTACAATTTCCGCGTCTTCAATAAGCTCTAATGACTGTTCAGGTACCTCATAATAATCAGCTAGGTAGGCTATTTTATTATTAGAATCTTCTAAAATATATCCGAAGGTATTATTAAGATTATAAGGTGTTTTGTCCTTATCTATACTACTCATGTGATAGACGGGTATGGGCGTAATCTTAACACCGTGTAACTCAAAGGGCTTATAGGCTTTAATCACGATTATATTCGTTGGTATAAATCCAAATTGCCTATCTAGCATTTCTTTAGCTGCCACCGAGCAATATATATTAACTTTTGACTTGATAACTAATTCTATCCAGGCATGAAGTTCGTATAAACCAAACATATGGTCAAAATGCCAGTGACTAACTATAAAGTCCGTAACAGGAGGTAGATTGTACCGAGTAGATTGCGTCCTAATATCTGGGCTAATTTCTATTAGGAACTTTCCTTCTTCAGTGGAAACAAATAATTCTGGACGAGAACGATATTCTATAGAATTATGATCTTTACTAGCTATAGAACATATTCGACACGAACAAAAAGGAGCAGGAGTGCCTTCCCAACAGCCAGAGCCAAGCATAGTCACATTCATAGTTTAGCTATTATATAGCAGTTAAGAAGGTTTTAGGCACGCCTAGACAATCATGTAACTGGCAGGTTATATTTTAAGTTTAAGCTGACCTATCACCAATAATCAAGGAATTATTACCTAGGCCCGGAATGAAAACTTCATTAAACTACAGCCAGACCCTACTTAATACACATATACGAAAGTACTAGGTGACTTAGGATACGAGGCTGGCTTGGTCCGTAAGCTTGGTTTAGGGCCCTACTCTGCGGCTCTAAGCTTGGACTGGCAACCAGACTATACCCTTACAACGTTTGAATTTGCTAGGAGGCTAAGTATAGCCCCGTCTGATTTAACAACCAAGAAGCTACATTACTTAAATCCCAAGAATTTATTAAGAAAGCCCAGCCTGTTGGTCCATATATAAATTTCACTTTAGCTGATGATTTTATACTCAAACTTCTTGCAGAAATGTGCTCACCTAAATCCTACTTGGCCTCAAGGAAACTACACTATTTGAAATAGGCAATGTTGCTATAGAAGAGCATATCTCAAGCCCACTTTTATACAACCTTATTGAAGCAGCAAAGTTATCACGCATACTAGTCCAATACAACAAACCCTTTAAAATAGTACTTAGGCTAGATGATTGGGATTTTAGTGCAGTCTCTATAATTTTAGGCGAAACTAGCGAGACAAATATACCTATAAGAAAATTACGCCAGATAGATAATAAGTTTCTATCCGTGAAAATGAGTATTTACTATGATCACTCCTGCTTGATTGGAATTTGTACGATTAATCCTAATTAATGCCATCTCTCCGGCTGTAATTTGAGATGCAACAGCCTTAGTGCCGTTAATACTTATCGTGGTATGAGGTGTAATATTGAAACTCTGGCTTATACTGCTCTCTTCGTTAGATATAGTAATTGAAGTTGGGCTGATATAGAGTACTAGACCAATGGCAAATTTTCTCGCAATAGGAACGTTATTCAAATTATAGTTATAGACGTGATTGTCGTTGCCGTACAAATAACCCCCATAAAAACTCAAACCTACAAGCAAGATTATTAAAATTACCTTAACAAACATGTTCAAACTCATGACAATCTGTCGAGTGCCATTTGAACTAACACTTGCTGGTTTATGATTATCTGTAGGCGTCACGATTATTACTCTACTACACTTTAGTAGATTAGGCTGAAAGTATACTGGTGTGACTAGTTTTTGCTGAATTAATAGGAAGGCTCACCGTAAAAATCGTACCAGCACCGATTTGCGATTTAACATCAACCTTACCTCTAAAATCTTGTTCAATATATTGTTTAGTTAGAGCTAGACCAATTCCCATTCCAAGATTTGAAACACGCTTAGTAGAATAAAATGGGTCAAAAATCTTTTTCAAATTCTCTTCGTTAATACCACAACCTGAATCCTTGACGGTTATTATCGCTCGGCCATTAGACCTAGTCACATTAATAAGTACCAGACGAGACGATTTATCTCCAAGGGTATAAGAATCGATAGCATTATTTATTAGATTTGTAATTATCTGATGAAATTTAATTTTATCTCCGTACAGCCGGATAGACCCTAATGTATTTATGAGCAGCTTAACTCTAGCTTTTTTTGCACGGCTATCTAACATCATCGCAACCTGATGAATTGCCACGGTTAAAGAAAAACTCTCGTTTTTAGCTTCTCCCTTAAGTTGCTTTCGAGCAGCTACAACATAACGTTCAAGCTGTTTAAGATCACGCCGAATATCTTTAATTATATTATCGGTATCCGTCCCCCTGAGTTGAGATAATGAAATCGTGGCTGATGTTAACGGAGTACTGATTTCGTGTATTAACGCTGCAGTAGCACTTCCAAATTCAGCCAAGCGCATAAACTCAGCATCATTAATCTGAACCGCCGACAAACGTTGAATTATTGGTCGGCTATTGACGTCAGTCAATGTCCGACCCATCGTTTTAAATCCTTACCTTAGGTTTAGAATAGTTAAAGCAATATCCAAGACCATGAACAGTTGTCACCATATCATGTCCCTCTGGCCCGATCTTGTCACGTAAACTTTTAATATGGACGTCTATTGAATTATTACTCAAACTACCACGCGCTCCCCAGACGTATGTATATAAATAAGTACGGCTTACAGCCTTGCCGGGATTACGCATTAAACATTCCAAAAGTAGAAATTCTTTCCTTCTAAGCCCCAAATCAGATCCTTTATACGTCACCTTGCGTAAATTAGGATCCAGCACTAAATCGGAACTCACTAAAACACTTTTGGTAGGATAATAATTCTGCCTCAGCAGTGCTCTAATTCTAGCGTTTAATTCGGCAAGACTAAAGGGCTTAATTACGTAGTCGCTGGCACCACTATCTAACAGGTTCACCTTGCTAATTAGACCGCTTTCCCCCGACAAGACCAATACCGGCACCCCAACACCCGCTTGTCGCAAGTGCTTTATAACTTTGATTCCATTAATATCTGGAAGATTTAGGTCTAGAATAATTAAGTCTAGGGGTAAATTCAAAGCCTTAGTAATTCCACTTTGGCCGGTTTTAGCTGTATCTACTTTATAGGTATGACTAAGGGCACGGTAAAGCGCTAGTGTTAATCCGATGTCGTCCTCTATAATTAATAGTCTTTTTTGAATCAACATACCCAATCAACCCTATGTCATTGAGGTGATACTAACCTCGCCACCTCTTAATTGCTGAGAGTACAATATATTGTTTTTTTTGGCAAGTATTTTTTATAGTTAGTTTATTTTTTGGTGCGCGATAATTAATCTATAAATTTGTATAATTTTTTTGTTACCGATGTATATTAGTGGATATAAGACCCCACAACACGCCTCCGAAGCATGATGACAAATCTTAATTTTTTATTAACTCTTTGTTTCTGAAACCAAAACTACAGGAGTATGGTTTTAATAGATAAATAAAAAGACCGGCCTATAAATCCGGTCTAATACTGTAAGTGCATGATCTGGTTGCGGGGACAGGACTCGAACCTGTGACCTCGTGGTTATGAGCCACGCGAGCTGCCGCTGCTCCACCCCGCGATATTATCTAAAAAGACCAAGCTATCTTAACAAACAGAGGTGACTAAGTCAATGAATTGTAGTGGTTCACGCGACCAGCATATACAGCAATGACAGTAGAGGAGACTAAAGGCGTTCTCGTATCTTTTTAGCAAGTAGTTTTTCGTTGTAGTCAGGATTATCTAGATTGTTCCACCGGTCATTATCATGTTTAGCTACCACTTCAAGTACCTCACCAATTACGTCACGGCCGCCCCACTTGGTACTTAGCTGATGAGCAAATTGTCCAAAATTACCGATTACCATACTATCAACAGTATCTTTTATATCAGCATTGGTGACGTTACCGTTCTCTCCGCCCATTAATACGCCAAATATCTCACGATATACTTTGTAGCCCTCGCTACTGCCCTCGGTTTCTACAATCCCTTCAGCGTCACGTTCGGTTGGGATAATAGTTGTGGGGTGGCCATCAATAAGTGCAGCAGTCATATGATCGTTATAACCCTCGTTTAAAATGGTGTACAAATACTCAATTCTTGGATTTTTTCGCCACGTTTCTTCCTTGCCGAGGGTACGAATGAAGTAGTCACGCATATTTCTTGCGTCTACGCCCGCAAAGACGTGGCCGAACTCATGTACTGTAACTTTCTTGCCTTCAAGTGTCGGCAGAAAGACTATAACCTTGCCTAGACCACTCTTCTCCGACAAACCGCCAGCATGGTCAGGCATGCGTCCAAACAACGAGAAGAAGCGAACATCAGCTCGTGCTATTCTAGTCGCCAGAGCTGCTTTATGTAATTTGCCATCAGGAATCCAGCCCTCTTGCATCGCCTGAGCTACACGATCTTTATAATCAGTTTTTAGCGATTCGACGTACTCGGCTTTGGTTTCGGGGTCTGCCAGCGTTTTTAACCGCTCAGTATACCACTGCGAGAAGTTGATAAGGTGTTCCTCTTTGGCAGAATTGAACCAATCTTGCCAACCAAACTCACTTGGGTTTTTACCTTGAGCCTTTGCTGCTAAGTCTTTGGACAACTTTAAGAATGGCGAGACGTTAGAACCTCGCAAAATCATCTCTTGGTTGCCGTTATTTTGCATATGGCGTAATACTTCCGTACCACTACTATTCAGAGCAACGCCTTGTAGGGTTAGGCTTGCTTCGCTAGAAGCGGCATAGCCACTTAAGCCAGTCTGTAAGTCGCTCAATGCTTTGTCCGCACCATCAAGCTTTGCAGTAATACGCCCATAGCGCTCTTTACCTTTTCCAAAAAGTGTCTTTGGTGTTCGTTTTTCACTGTAACCAGCAACGGGATTTGGCACAGAAACCTCTGTTGAACTACCAACTATATTGCCAGCTTGTACCTCGCTAAACAATGCAACCGAACCAATGTGCTGCACGTCAGCTGCTAGTTCGAGCACCTCTTCAGCCTTGCTCATAGCTTCACCGTTACTTGCAGGGCCTTCAAAACTTGCCGTGTCGTAGTATTGTAATTGTTCGCCCATAATTTTGTTTTTGACTTAACATATACAATGTTAACACAATATTGCCGATTAAGCAATAGCATTATAAATATAAAATCAGAGCTTAGCTAACCATGTAAACTAGGTCAGTGGCATTGTCGCCAGTTTTGCGAACCAAGGCGTCCTCTACTAGGGCTTTTGAATCAGCACCTTTAGTGACCATTTCTGCTAAGCGTTTTCCTTTGATGGAGTATCTTCATGGAACGGGTATTCGTAATCTCAAACTTCTAACTTGTGAAAGTTGGGTGGCAAGCTCTTTGATTTCCTCAAACTTATAAAGTTGGTTGCGCCGTTCGTTCAGCATGCTAGCTAGACCCTTTACTCTACACCGGTTTTAGTAGCGGTAAAAAAGGTCTTATGATGGATGCCATAGTGCCTACAGGTTAGCCTAGCGTTCTGGTTGTGTGATTCATAAAAATCTATTCAGTTTAATCTTTGTTTAGCTTCTTTAGTTAAGCTAACCGTCTTCTCAATACTATTTAATCCTGGTATCACCACGCCATGTCCAAGTCTGTACTCGAGCGTGTTTCATTGACCCGTCTCCTAGATAACTTAATTGTATTCTAGAAGTAGCACCTATTTATCTGAACCTGGACACTTAGGTGCGATGAAGAAAATAATTAACCCAACCAGTTATGTCTTGTTGAATAGGCGAGATATTTATACGTGATTTTTGGCTATTATTAACTCTTATTTTTGGTGCATAATCTAAAGCAACGTTCCGCGGCACAAGAATTTCTTTTTCACCAGGATCACCGAGTCCAAAATTAACCCTAGCCTGCAAGTCCTGATATTGAGACGATTCATAGTATTGATTTTGCAATCGTAAATTATTATTTTTCAGTTCTTGTACAATGTTTTGTTGTTTCTGAGTAGCTATTTGGTTTAGTAAACTATGATTTAAATTAATAGCTTTTATGCCACTCCAACTTATAAGGAGCACTATTATTACAAAAATTACTTGACCGGCAAAACGAACATCCTTAAGTCGATGTATGAAATCCGTAAATACGGCTTTGATATAATTAATCTTTGTTTGCATTAATAATATATATTATATGTCTTAACATAGATCTGGTATACTCCTTTTAAAGAGTCCGGGGATGTAGCTCAGTGGTTAGAGCAGTCGGCTCATAACCGATTGGTCGCTGGTTCAAATCCAGCCATCCCCACCAAATAATTTAGAGTCGCAGATCGATAAAACTTAGCAAATACGGCCGGAAGATATGATGATTAATGTTCTTCTAAAATATAATTGGTTATTTAGCCTTAACGTCTATGATGACGGAATAATTTAAATTAGAAGCAAGTTGTGGGCAAAGTGTATTAGGACCGCATAGTGATCTTCCGGTAGATTTTCCATCAATAATGGCAATACCTACATTTTTAGCGATAAAGTAACCAGTAGTTGTTTCTATTTTTTCACCAACTAAATAACCCGGAGATTCTGATTGATTAATTTTTGCTGTCTGCATAACAAACAGGTTGTTATTGTGAAGCGACCAAGCGTTTTGGCTACTATATACCTCATCAGGCAGTAGATGGTTTATCCATTTTACAGCAACTAAACTGACTATAAGTTTCTCACCTTGTACTAAATTAACAGTCTGATGATTATTGGCATTTGTAAGTATAAGCTGATAGGTATTAGTGGGGGTATCTGATTTAGAATTTGCCAACGCAACTGTCTTAGAGATTGACGACTGCGGAGTGATGGTTGATACGATTATGCCGTCAACTCCACCCGAAGTAGTCTTCTGACTTCCTACAACATTAACTCTAGAGCCAGTCGCAATGTTAGGCTTAGTTTTGAGCACTAAGTTGTATGTTCTTCCTATAGTTATTAGTTTATAGCTATTGCATTCGGGATTACTGCACCTATCTTTATACAAAGTACCACTGAAAGTCGTAAGGGATGAGTCTGTATTCACTATACGATAGCCGACAAACACTGCTGCCACCGCGATCAAAACAACTAAAAAAATAGTTGAGACATGAACAAAAACACTCCGAGCGGAGTTGTTGATAGTCATAAGCAAATTAAATTATTAGTTTTTTCATTTACCTTATTCTAGCAGAGAGTGGCAAGCATTTGCTCGATACTATTGGCTTCAGTTAATCTTTCTCGAATCTCTTTTGCGCCATCAAATCCATTAATATATATTCGCGCATATTTATTAAGTCTTCTTAGCCCTCGATTGGGTTCCTTTTCGGTTTTCAAGTACAGTTCAATATGTTGTCTAAATAAGTCGATTTTATGGTCGCTATCCAGTTGTTCCCAGGGAGAGTTAGGTTTAAAAACATAGGGGTCCTTAAATATTCCTCGTCCGATCATTACGCCATCAATGCCAAATTGCTCCACAAGATTAAGGCCTTGTTGATAATCTTCAATGTCTCCATTGGCTATTAGGAGCGTATTTGGAGATAGCATATCGCGTTCTTTTTTGATCCTATCTAGTTCTTCGTAATGCGCCGGAACTTTGCTCATCTCTTTGACAGTTCTGAGGTGAATAGTAAGCATGTCTAGGCCTTGACTTAATAAGAATTTAGTCCAGTCGCTATCGATGGTATTGTATCCCAAACGAGTTTTTACGCTTATTGGTAACCTACCAGCAGCCCCAAGTTTAACGGCCGCAATAATTTTAGCTGCTAGCGGTCGATTACTTATTAGCGCTGAACAGGCGCCATTTTTAATAACTGTTCTCACCGGGCAGCCCATATTTAAATCAATTCCAGCATATTCTGTGTCTTCACCTAGTTCTGTTCTTAAAAAACCTGAACTAACCTGGTCGGCAATTAGGCTGAAGTTGTTAGGATTCAGACCCCATATATGAGCAATCAACGGAGGTTCGCTCGGGTCTCGGCTTAATTTATCCAGCAACTTTTCTCTTCCAGTACTAGCCAAGCCATCGACATTAACGAATTCACTAAAACACAAATCAGGGCTAGCGCAACGGCTAATAATTTGACGAAACGCTGTATCGGTTACGTCGTCCATTGGCGCAAGAATAAATAAAGGCTTGCCTAGTGACTTATTGTAGTACATAACACGCCGATAGATACTTTAAACACATTTAAATATCATAGCCCATGACTGCGTTTTATTCCTGTTTATTCTTTATCCAAATTAACTGTTCATTTATATTTATAGACCACCCGAAATTATAATTTACAGTCCAAATTAATTAGATATTAAAAAACAGCGACCATTGGCTTTCGGGCTCAACGGTCGCTAGTTTAATCTACGAAAACTACTTGCGTTTTACGGTCAAAAATCCATTGCGTGGATTTTCATTCACTTCTCGGTCTTCAGGGAGGTCAGCAGCCTCTGGTCTTTTATCTTTACTAAAGTAGTAAATAGTCTGAACCTTACCGCCGCGCAAAGTTACTTTCTTTGAGTTTAAGTAATAAGTAACACCTTTTGAGTTTGTGTGCTCGTATGCCATATAATATTTACCTTTCCCCTCTTAAATAAGTTGTTGGTAACCTTACCATACTCTGTTGGGTTTTTGTTTGTCAACAATTTTCATAATAAAGCTATTTTATTTTAGCAAGAATGTATCCAGTCGAAACTAAAAAATATTGCGTACCGGTTACGCTTTGTATTACACTAATCTATAGAATTAATATAATTAGGTGGAAAGAAGATTATCTATGGATTTTAGGGGGAACGATAACTTGCCCATTAACAAAACCGCTCAACAGAACAATTACCTCGGTACGACAACAAGTAATAGTAATACTGACAGGACAAATAACAATAAAGCAAAACGAGATTCTTCAGGTCTACTTAAATGGGGAACTCTAGCTCTCGGTGGCATAATAGTTGTACTCATAGTCGCAGTAATTATAACCATAGCATTTACTAGCCAAAAGTCTCAGGCTGGATACGTGAACACTAACAAACTTCAAGCGGTGTTTCTGAATTCTGGTCAGGTTTATTTTGGAAATATTCAGGAAATTAATCCACAATTTTTAGTTCTTACAAATATTTTTTATCTTCAAACCAATTCCTCGAGTTCATCCAACAGCAGCTCAACATCATCCAGTAATGTTTCTCTTGTTAAGCTAGGCTGCCAAATACACGGTCCATATGATCAAATGATGATCAATATGCAACAAGTATCTTTCTGGGAAAACCTTAAGAGTAGTGGTCAGGTTTCTCAAGCTGTAGCTAAGTACTACAAAACATATCCAAACGGCCAAAATTGTAACACCACAAATCCAGTATCCGCAGGAACCACTAGCAACAACTCGAGTAGCTCTTCAAGTGCCCCAAGCGCCACTTCGACAAACAATAAACCATAAAAAACTACGAATACACCCCTTAAGTTACAGGGGGTGTATTTTTTTGGAAAAATGTTTTTGGAAATAATGATAAGCAAACAATAATAATGTAAAACAAAGACTGGTTATGCTTGCAAGAAGAGTCCATCCTGCAAGGTCCGGGCTCCAGGTTGGTGATACGAAATCAAATTCATAAAGTGATTTAGGCACCGACTGCAAGTTATATCCGTGGCTAGTAACATATTGCTCAATACAGGGAACTCTATTGTGTCCAGAAAAGTCAGTGGGATCAAGTTTTTGGCAATATTCCTGAGCTGAGGTATAAAGTCCAGTGTTGGCACTTTGAATAGTTTTATCTTGGGCAGCAAGCAATCTTTGATAAGTGTACTCAAGTTGTATAGGTGGATAGATAGCATTAGAGCCACCAGTAAGATTAGTGTTCATGTTTGAAGTTACATAAGCCTGTAAATTGTCTAGGGCCTGCTGAATGCCATGTCCACTTTTGTCTGCCTGAAAGACGTCACCGCGTAGACGACCCATAGTCTCGTTATTGTTTCTTAACGCCGCAATACAAATACTGCCAAGTACTAGAGTTAGGATAAGCAGTATTATGGGATTAATATTTAATATTCGACTAAAGAGTGTCCTGTTTGATGATTTTTTATTTGTTAACATAACTCCATTCTAAACCCATATCTCGTGCTAGACTAAAAACATGCATATATATTTTTCTGGAATCGGTGGGGCCGGCATAGGGCCATTGGCAGAAATTGCCCTACAGGCAGGATGGGAAGTATCAGGTTCGGACAAAACCACGAGTAGCTATATTGACTACCTGAAAAAAGTTGGAATCAAAGATATCTATATCAATCAGAGCTACGAACAGATTGCTAAGGTTCATGCAGAGCATCCTATCGATTGGCTAGTATACAGTTCTGCGCTACCAATTGAGCAGCCTAATGCCCCAGAGATTCGTTTTGCCGAAGAAAACGCTATTAGGCACAGTAAGCGCAATGAATTTATTAATCACATAATAGCTGAACGGAAACTGTCCTTGGTAGCTATAGCCGGTACGCACGGAAAAACTACAACCACCGCTTTAGTTGTTTGGTTATGCAGTCAACATAAAATTCCCCTTAGCTATTTACTTCCTGCTAAAACCAGTTTCGCTCCAATGGGACACTGCCAAAATAATAGTCAATTTTTTGTCATAGAGGCAGATGAATTTGATCGTAATTTTTTAAGTTTTAGTCCTTGGCTAAGTGTAATTACCGGTGTTAGTTGGGATCATCATGAAATATATCCATCGCGTGAAAGCTACAAACAGGCATTTATAGATTTCATTGGACAAAGTGAACAGACGTTAATTTGGCAAACAGATGCCGATTACTTGGGGTTGGATAACACGAAATTTGCCGTTCAAGACGAAAACAAACCACAGATCGATAAAATTCTTCTCAAGGGACGGTATAACCGTTATGATGGCTGGATGGCTCTTCAGGTAATGCTAAGGATATGCGACCTGCCGATTGAACAGTTAATCGCAAGCATTAACCTGTTTCCAGGCTTATCACGACGAATGGAAGAAATTATTCCTGGACTATATAGTGATTACGCGCACACACCCGAGAAAATTAGAGCAGCGATGAGTGTTGCTAAAGAAATAGCGCAAATATCGGGAAAAAACATAGTTATTGTTTATGAGCCCTTAACCAACCGAAGACAGCACTATATGATTAATGATTACAAGGACTGCTTCGACGGCGCCAATCAAGTTTATTGGCTGCCAAGCTATCTAGCTCGCGAAGACCCAAGCCAACGCATACTACCCCCTTCGGAACTAATTACACACCTACCCGATCCGACAATTGCGACTCCGGCACTAAAAAATCAGAACCTTAAGATAATCATTAACGACCATCTCTCTAGGGGAGATATGGTCGTAGCCATGTCTGGTGGTGGCGGCGACAGTTTAGATGACTGGCTTAGGAAGAATTTTTACACAGCCAAAACAAACAATTTTCTTTAGGGTTTATTTGTTTCAAGATTTATCCCATAAGATGTTTCGGCTACATTAATAAATGTATTCTTGTCTCTTATGATTGCCTGAGGTGGTAACTGGGATGAATAAGTAGAAATTCCTTCTAGGCGCTTAACGGCCGTACCAATTGCCAAGAACTCAATCACTCCATTACCAAGATTATATATGTAAGTTTTGATGCCAAGAACTTCATCGGCACCAATAGCTTGCGCCTGATCACGTAAGTTCCTTAAAGACTGCTCTCGAGCACCATAGATCAACTCGCTTAAAACGGTAACTTCTCCTTTTACTAGGTTTCTAAGACTAGCTTTAATGCCACCAGCAATACCAAGCGAGAACACCGAAGTTCCCAGCACTAGCTTAATAGGTACGTAGCCAATTTTAGCTATGTTCCACATTTCCTCTGATGTTAAGTCGCTAGTTATAACCCCTCCGACAGTATCGGCTACAGACTGAATCCGTGGATTATATGATGCAGTACCGATCATAACCATTTCTTGCACGCCGTTAACACCAATTGGCAAAATAGTAGTCCTAATTCCAACAACACTGTTAGCATTTTTGGTTTTTGCCTCGGCAATAATTCGTTCTAGGGCTAAATTACGTGTAATATTAAAGACATTACTAAACTGAGTAACCTCTCCTCTTACCATTTCCTTAAAACTTCCTAATATATTTCTTGCTGCTCCTATAGAGTAGGCAACGTTGCCGAAAACAAAATCAAGCGGCGTATAGCCCGCATCAACTTGGCAAAAAAGCTCTTGTCCGTCACTCGAAGAAATAAAGTTCGGATTTTGATTGTCAGAATTAATCTGCAACAGCGAAGAGCCAACTGAGAGGAATTCAACATTTCCAGGATGAAAGACAAGCTCACTAGTAACACCGGTTGCACTTGGAGCGCCGCTATCGCTAAGCTCTTTTTTGAAGCGATCAAGACTTAACCTACGGCCCTCGGCAATCATATTTGTAACCTGAGCTATTTCACCTCCCACAACAGTGCGAACGCTTGAAGCGATACCCCCAACCACACCAAGAGCAAATACACTATTGCCTACAGTCAGATTGCCAGGTCGATAACCAATCAAGGCGACACAATACATTTCGTTACCAGAAAGGCCACTGTATCTTGGTCCAGGAGAGTTTATTTGGGCCGCATTTTCGCCAGGCTGTTGCCCTGAACTAGTCTGCTGATCGTTATGTGGAAATAAACTCATTGCGCTAATGCTACGACTTTAGGATTCATCGGTCAACAATAAATTAAATTCGTTAGCAGGCTAATCTGTAGTCTAACCGAACCATATATAACTCATTTTATTTACTTTTGATATAAGCAAAAACGATCAATATGGCAATTGCGATCACTATAATAACGGTAGCAATAATTGCCAAACTATTAGTGTTTCCTTTTTGCTTAGGACTCTTCAGCGCAGGAGATATTGTTGGTTTTAATGCTTCTTTACTCTTATTGGTGGGTTCTTCTTGCGGCTCTGGTTTAACTGGAGGCGGAACCACGTCATTCAATGCCGGCGGAAAAGCCATTGGAGATGGTGAATTGTCCATAGATGGTGAAGGTTGATTATCCATATAAGCTTAAGCTAATTATATACTACGTGGTCAATTATCATAAATGTCGCTTTATCGAGCTCCAATGAATTTTATTTAATGGCACAAATAGTCTTGGTGAAATTATATAAAGCGCCAGGGTCAAAGCTATTAGACAAATAAAAAATATTATAGTCCAAAATAACTTATGGCTATTATTTTTAACGGACTCTACATCTTGTTGTTTTTCGGCGATCAAACTGTCCTCAAGGGCAAGCACTTGATCGCTTTCGGCCGCAACAATTTCGTTGATAACTTTTCCAATACCTGGATCATCATAGTTTTGCACTCCGGCCGGTTCTACTGGGTCCAACACTTGAGATGTTGGCTGTGAAGGTTTGTGTTTTACTGTCGTCTTATCATCTTTACCCGACCCAGATATCTTTTTCTGAACAGCTTTTTCAGCTTTAACTGGTTTTGATGGTTTAGTTAGTGGTGGGGCGCCTGGTATATCAGCAAATATATCAATTGGTTCCTCGTTAGATGGTTTTTGAACCAAAAAATCATTTTCAGATTCTTGAGACAAATCTTGTTTATTTAATTTTGGATCCATCATCAAATCCACTCTGGCGATAAGCTGAGCATTTTCTTTTTCGTCTAAGGGTGTGTCTCTTATTTCATTGTCCATAATTCCACCATCAATAATAACTCCTAACTAAAAATAAATGATTTAAACATCAACATTACTGGCCCAGATAGGTTCAAATTGTTCCAGTCGGATGAAGCTATAGTGAGATGTTGGCGCGAGCCCGCCAAACATGCACTATTTGCACAAGAATAAAAACTAACATAGATCAAAGGATCGATGCTATTAATGTTTGAAGCTGGTATTGCTTGATATTTTTGATATCCATAATTACCTGTTAGGTAAATGCCATCAAGCCCACCGATAATTGTAGTCGAAGGATATTGAACAAAACTAATATAGGTTGCAGAGGCCTGCCCAGAAGCTGGTTGGGAATAGAAAATTTTTTGTGACGTCATAACAGCTACCGATTGAGAAGAAAAACCCGATGGGATACTCCCTTGTTGTGCCAATGTCAGTACTATTTGTGAAAGTGTACTCTTGCCATTGTCGGCAATTAGATTTTCGGGGGGCGAAGTGATGGTTAGTGGTGCCAAACCACTAGCCACTACCGTCCAACCCTTAGGATAAGATAGGGAGGTATTAAAGGCGCTGGCATCGTAACTTACAGAAGGAATTGTAAGTGTCTTTGGTGGCAAAACCTTAGCTTTGACTGTCTTTGATGTGGTTAGTTTGCTTTTTAGTGATAATTTATTGGTCTTGTGATGCCCACCATATGCTATTAATACAAGGACTAAAAGAACTATTATCCCTACTAACAAAATTAGCCAGTATTTTAATTGAGGTCTGGTGCGCAGTCTGGGCCCTTTTGGCTGAGGTGGTAATTGAGGCGCCGAACCGTAATCATCTTTCTGGTGAACGAGAGGAGGATTGTTTAGTTCGAAATTTGGATCCATGTAACCTATTTTAAACCCAAATTGCTAAAAAACTTAAGCTTAAGGTGTTAACCGATTGATGTCTCTAGGAAAAAGTATTGCTTCTTTAATATTCCCAAGACCGAGAGTTTTCTCAACCAAACGATCAATCCCAAAGCCACAACCTCCATGAGGAGGCATGCCGTGGGTAAAAGCCTCAAGGAAAAACCCATAAGCTGGATCATCAGTACTTATTCCCGCAGATTTCATCTGCTCACTTAAAACATCAAATCGGTGTTCGCGCTGGGGTACCGTAGCTAATTCGAGACCCCTAAATAACAGATCAGCACTTTTGACTGAAGTCTCATTTTCTGCCATTTGATAAAACTTCATTTTTGAACGCGGTAATTCAGTCGCGAAAACTGCTTCACACCCATCGTGAAGCTTAGCATAATCACAAATCCAGCGTTCTTCATCGGGGGTTAGGTCAACCTCGGAAGACATGTCAACGTTGTTTGCTTCCTGATACATCTTATGAATTTCACCCATACTATAGCGTGGAAAATTTTCTTTAAGAATCGGCTCCTCCGCCTTAAGTTGTCTTAAGGTCTCTGTATTCAATGCCCATAACTTATTCAATACGCTATATAGCAAGTTACCGATAAAATCGAGAACCTCATTATGATCACGAATAAAAGCCATTTCAATATCCAGCATAGTAACCTCAGAAACGTGACGCGTAGTAGCACTAGGCTCGGCCCGAAACGCAGGTCCAATTTCAAATACTCGCTCAAAAACTCCTACCATTACCTGTTTGTATAGCTGAGGACTTTGTGCCAAACTGGCCTGTTTACCAAAGTAATCAAACTTGAAAACTTCAGCACCTCCTTCCGCCGAATTACCGACAATCTTAGGAGTTTGAATTTCTATGAAATCATTGTCGTAGAGATACTCTCGGATTAGCTTTAAAAGTTCCGAACGAATAAAAAACACTTTCGATTCATTTATGTTGCGTAAACCAATAGAACGATGCTCGAATAATGTATCTAGGTTCTCTGGCTTATGGCTTAATGGTTTGTCGATCTCAATCGGTGGTTCTTTAGTTACTGGAACCATTATTTCAATACTTACATCATGTAATTCGTTACCCCCAGGAGCCCGCTCCTCTGCTATTACAGTTCCGTCAAGCGCCAAAACAGTACCGACCTGCATACCCTTGAGCTTATCTGCTTCTGATTTATCTTTAATTACAGCCTGCAAGATACCAGCGCGATCACGTACATTAATAAAAGTCAGGCCTCCGAGCAATCGTTTTTTATGCAACCAACCCTCAACATGGATTCGTTCACCTGTATGCTTGTTTAAATTACTACTTAATACTCTCACTGGCAATTATCCTTCCTTCTAGGTAATTAATTCATCCTTAATTAGTGTTGTTTCTTTGAGAGCCATTTTGGGATCCGAGCGACCAAGCATTGCATCCAGCGCCTCTTTGACACTAATTGTACCGACTATTTCATCTCTGTCGCCATAAGGCTCGGTAACCACCAACAAAGACTGACCACTACTGGCAAATAATGCTAAAGCTTTTTCGATAGGAGTGTCACTTGATATCGAATCAACTTGATCGTTCATATAATCTGCCACTGGACCTCGACTCTTTAAACCTAAAATATCTTTACGCAAAACACCAACAACTTCGCGACTACTCTTATTTTTTACTACCAAAAATGAAGTTTGCTTAGACCGATGCAGATCATCTAACAGTTTAGGGCCAACATTTTCATCTGCAATAAGTTTAATTGATTCTTTCCAAGGTCTAAAATATTCCCGTACTAACAGTTTATCTAAAGATATTAGACGCGAAAGACTATCAATCTGTTGAGGCGAAATTCGATTATCTTGTTGTGTTGACTGCTTCTGCAAAAACTTACGCAAATCTTCGGGCTCATAAATTCTAGTATGCCTATCAGGATAGTGTTTATGCAGCTTAGCTGGCTGTTTGATTAACTTATTGCCTCGATTCAGAATATATACAAAAAAAGGCGTCAACGAAAAGGCTATTTTGCGCCCCATTGGCAAAACACTTCCATCAAACAAAGAAGAGAAGGCTAGCCACACCCAAACCGCCACCAATATTATCGAAAAAACTAGAGGAAATATATAGCTAAGAAAAACCAAAGCACCTACGCTAACTACACTAAGAATTATCCATAAAAGCACACTAAAAGATTCGCCATTGGCTACTGCCGGGTAGATCCTACTAGCAAAAACATCTCCTGCAGCAACTCGTCGCTTCAATTCATATTCAGGAACACTAAAGTACACTTTTCTTAAGACCACACTTAAAAAGGTCAAAATTAAACACACGAGGACGGCTATAAGGTTGGCCATATACTTAAATCTTAACACTTTGGGCGATTTTGCTACACCCCTCAACGAAAAAAGTACCAAAAACCATACGGTAATATTTCAAATAAAGAACAGATAATAGTCTTATTGATTTATGATTAAATATTAAAACCTGGTTAATTACTGATCAGGCGGTTGATTATACGTAGGCGAATGAGTTTAGTAATAGATGAATTGTTGCCAACTTGGACGCCTAACTTCTACCTGGATTTTTTGGATTTCGTTGTTTGTTTTAACTTTTATTGACATTTTAGATACCTTTCCACCATTAACCTTTATTTTAAGTAAAGATTTTATTTATTTATTTTTGTTTTCTTTTTCCGAGTAGCATTTTCCACTCGTAATAGAATGCCTTGATTGTAGCTAGAATAATTCTCCATTGTCAAGGAGTTAATTAATGTACTCAGGCCCGTAGAATAATCACCCAATAAACTACCCGTAATTAGCTAAAAATTACGGGTGAATAAATAATTTCTAAGCCAAAGAAATATACAACCAATTACGATTGTTATAGCGACGAACACTGGAAAGAGTGCCAGGCACCTCTTCTTCTTTACGTAGGGCATTGCGAATTTTTGTAGATGTAACGTCGGGGGCATGAGAGGCGAAACTGTATAGTCGCTTGGGGGGACACGGAAGTTCGTTCAACCATCCCTCAATTTTTGATTCATCACCTAGCCTAATCCCAACCACTAACTCGCTTGATCTTAGCAACAACTTTGCGTTAGGCCAATCCTTAAGCGACGCTAGGATATCCGAGCCCATTAAGAATACCAACGAAGACCCATAATACATGTTACTAAGCTTAGGTAGTGTTTTAGCAACGCTGGAACTAACATCACTATTATCAATCAATCCTAAACGCCTATAAGGTTTAATCGCCTGACGAATCATTGCTGTTCTGTGAGCATAGTGTGCCATGTCGATTTTACCCTGTCGGTAACGTTCAGGCATAAAATATACTTTATCTAAGCTGGCAACAGTTAACGCCTGAAGAGCAAAAGAAATATGCCCAGCATGAACGGGATTGAAGCTACCGCTATAGATTCCAATTCTTTGCTTTTTTGACATATCTATATTTTACGCTCACTTATCGCATATTTAGCTTAAAAAGTATTCTTAAATTAGGCCGAGTATTGCTTAGAACGATGACATTTTAGACAAGTGATGACTTTTGTACCATTTTTCTTCACAATCTTCGCATCGACACCTTGGCGACCGCATAAAGGACAGTGTACACACTTCAATAACTCTGTCTTGGGGCTCCCTCGTCCAAAAATAGCTTCTAAGACACTAGAAGCATCCTTTGCTCTCATACTACCTCCACAGCCACTCAATATTTCACCCTTAATAGCAGATTCTTTGTACGCATTCATTACTTCGACAGCTAAGGAAATTTTGTGAATCGATATAAATTGACTAGTAGGTTTCGGATCGTGAGTTAAAGATTCTCTATTAAGGCGTTTTTTATACAGCGCCCAGACCCCAATGATATGTCGTTCCACTCGATCATTAAGTTCATTGACCGGCACATTTGATCGAGCCAACCTCTCTAGGCCCTCCATAAGATAATTAACAATATCGCCATTGGCTGGATCCAGTAATTCCTCCCAAGCATTCTGATTTTTATTGCTCTCATTACGACCCGCATAAAATCTTCTTCCGAACTTCTCGGCCAGCACACGATCATACTCTTCGACAATGTTTTCCATACCAAGATTCGGATTACTGTCAAAAATATCGATAGCCGACTTTAGGGCATCTTTATCGCTAAGATCAATGCTCTGAGTAGTAAGCGAGACACTATACTCTTCATTGCAGCTGGCAAGATAAATAAATCCTAGACGTCGATCGGGATTCAAGCCGCACTGGCACATAAAGTCTTTTCCGTAGGCCATCTCAACTTCTAGCGGATAGGGCGATGCCCAAACTCTTTTCTCGCCAGGAGATAACTTAAGATTTTTTTGGTATTGATCAAGATCATTAGTCGCCCAGTCAACTAAAAATGAACGCCTGGGATCAATTATCGCTTCATGTTGCGCTGCGGCGAGCCCCAACTCTAACATTTCACGATGGGTACGCCAGTTTCCATCATCAAAGTAAACCAAGTCTTCCGCTTGACGCTGAAATACGAATTCAGTACATGACGATTTATCAATACCTTCAACAAGATAGCTTAATTGTTCGTTCTTTACCTGCTCATAGGTCAACTCAAGAACTGCATCGTGCAACAATAGGTCCAGCCTCAAAGAACGAACGCCCGCACAGATATCAAAACTGTGTAGTTCTTCCCTCCTAGACTCTTTTAGTGTTTCAATAATAATGCCCTCGTTCTCTTAACGAAACAAGGGCATCTTTAGTTTAATAAAATAAGCTCTTGCTCGAGAGATCTCTTCGTATTACCGTGTCTGGCTTACCGAGAATATCGGCTTACAGTTGCGGCACAGCCTAGGATTTACACCTAGTTCCGGCATGAATTTAAATGTTAAAGTAATCTACACTATAGTCCTAGATAGTTTATGATTTCAAGCTCTTAATCCTTGACGTAAAACTTGTTGCTGCCGCATCTAATCCCAGTATCTTGAGCGCACCGACAAGAATAATTAAATTATCTACTTCACTGGGAACCGGCCTTGCCCTTTGTTCGGCTTCGCGCAATAAATGCTCAACCTTTTCAACCAACCACTTCTCTTGATCGGGCTTAACCTCATTAGTAAGTATAGACTTGCTAGATCCTCCGTTAACAAGCTCAAGTGAACGAGCAGCATGATCTCTTTTTATTAAATGGCCTCGTTTAATTAGATTGTTAATATGCAGAGAGACACTAGCAACGGAATTATAATTCAAAGCCTTCATTATTTCTCTATAACTAGGACTATAGCCGTGCTCACTAATAAAAATCCCGATAAACTCAAGCAACTGGCTTTGTTTTTTGGTTGGTCGAACTTTTGCCGGCATTTCGTTCAAGACGACTTCTCCACTAAATGGCTATGGCTTTTTATTAATGGGGTAGAAGCCATAGATAAACCAGCAAGACCCCACCACAAATAAGATAAAGTATCATCATTCCAGGCTAACGACAGTAAATTTACAAAACTTATTCCTATAAGAGAAATAAATAACACAAGCGCAAATGGAGAGCTTCGGTTTCTCCAAAGCAAAAGCGCAAGATAGATGTTAATTGCAATAAACAATAGCATACCAATCCAGCCTGTTTCCTCCCCTATCTCCAAAAAGTAGTTTTCAGTGATATGTGGTGGGCGTAAACGGTTATACACGCTAGCTGGACCGGAAGAACCGGGCCCCTGACCGAAAGGATGAGAACTCATTTGTTTAAGCCCGTCTTTAAGTGCGCTCAAGTGTGCCTGATCAGAACTAATGGGTTCGACAGAATTAGTTTGGGTATGAAATATTACATTCTGGAATCTTTTGCTGTGAGCAAATATAACTACAGATGATATACCCAAAACAACTACAATCGCTGCCACAGCAATAAAATAAGTCCTATGTTTCACAATAAATTCTCGACTGATTAAAGTTCCGACGGCGATAGCGCAAGCTATGACTGCTCCAATCCAGGACGCCCGAGAATAACTACCATAAAGTACTATGACAGCTGCCACAAGCATAGATAGTTTAGCCCAACCCCATCTACGTGGATACTTAAGCAACAGTACTGCTAGGGCGCTAATTGGTAAAATAAGATACGTGCCCAAAGGGTCAGAACCTCGAAGCGTGGACAGAATACGAATATAATTGGGGTTATTGTTTATTGTTTGAAAAGGCTCAATGGTTTTTGGGCCATATCCAAAATGAACTAAAATGTTTGCCGGCAGTACACTCATTTGAAGCAATCCAAACATTATAACAACCGCTGCTGGCCAGATAATAAGCTGTGCCCATATTTTATTTAAGCGATTAGACTTTAGAGCCAAAGCCCAGCAAATAATGAAAAAACTGAAAAAACGTAGATCGTCAAGGAACCCATAAGCTAAAGCTTTATTACTGACTAAATGTTTTTCGTGCGCCACAAAGCCACTAACACAATCAAGAATCACATAGATGAAAATCATCAAGGTTAGTTTACTTTTAAAGACTATTCCCCTGATTTCCTTATCAATAAAAAATAACCAGATAACCGCTAGCCCTAGCAGTAAAACCAAAAACTCTTTCCATAGTCTAAATAAAGTGTAATGTCCAAAATTAGAACTAGCCCAAACAGTCAAAAAGGCATGAAAAGGCAATAGAACAAGCACGATACCACAAATCACAAAAAGTAACGGCATGATCTTAGCAGTAAACGAGGGCGCTCTCATTGTCTCCTATTATACTTCGTCAAATATAATTAAGCAGTGGAAATTTAAAGCTTATTAATAAGCTATAGTATAAATTAAGGTTTTTAAACTATCTACAGCTGTACAAACTAACCTCTTAGGGGCTATCCTAGATTAGAGTCTTAGAATGTTTGGTTATCTTATAACCTTATTACTTCGACTCCATTTAACTCAAATGAAGAATAATTCAACTTTAATCTACAATGTCTTCCTGGTGATAGGAGACTTTCTTGCTCTGGTAGGAGCGTTTTCTATTGCTTACATATTACGAGTCAGCATTAGTCACACCAGAATCTACACCCAAATATCAGCCATAACCTATCTTGAGACTTTTCTCGTATTATTACCATTTTTCATTCTTCTGTTTGCATTAATTGGCTTATACAGCAAAGAGATATACGAACAACGCTTTAAGGAAATCGGTCGGCTAGCAGTCGGCGTTTTCATCGGCATTTTATTTATTATCAGTTGGGGATATGTGTTTAACTCGCCGATTTTTCCTGCAAGGTTAGTTATTATTTATGGATACATACTTTCACTAGTTTTAATAATATTAATACGAAGCTCAATTAGGTTTGGTAGACGATTACTGTTTCGCTACGGACACGGAATCGATAACGTGTTGATAGTTGGGGATACCAAAGTTAGCCGCCAATTAATTGAGATCCTCACTCCTTCCGATAAGACCGGATATAGGATTTTAGGAGTCGTCGGAGGAATTAAAAACCCGTTACGAAATCAATCCTCATTCGCATTATTTGCA
Organism: bacterium; assembly: GCA_021804085.1. Lineage (GTDB taxonomy): Bacteria > Patescibacteriota > Saccharimonadia > Saccharimonadales > UBA4665 > JAJZWH01. The sequence continues at coordinate 104 of JAJZKM010000004.1, read as the reverse complement.
AACTTTAATCAAGCAATCTCTAAAGTTGGAAAACGGATTGACACAATAATACAGACTGAACTCTATACCGACGAGACTAAAAATAGCAGTGTCTTAACTTACGC
>JAJZKM010000026.1 GCA_021804085.1 bacterium | reverse complement strand
CCTGAATTAGCATTCAAAAAGCAACAGGGAGAATATCTTAAAAACTTGTAGGGAGCATCGGTTTCTCAGTAGGATGTTGTTTGCAACAACAATTAATCCTAACAAAGGAGACAACCGATGTCCCACCGACATTTTACACGCACAGAGCGTGTCCAACTACAAACCTTAAAGACTGCTGGTCTTAGTAACCGGGAGTGTGCCCATCAGCTAGGGTTCCACCCATCCAGTATTGGCCGTGAACTAAATCGTGGTAGAAGTGATCATACTAAGTCAAGCTATAGTGTTCGCATAGCTCAACAACACACTGACCTGCATCGTCAGGTTGCTAACCAGCAACATCGTAAGTTGTTTGCCGGTACTGCCTTCAGCCTGTACTTATGTATTAGGCTTGCGAAGTGTTGGAGCCCAGAACAAATATCCATATATCTAGTTAGATTTCGTAAGAAAATGGCTATCTCCCTACATACCATCTACCGCTGGATCTGGGGACATGGCAAGTTATCCTTACGGAATTTCAGGCCATACCTTCGCCACCCAAGCTTGCGCCGGAGGTATGGGACTAAACGGCGGGAACAACAGCGGGAACTAGCTAAGAAGCGCTGGATTGAGCAACGTCCGAAAGGTGCCACTAACCGTAGCCGTTACGGGCACTGGGAAGGTGACACTATTTGTGGCGCCAAGAACAGTGGACGCCTAGTAACGCTCGTTGAGCGTAAGAGTGGTTATTTACTGGCTGCACATGTTACCGATGGCAATATGGCTAGCTTCCGTGATGCAGCATCCAGTTTACTAATGCGTCTGCCGCCATACATACGGCATACCCTAACATTAGACAATGGTAGCGAGATGAATGACTTCGAAAGCCTGGAGAGAAGAACTGGCACTACTATCTACTTCGCTCACCCTTACCATTCCTGGGAGAGAGGAACCAACGAGAATACTAATGGTTTACTACGACAATTCTTTCCCAAAGGATCAGAGTTTACAGACATAACCCAACAACAAGTTGACTTAGCTGTTCACCTGATTAATACTAGGCCACGTAAACGATTGAACGCTGAGACTCCGGAGCAACGACTACAAAAACTCGGAGTTGCGATTTGAATGAGAATTCAAGGTTTGCCTATTGCTTTTATGGATATCCAATTAAATCCTACTTGCAGTAAATTATTTATATAGTATTCTTTATCTATAATGATGAGTAGGCAAGGTCTAGAAAATACAACTAAACTTGTTGAACAAATACGCTTAGCTCAAATACGGCATCTTAGATGGATAGATTTCCCTTTAAGTGAATCTCAATTAAGTGAAGAAGCATCACTAGAAGCTACTTTAAATGTTCCCCATGATGAAATTAAAGAAAAAGCAAGCATAACCTATGCTAAAGGAAGTATTGACATTAAAAATGTAGTCCTTAAAGGGAAAGTCCAATAGAAAAAACAAGTATGGAATAATATAATGACAGAACTTTTTGCACCAAAAAATTTACTAGAGACATGTATAGGCGTAGAAGAAGTTATATTAAGCAATCCGCCTGAACTGCAGGATAAAATAGGTATGGATTTCGAAGAAATGCTTGGTCAAAAAGTCGACTATTTTGGTGCTAATAAACTAGAAATCAATAGTCAACAAGCATTTGGACTTCCAGACAGACTAACTACAGAAAGTAATCTATGGCCTCTAGTAGAATATGGCCAAGTCCGAGTACGTGCTTATTTATCAGGGGTACAATATTGGCGAATCGGATCTAAACCGCCAATCTTAGCCTGGATGACCGTCGAACCAAAAATTCATAAATTATGGGGTGAACTAGATGCTCTTATTTCCATGGATCCCGAGCAAGAATATGCCGTAGCAGACATAATTAAAGAAGAATCATCAATCAGAAGACCACTTTACTTTCCAGTCAGAATGATTAAATCGGTACTTATTGCGGCTTAAATAAGCCCTCATTAACTCCTTGAATATTAAACATCGTTCTTAACATCAAGTGCATATTAGATTATATTCAAAGATATCGATTTCTTTGAAACCAATAAGCCGCAACAATAGTAAAAGATTATATTAAAGAAACCACTAAAAATAACTCATATACCTAACAATAATCATCTATATATCATCGCCTAATCGACACATAACTAATAAATAAAGATACTTAACATTTCCAACATATCAATATGACCATATTTATATATTGTTGTTTTTTTGATTATCAAAAATACAATAGTTTTATATCAGGGATAAAAAATCAATTTATCTATTTATTTGCAATAAGAATTATAATAAATAAAACTTTTATTTTAATTTAAATGATAAAATAACAAGACGTTCATGAATTAAAACTCATGGCTGTCATTTAAAGGGGGAAAATGAAGTTTAATAGCGCGTCTAAGCAAATTAAAATCATCAACACCAAAAAGTTAATAACAAGATCAATAACCTTAATTGTAGCCATTACCTTAGTCAGCTGGATATCCTTTGTCCATTACTATTTAAAACAGCAACAAAATCGATTGTGTATGAAGTGCTGGGTAAATGCCATGTCCAGCTACTGACATTAATTGTTGCTTGTTTGTTGTTTTGTCCAAATGGACTGTTATTCATCCAGTTCCATTGGCCGTTATCTACGTACCAAAACATGTTATATGAACCAACATTGGTATTAGATAAGTTGGCAACTAGATTAAAATTGCCCGCTATATACGTATTAGGTGAAGGGGCTATGATGTTTAATGTTGGAGTGGAGGTTGTTTCGCTACTTGTATTGCTACTGTTTTGTAATATGTAGGTTGGACTTAAGGATATCCAGCTGACTAAGGTAATGGCTACAATTAAGGTTATTGATCTTGTTATTAACTTTTTGGTGCTAATAAACTAGAAATCAATAGTCAACAA
>JAJZKM010000015.1 GCA_021804085.1 bacterium | reverse complement strand
TCTTTATTAACAAATATGTAATAACTATTCGAACATAAATAAAATTATAAGTTTACAACATTACTATTATAGAACAATAAATCTAGAATCTACATTCTACAAAAAGATGTGTCATTTGTCTCGTTTTTGGGTGTAAAGTGTTCTAGGCCGGTATGCTCGACTATCATGGATTTGTACGTTAGTCAAATATGTAGTGTGGACATCTGTTATTGTTCCAGACCCGTATGCTCAGCCACTAGGACCTAGAAAAAATATAAGTTTTGATTCCAAAGCTCTTAATTTTCCCACATCTGTAGACGAGTTCGAAATTATACACTTGACATTAATAATACCAAAAGTATATACTCATGGTATGAGTAAATACGCTGTAATAAATTTAAAAACTGATCCAGACTTAAAAAAAATTGCCGCAAAAACTGCTGACAAGTTAGGGATTAGTATTAGTGCAGTCCTTAATAATGAGCTGCGCCGTTTTGCGGCCGAACAAAGTGTTGTCTTTGATATGCCTGAAGTACCTAATTCTCAAACAGCACAAATACTAGCGGCATCCAAAATAGAAATAGACGCTGGTGATTTTCATAAGTTTAAAAGCGATGATGATTCTCTGGAGTACTTAGCTAAAGAGCTGCAATGACAATCTCTTACTCAAAGAATTTTATCAAACAGTCCAAAAAGCTTGATAAGAGCACAAGACAGCATCTCCTGAAAAGGATTAAACTCTTCAGTGAAAATCCTTTGGATTCGCAACTGAACAATCATCCTTTAAAAGGTAAATATAAAACATATAGAAGCATAAACGTTACTGCAGACTTTAAAGCTCTGTACTTAACGCAAGATGATCATATTATATTTGATATAGTCGGAACGCACAGTCAGCTTTACGGATAATTATTCGAAGAGATGAGTTCGTAACCGTCCGTTATGGCCAGACAGATGCAACAGTATGTCAGGCTACCAATATACTGGACACATTGTGCTAGCACAAAGGTACAATTAAGTTAGTAAATCAGGCTAGATTAGACATTCTGAAAGACTGGAGTTGGGAGTCGCGAGCAATCTTATTAGAGCACGAATATCAGCGTATTGTACAAGAAGGAGATTTATAATGGTTTCTATGCGGTGGCACGCAACTAGCAATAGCACTCTTCCCAGCCTGACCATAAGGCAAGTTTATTGTTGGATATCTGATGCCAAAAACAGAGTAGTGGTAGTTTCAAAAGATGGAACTAATTGGCAACTACCTGGCGGAAAGCCAGAACAAGGTGAATTATTAGAAGTGGCGCTCATTCGAGAAGTTTACGAAGAAACAGGAGTCCCTTTGGACAAAGTAGAGTTTAAGCCGAAGTTGTTTGGGTACTACATCGTGACTAACGATCCGAATTACATAGATGAAAAATACATCCAGCTAAGATATTATATTCGAATAAATAAGCTGCTAAAAAAGCTTGCACCTGGGCGTAGTAATGATTTTGAAGAAATTAAACATGTTAAAAGCGTGAGTATTGATGAGCTTACAAAAATCATACCCTGGATAAATAATTCGGGCGAATTTCAAGAATTAGTAAGAATGGGAATTATATATGAGTCTTAAAACTATATCTATTTTTTCGTTATCTGTTGGCGCCAATATACAAGGGCGTGAGAGCGTCATAAATATGATCGAATCCAGTGCTTTTTTAAAAGAGTATATTCCAGGCTTTAGATTTGGAAAAAATGAATCAAATAATATAAGAATTGAAATTAATTCTGCATACAAAGAAAATATTACCCTAAAAAAACGTTGACGAAGCGATTCAGTACGAGCAATAAAGGCCTTACCCAGGTCGATGCCTATATCATTTGCAAGAAGAGCGGCAAAAATCAGTAGGTCTGGTATTGTTTCGCTATCCAATGTCCTCAAGTTAGGTGTTTCACCATGATCGTACATTTCTGCAACAGTAGCAATCTTACCCATTAAGTTTCCTATGTGCCGTTCGCTATGGCATATCGTTTCTCGGCCAGGTTTATGAGTCCAGTGTTCGCTATCATAGGAAGCTTGTGTTTTCTGATCTTCTCGTAAATTCATATCGACAAGTATATCAAAGGCTAACTAAAGTTAACTATTAATAGTGCTTATACCTGGCTAAGTATAATCAACGAATTTCTGACTAATTTATAGCTTCTGTAAAGTTTCAGATATAAACGGATCTTAGGTGTTCACAACCTCAATCAATTTATGGCGTTAAAACTCGGTTTAATCATCGACTAATTTTTTAAATATTACGTTTGAGCGTCAAATAATTTTAGATCTTTGTCGATGACTGCCAATATTTTTGGATCGCTTGTTATAAGTGTACAGCCCTCATAGATTGCGGTGGTTATGATTGCATTATCAAAAGGATCTTTGTTGTCTGAATTGAAAATTTTATAGGCTTTTAGAGATTCTTTGTTTGGAAATAATATATCAATTCCCATTCCAGGTAAATCGTCAACTAGTTTTGAATCGTAATATAGTTTACCAATACTGGCCTTAATAGTCATTTCAAATATGGAAAAATAGCTTACATTTAATTGATTTGCAGAATCGAAGATTAGAGTTCGTGTTTTGTTCCCAAGTCTTTTATCCTCGTTAATAAGCCAAATAAAAACTTGGGTATCGATAAGTATTTTCATATTTTTTAACTAATCGTTATACATGAGTGAGGCAATACTTTTATCGGTAGTATCAGAAAAGGAATCTGGTTTTTCCGCGACTTTACCTTTTGCGGCAAGAAAGCTTCGCTTTCGAGAATTATTATCTACATTAGAAATAATTGAAAGGACTACTTCTGCTTTGCCAAATCCACCTATGTATACTTTTTCGCCATTTTTGGCAGCAGCGATGTATTTACTCAAATTTGTTTTAGCGTCGTGTATTGAAACTGTTTTCATGTTTTAATATTAGCTAAGTTAGCTAATATTGTCAAGTATTTTTTTTGCGATATTGTTGAGTTCGACTATCATGCACCTGGTTGGTAAATATTGTCAAGCTCCCTCTTTAACGAACACCTTATCCATTCTAAATTTAGATTTATCTAAGCTTTTAGCATAATCTCTAGGTGACATTTTTAATATGCGCCTAACGCTACTGAGACTAATACTTACACCATTGTCACGGGTTAGATGAAACCAGATAACCTCAGCACAACGCTTCAGCATCTGCCTGAGCACAATTACAAGCTCAACAACAGGCTTAGGCACAGCATTAGGTGAGCTTTTAGGCCTAGAGCTTAGAGTTGGTATTAACCACTTAAGAGCAGCAAACCTAAACTGGCTGCCAAGCACCCTTGTCGGACGATTAAAGTTCTCCAGCTGAACATTTTGGTTAATGTCTTGCCACTTAAGCCTCCAACGGTAGACAGTAGAGCGATAAACACCACATTTATTTGCTACTAGCTGGGCTGGTAGTTTCTGCTCAATGAGCAGCTTTAATCCTAAGGCTCTCGCTCTAGGTAGATTAGGGTTGTTAGAATAAGCCATGGTAGGTTCCTTTCATTGTTAGGTTGGTACTAACAGTAACAGTTTAGGACGCCTACCTTTTATGTCGCAAAGGTGGTGAGATACTACGCCCGGATTGATGTTTTTAGGTAAAGATGCTATGGTATACAAAATAATATTCGTCAAGGTAAAATATGTCTGAAGAAGCAAATATCGAACCACTTAACCCAGGATCAACGGAGGAAACCATGTTAGATTCACGAGCATTGGTTGATCAAACTTTATCTCAGCTAGGATTTCATGCTAGTGGTGAAGCTGTTTCGCCTGACGAAGGTCTTATAGCCTCAAATTACTTTATAGATACTGCCGAACAAGGCGAGATAGTTATTCGAACTAATCCCACAGAAGCAGCTACCCAAGAAGGTGTGAGTTTTGAGACTAGGGCATTAGACTTCTTGGGGGCAAATGGAGTACCAGTTCCCGCTTTGCTTCAATTTACTGATGGATCGATTGAAAAAATTATGGGTGAAAATAGAGTTATAGCATATGTACCAATCTCGGGAGAAACTCTTTCATCTGAGCTGGACGATAAATCAATTGCTCATAGTGCCGGAATATTATTGCAGCGAATGCTTACTGTTAGTGGACGGTATGAACCCAGCGGTGATGAGCCTAGTGGTGATGAAGAGTTTATAGAAGGCATTACTCATGTATTCCTGGAAAAATACCCCAATCTATCTGGAGAGTCTTTTTTCAAAGACGCATTAGCTATTATTGGTTCTGAAGAATACCGAACTGTTTTGGCTGGATCGCCTCAAGGTATAGTACATGCAGACTTTTTCTATGAGAATATAATTGTAGAGAACGGTGATCTGAACGGGATAATAGATTTTGGTGATGCATACTACGGCGCATTAGTTAACGATATTGCTATAGGGGCGATGGAGTTCTCCGTACTTGAGGGAATTGAGCAGTGGAAGCCGGAGTTATTTAAAGCATTTATCCAACCTAGTGCTGAGTGGCTTGTCGATAACAATATAGATTATGCTTCATTTAAAGCTGTTTTGCTTGCCAACTGCTTGCGATTTGCAGTTTATACCCTAGGTTTTGAGCTTGAAAGTGATCCTAGTACAAAATGCGAGGGTAATAGGTATGTTAGAAGATTTTATAAGTTTAGAGACAATCTAACCGATGCATTAAGAAGTGCATACGAAGAAGTAACAGTCGGCAATGATTAGTAATTCCAGGATACTTATAACTGGTGGTTTTGGGTTTATTGGTGGGCATTTAGCGGCGCTGCTATCAAATAGTAGTTTAGGCAATAACCTTGTTTTATTTGATACAAATATAGGGCCACAAACTACTGGAGCAGATCTAGCTCTAGGTCTACTTAAAAACATAGAGGTTGTTAAGGAATCTATATTAAGTACTACTGACACTGACAAGTTGGGTAAGGATTTCGATTACATCATACATGCAGCTGGTTTTCTTGGAATAGACCTTGTAGGTGAAAAACAGCTTTTGAACATGGACATTAATGTTATTGGTACGAAAAATTGTCTCGAGCTTGCAGCAAAACAAAATGCTTTAAAAAAGTTTGTGCATTTTAGTACTAGCGAGATCTATGGAGTTAACTCTAGGGATTCTGTTGAAAATAATGATAGCGTTATTCCGACAATTGGGAAGAGATGGAGCTACGCTGCAAGCAAATTAGCAGGTGAATATTATGTTAAGGCTTATGCTCAAGAGTTCGGTGTCAATTCGGTGATAGTAAGACCATTCAATGTCTATGGATCATATAGGCATAGCTCAAACGCAATGACTAAACTTATAAGCCAAGCTATTAATGGTGATTCCATTACTATTAATAATGATGGAAATCAGCTTCGTGCCTGGTGCCATATTTCAGATTTCTGTAATGGTGTTATCGAACTTATGGGTGCGTCTACAAAACCAGGTGAAGCTTTTAACATTGGAGATGATCGCCACTGTATGTCCATTAAGGAGTTAGCTCTAAAGATCGTGGCGTTAACAGACTCAGATTCAGATATTAATGTCCTTAATAACTTATCAGAAGACGTGCTTGAAAGAAGCCCTAATATAGAAAAAGCGAAGCGCGCTATAGGCTATGCTCCAAGCCATGATCTGGAAAAGGGAATACTATCGGTAGCAGATTGGCTAAGGGTAAATAGTGGAAACGTCACGAAAGAAAACAGTGATGAGTACGCCACCATCTAGAGAGCTTAGTTTGAGTCAAGTGCCATTGATGCAAGACCTTATCCGTGAACATCCGGTATATGGTTCAAATGGACAAGTGGTTTGCGCTAAAAAAATTGAACATGCACTATCAGAAGGCTGGGATCATGCCTGGCAAGAACAGTATTTTTCATCACAATTATCTGCCGAGCCTGATTATGTTGATGTGGGTGCCTTTGGAGAAGATTATGCAGATGATGTAGGCAGGCCTAAATCAAATGTTTATGGCTTCATTGATTCTGGTACTGACGGCCCAACGATAATCCTTAATGGGCACTATGACGTTGATATTGTAAGCGATCCTCACCTATGGGCAACTTCTGATGGTTGGAGATCTGGAGAGATAGTCGGTGATAAAATAGTTGGCAGAGGTAGTTCCGATATGCTTGGGGGCCTAACTTCAATGATGAAAGTAGGTACTTATTTTGCTGAAAATAAAGAAGAATGGAGGGGCAGAATTCTACTTTGTGCAGTTGTAGACGAGGAGATCGGCGGCAATGGCACTATACATTCATTTAGAACCTTGGAGAGGCTAGGATATTTAGACGCTACTGATTCAGTTGGCCTTATAGCCGAGCCAACGAGCAGTATTATAGCCACAAGGTCATTAGGTTTTATGCATATGCAGCTTGTTGCTAGACGTCGCTCTCAACATATGGGTTCTGCCACTAAAATGAATAATTCCCTATATGATATGATAGATGTGGTATCTGGTTTTGACGGAATATTGGATGCAGCCTTATTAAGTGTGCTTGGTTCCGGATCAACTGAAGCTATATACAACTTTGGTGTGATTGAGGGTGGCCGGGATGCAGCAATACCAATAGGTCAGGTTAAGGCAGAGGCTACCATATTCTATCCCCCTGAAGTTGAGAAAAATCAATTACAGCCGGCAATTATCCATCAACTAGGTGCTAAAGGCCTCGAGGCGATAAGCGTAGAATTTTCTAAGTTTGGTTTTAGGGGTCACTCTGCTAAGGATAGTAGAGTTGCGGATGCTTTAATAGGTACATCAAGTTCGGGCGAAGGTGTGGTAGGTACGCTCAATAGTCCTTGTGATGCACGAATTTTTTCAACTTATGGGGTAGAGGACGTCGTTGTGTATGGGCCAGGTCGTCTGGAGGATGCACATTCTATTGATGAGAGCATAAGTCTACCTGCACTCAGCAGATATAACGAGCACTTGAGACTTGCGCTATTAAAATTACTAAAAAAGTAAGTCATGGATACACGGTTTCCGCCACCGCCGAAGCGAATTTCAGTGCCACTTTACCCAAAAAGAGCCCAGTTTGCGTTTAGGAAAATATCACACCCAGATGTTTTACTAAGGGAAGTTATATCGACTAAGCTGAAAGTAAATAAAGAAGATATTCTTTTTGCAGAATCAGGATCAAATGCACTATTTGTTTATCTAAGTCAGTATAAAAATACGACCCCAACAGCAAAACTTAATATAGCATTACCTGCCTATAATTGCGTGGAAGTGCTTGACGCTATCATATCCGCTGGTTATCATCCCGTTTTCATAGATCTTGCAGAAGACCTATCTATCTCTGATGATGCGGCAGACTTTACTATACTTCATGAGTGCGATTTTATATTGTGGCCGAACTATTTTGGGCCTCGTGTTCGTAACGAGATAATCTTAAAGAAGCTTGTAAAAAACAATGTAAAGATTATTTTTGATGAAGCTCAATCTTTTCCACTGATGTATGAGAAAATAATGCCGCAAATTAAATTATATGCCACGGTAGTACTAATTTCATTCGGTCATAATAAACCTATTGCTGGTTCAGGCGGCGGAGCATTATATGCCCAAAATTTTAAGCCTGTATACACTAATAAACAAGCAAAGGTTTCAATTTTTTCCTGGGCTCAAGATCAGTTCAATACAATATGCCAAAAGATACAATTACATAGCCCGCCGTTTCATAAACTTCACTTAAGAAATCGAAGTGTATTCTACGATAGGTTAGACAATTTGCTTAACGACCAACGAAGAAAAGTTCATATAATGCACGTGCCAATTAATTTTATGGACGCATACTGTGCATATAGAAATATTCTGGAAATGGAGAAAAATACGTGCCGTCACTCACAGGATTATAAAGATCTATGCGAGAGAAGTAATATGGAGAAAACAAACGTCGATAAATACATTCGAGAGGTTATCAATTTCCCCTCAATAATGGCCTTAGCCATGCCTAGTAGTGAACGATATGAACTGTTAAGGGTAATGTCTAGTAACAACATCCAGACTACTTGGTATTACTATCCGCTTAATAAAATTACGAAAAATAAAAATTACTTGTCTCAAAAAACTGAATGTTGTAACAAAATCGCAGCCAGCGTAATTATTATCCCTTTCAACTGGTATCACAGTAAAACCCAGAAAAGAAAAGTCCTTAATATATTGGTAAGGTTAACTAGTGAAGTGATGGAATAAAGTATGGATGTAAAGTTCAGTATTATTTCTGAAAATCAATGGACAACACTGAAGAAAAGTAGCCCCTATGCTAGCCCATTCCAAGATTATGGATGGGGTATGCTTACAACTAAGATATTAGGTGGGAGCTTCTCGCCCGTGTTAGCACAGATTGAAGGTCTAAAATGGCTTGTCCCACTATACAAAAACAATCCTTGGGCAAGTAAACCTAACGAGTATAGTATCGGTGGGATTGGATACGGTGGCCCACTACCAACCCATAGACTAGTGGACGTGGGTAAAGAACTTGAGTATGTAATTAAGATTATTGCTCAGCTACGCCTGTTTATTAATTCCGATCACATCAAGGCAATCCTTTACCCATCATCTGTATGGGAGAATTCAGAGAGTAGCAAAATCAACCTTTCAAAAACGTGCCGCATAGAGTTAGCCAACAATACGGATACTGTTTTTAATAAGACATTGAGTGGAAATGCGCGTACGGCGATTAGAAAATCAAATAAAAGCGCAGTTATAATTAGGGAAATTAATATACTAACCTTAGATGAGGTTAAGGAAGCGCACCTTTTACTAACTAAAACCCAGAAAAAGGTTCATGCTCAATATTTAACTGATTATGACTTATTTTTAAGTTTATCTACCACAAAGCTACAGACAGCAGTCTCAAAGACCTTTGTGGCTATATATAAAGGCAGAATAATAGGCGTGGCTTCACTTATATACGATGGCAATGAGGCTTTTCATCTTTTTCATGGATGGGACGAGGAATATAAACAATTGTGCTCTAATCAGGCCCTTATCTGGCACATGCTATGCTTTTCAGTAGATAGGGGGATTCGTCTATTTAACATGGGTGAATCGCACACGGACTCCCTACTTAAAGCAAAATTAAGGTGGGGGGCTAAAATAGAATACGTACCTAAGATCTACCAGTGAAGATTAATATTTTCAGAGACACCCCTTAACCCAATTCAGTATTATCGGAGCAGTATCTCGCTCATAATAATTGCGCTCTTGTACTTCGAAATTGATTGATGCTCCCGGTGACATTTTGTCCATAAGTTTTACAGCCTTTATATAGACTCCTTCCGGAATGCTACTTTCTGTGGGCAACACCCCTTCTACGCAAACCTTATTAGACTCTGGATCATTCAAGCCCTTGACTCCCGCAAAGTGATAATGCTGTATTTTTCTTTGTAAAGTTACAAAGTCCAAGTAATCATCGTTAGAGGTTCTTAATGTCAGGTCTTCTTTTAATCTTTTTTCTTCATGAGCGTGTAAATATTCTACAGTGCTTACGGCATGACAAATATCCCAGACAATACCAACGCCATCTGGTAAGTTTTCAAAATCACTTACAAAACAGAACAATGGGTCAATATCGTAACCACTATTACCTACTAAAGGCATATTTTCTAGCCCCAACCAACTAGAAGGGGCTTTTTTTGTTGTTTTAACTAAGCTTTTTAATCTATCTAAAACTTTTTTCTGTTCATCACGAACATTTAGTAGCGACCATTCGCTAAATGTCTTAATCCTATTTGAATGAATTACCATACCGGATAAATCTAAATCATTAACGCGCCTATAAGCTTCGATGAGCTTCGAGTAAACCCACTCATCCTCTACGTAATCAGAATCATTCATTGGAAAATGGTACGTTACGTTCTTGGGTAAATAGTTTTTGCAGGCTATCTCTACATTTTTCCAAACTAGTTCCCAATTGCCATCTTCTAAATCAGCCCTATTGAACGAAACCGCCTCTATTGCCTTATTTCCGTATTTAGCCGGGGGAGGCATTTGTGATATGTCAGTTGCTAAAAAGGATAATGAAGTTTTTAGTGACATATTAAACCGATTCCACTATCGACTTAATTACGTATTCTAGTTCCCGATCGGTGAGGCTTGGATACATAGGTATACTCAAACTTGAAGCATAATATTCTTTAGTATTTTGCAGGCTATCTACGCCATCGAAGTTCTTGTAATATTCCTGCATGTGGAGAGGTAGGTAATGAACCTGCGTATATATACCTTTATCCCTGAGTTTATTATATAAATCATGTCGGGAAGACGATTGAATAACATAAAGGTGATAGGCGTGACTATCCAATCGGTTGCTGTATGGAAGCTTTAAGTTCAAGCCGCTTAGGCGAGAATTATAAATCGATGCTACCCTTTGTCTTTTAACAAGATTCATATCGGCTCTAAGCAACTGACTTGTACCTAGGGCGGCATTTATATCACTTATCCTATAGTTATAGCCAAGTTCCTTGATTGAGTAATACCAGCCCTCAGTTTTTGACCTTGGGTCATCTTTATTCATCGCATGAGACCTTAAAAGAGATATCTTATGTGCAACATTTTGATTATTAGATGTAATCATTCCGCCTTCACCCGTAGTTATGTGTTTCACTGGATGGAAAGAAAAAACAGTTGCATCAGAGAATTTACTACTACCTACTTTAGCTGGGGTGTTTCCTCTATTTGAGACAGCACCTAGAGCATGTGCTGCATCTTCTATAAGCCATACGCCATACTTTTTGCATATCTTGGATAGCTCCTTTATATCAATAGGATAACCAGCAAAATCTACAGCAATAACACCAGCGTATTTTTCCGGATTACTCTTAAGTTTAGCTTCGACTAAATCAAGGTCGATTAGGTATGTCTTTGGGTCTATGTCAACAAATTCAACCTTACCGCCGCAGTACAGTACACAGTTAGCTGTGGCGGCAAATGTTAATGAGGGCATAAGTACTGTTTTGTTTTGATCTATACCCAGTGCCGCCACTGCTAAGTGAAGACCTGCTGTGCCACTAGAAACGGCTACAGAGTAATTAGATCCAACATGATTTTTAAAGCTATCTTCGAACTCAGTGATGCTTGAGCCGCCAGTAAGGTATCCAGACTTTAAGGCTTTGATTACTGCGTCAATATCATCATTGGTTATTTCATGCTTAGCGTATGGTATGCTCATAGCTTTATTCTAATGTATCTGGGTCTTCTCGCTCTAACATTTCTCTAATAATTTCGTGTAAAATTCCATTAGTAGTGATCGATCCGGCATCTTCTTGGCCCAATTCTTGCCCACCACTTAGCGTAGACCAATGTCCACCTGCTTCCTCTATAGCTACACGAACTGCAGCTATATCATGATGTTCTGTCATAAAGTCTATCATGCAATCTGAGTGACCTCGAGCTACCTCCATATGTCCGAACGCATCTGCATAGCCTCGTTCTGCCCCAACCGAGGATAATAGTACGCTTAATCTCTTTGCACGCTTAACTCTTCGAGCAAATTCTATACCATTGTGAAGGATATAGGCTCTAGATAGCTCATGAGTGTCAGATACTTCTAGCTTTTTAACACTTCCACTAGTTTCTTCCCAGCAACCATTACCCGTACTAGCGTATATTAGCTCATTTCTGGCGGGAAAAGAGATAATGCCTACTTTGCCAACTTTTTGATCCTCTAACCCCATCAGAATTGACCAGAACTCTTGACCTCTAATAAACTGAACGGTACCATCAATTGGGTCTACTATCCATTCACGTCCTGAACTCGAAGCTCTAGTCCGATTCTCTTCTCCTTTAAAGCCATCATCTGGCGTAAGTCTGCCCAGTTCATCAAATAGAAACTCTTCTATGGCGTGATCGGCCTGTGTAACTGGTGAGCCGTCGGCCTTAAACTTAACATTGATTGTACGTTGCTGTAAGGCCAATGCTGTGCGCGACACTTCTCTTACAATTGGTAGAGTGTCTTCCACTAGTCTTCTGTAGTCTTCGACCTCACATGCTGAATGGCTCATCAGTTAATCATTTCAAGTTAATTTGTATTATATTATAACATCATGTACTATATGCAGAAAATTTAATAAAAGATGATATAGCAATGAAAAAAATTATACTTTACGGTTATGGTTACGTAGGTAAGGCTGTAGAGGAATTATTCAAGAATCACTACCAACTTATTATTAAAGACCCTGGTCTTAATATGAATCCTTCAGATGAAGACCTTGCAGAACCAGAACTTGCAATTATTTGTGTGCCGACTCCTTCAAATAAAGATGGCAGCTGCGATACGTCAATAGTAGAAGAAATTGTTAGGAATATTCCACAAAAACTAATTTTAATCAAATCAACAGTTGAGCCCGGTACTACTCAGGCATTAATAGACATGACCAAGAAAGATATAGTTTTTTCTCCTGAATACGTTAGTGAAAGCACGTACAACAATCCGTATTTTAAAAGTATGCAAGAAAACCCGTTCGTAATATTAGGTGGTTCAGCTAAAGCTAGAAGCAAGATCATAGAGTATCTCGAAATAATTTATGGGCCAATGGTTAAGTTCTTTCAGTGTAACTCAACAGAGGCTGAACTAATAAAATACATGGCTAATATTTACAGCGCTTTAAAGATTACATTTGTCAATGAAATGTACGATTTATCTAAATCTTTAGGCATAGATTGGCACACGGTTAGAGAGGGTTGGCTACTAGATGACAGGGTTGAGCCAATGAGCACAATGGTCTTCTCGAGTAAAAGGGGGTTTGACGGCAAATGTCTACCTAAAGATACTTTGGCTTTAATAAAACTAGCACAAAAGCAGGGATTGGAACTAGAATTGCTATCTAGCATTAACCGTCAAAACAAAAAGTATGCCGAGGATCGCCTAAAATAATTCCTACATTATGTTTCTGAAGAATTTTGTGTTGCTGTTGCATTTGGTCTCAGGTAGACGCCTACCACAAATTTTTGAAATTGCTGAAGGCTTGAGATATTCCCTTCTTCCTGTTGTTTGGTCAATACAGTTTTTGATGTTTTTGCGTCCTCGCTCCAAGCCTCGGCTATATGAACTTTTACCGGAGGGATACAATCACGAAATGCATCTTGGATTATGGCAAAGTTAGTAATCTCAGTTGGCTTGCCATCACGCTCAACGGTAACAAGATCCATCAGGCCAGCTCCGTCATCGCGGTTATTCTGCCATTCAAAAAGTGGAACAAATCCTTCCGGCACACTTGTTCCCGGAGTTTGACTTAGGGTACTCATGTAACTGATCTTACTGTCAAGCTACCACTTTCTCGGACAGCTTGTGTGAGGTTTTAATTAAAGACTTAGCGTAGTTAGCTGGTGTAGTCTTTAAAGCTAGATGGATTCTTCTAGTATTATAGTAATGGATTTGTAAGGCTA